>NSIC01000036.1 GCA_002737635.1 Acidimicrobium sp.
CAAAAACCAACTTTCATTTTGCGTCAGACCTGAGGCGAAACTATTTCTTCTTTGTTGCCGGTTTGGCAGCCACAGCTTTTCCAGCCGCTTTTGCCGCAGCCGATTTCGCCGAGCTTTTCGTGGCGGTTTTTGCCGGCTTGAGCACACCCTTTTCGAGCGCCTTGTCAAGGTAAACCTCGGCTTCTTCAGTTGTGCACTTGAGTGCTGGCTGAATTTCAGAAATCAAATTGACGCGCGCCCTGTCATACATTGTTTTTTCAGCAGCCGACAACGCTGAATCGCGATCACGCGCTGCAAGGTTTCGCACAACTTCGGCAACTTGATAGACATCGCCACTCTTGAGTTTTTCTTGGTGGTTTTTGAACCGTCGCGACCAGTTTGCCGGCACACGCGGGTCGGCTTTTGCGAGAACAGAAACCAAGTCTTGCAACTCACTCGAAGAAACTGGCGGGCGTACGCCGACTGCCGAAATCTGTTCGACGGGTATTGACAACGTCATTTCATTGATCACTGTGCGCAAAATCAGGTAATCAGAAGTCTTGCCGAATGCTTTCATTCGCTTGATATTCATAACAATGCAAGCGCCATGTTGCGGATAGATGACCGTGTCACCCTTTTTCCATTTAAGTTTCACTAAATACCCTTCTCAATCAGACCCCAAAGGATACGCCACGAACGACCAAATAGCCGAATAATTTATGCCCGTAGCCGCTCGTTGCGCATGTCAAACAACGGCTCTTGACCCACCGTGGCCTTCTTGCGCTCGCCAAAAATTTCAATCTCAAGTTTTGTGCCAGCCGCCTCAAACTCGGGGCGCACATAGGCAAGCGCCACGCTCTTGTTGAGTGTGAAACTCCAGCCGCCAGAAGTAGCGATACCAATTCGCTTATCGCCGCTAAACACAGAAGCACAGAACGGTGCATCAGCATCGCCGTCTTCGTCGAGCATCATTGGCACGAACCGATATTTCGAACCCGCGGCCTTTTCGGCGATCAACGCATCACGACCCACGAATGATGTCTTGGTCAGGTCGACGAAACGATCCAACGATGCGTCGAACGGCGAGAAGCCAATTTCAAGGTCGCCTTTCCATCCGCGATAACACTTGTCGAGTCGCAAACTGTCGACTGCGTAGATGCCCATGTCGGCGATTTGATATTGCTCACCCGCCTTCCAAATTGCATCGTAAAGCGCAACCATCTGATCGTTTGAAGCGTGCAACTCCCAGCCGAGTTCGCCGACATAGTTGACGCGCAACGCGCGCACAGGGCCGACTGCTGTGTCGATCATGCGCATCGACAACCACGGAAACGCGGCGTTATCAAGTGCGGATGTCGTGACTTGCGACAAAACATCTCGCGAACGCGGCCCAACTAAAATTAGTGAGCCGTAATCTTTCGTCACATTCTTCAGTGTCACTGACCCATCTGACGGCAATGCCATCTCGAGCACATCCAGGTCGTGCCACTCTGAACTTGCAGCACCGACGAGATAGAAACTGTCTTCGGCGACACGCACAACTGTGAACTCGCTCAGAACTTTGCCGTCGGGCAACAATGCATAAACCAAACTGATGCGTCCGACCTTTGGCAATTTCGTGCACAACAAATTGTCGAGATACGCAAACGCACCTGAGCCTTTGACTTCGATCTTTGTGAAGCCAGGCAGGTCAAGAATTGCAACACCGTTACGCGCCGCGTGTACCTCGTTGGCCACGACTTTGCGCCAGCCATTGCGCCTAAAGAACGACAGCGAATGATCAGTCACTTCATTCTTCGGATCAAAATAAGTTGGTCGCTCCCAACCACCGCGTGCGCCGTAAGCAGCGCCCTTCTTTTTCAGTTTTTCGTAGAGCGGCGAAACATATGCAGGTCTTCCCGCAGGTCGCTCTTCGAACGGAAAGCCCATCGCATATTCGTTTTGATAAACCTCGACTGCTTTATCAACCGTGTATTGCGTCGTTGCATATTCTTTGTAACGACGGCGGTCAATCGACCACAAATCGAATTCCGGACGACCGGTGAGTATCCATTCGGCAATTGCTTTGCCCGCACCGCCACCTTGAGCGATGCCGAAACTAAATGTGTTGCAGTGAAAGAAATTGCGCATGCCACGCTCTGGTCCGAGGTATGGGTTGCCGTCTGGCGCATACGGAATCGGTCCGTTGACAACTTTGGCAATGCCCGCGTCACCAAGCACGGGCACACGCTCACCTGCATCAAGAATTTGTTTTTCAAGTCTCTCTAATTCTTCTGACCACAACATGTTTGCAAACTGATCTGGAATACCATCGAGCCACATCGGCGTCGCTTGCCACTCATATGGTCCGAGAATGAAACCGTTTCGTTCTTGACGCAGATAATAAGAAGTGTCTGGGTCACGAAGCAGCGGCAACGGCTCGCTGCGTGCAGCAAGTTCGTCGATTTCTTCTGTGATCAAATATTGATGAGCCATTGTCATGATCGGCAGATGTCGACCAATTAATTGCATCAATTCGCCCGCACGATAGCCGGCCGCATTGATCACAATTTCACACTCAATTTCGGTTTCGACTCCGCCCGCAAGTGACGTAACCGTCCATTCGTAGTTTTTGTGTTGACGCAAGGCGGTGACTCGCTCATTACGTCGTACGCGCGCGCCGAGTGCTCGGGCCGCGCGAGCCATCGCCTGAGTTACTTGCGATGGGTCGATGTCGCCGTCTAGTGGATCCCACAGTGCACCGAGCAAATCGTGGGTCTCGATCAACGGATATCGATCAACGAGTTCGGCTGGCGTGAGCATGTCGTACTCCATGTTGTTGGCACGAGCCATGCTCTTGACATGGCGAAACTCGGCCATGCGCTCTTCGCTGTGCGCTAAACGCACAGATCCAGTCACGTGATAACTGATCGGAAAATCTTTGTCTTTGGCCAACTCGCGATACAGCGCTGCAGAATATTTTTGCACCTGCATAACGCTGTAACTAGTTGAGTATGTCGGCACGTTGCCCGCGGCGTGCCATGTAGAACCCGAAGTGAGTTCGTCGCGCTCAAGCAACAACACATCTGCACAGCCCATTTTCGCGAGATGATAAAGCGCGCTACATCCGGCAATGCCGCCACCGATAATTACAACTTTTGCTCTCTCGCCCATCACTTTGACCGCACCCTCTCCAAAACCGCACTTTCTTTGGCACCAAATTCTAAAAACTCAGCGACAAACTGTAGCGTTGTCAAGGCTAAAGAATTAAAAAGTACCTTAACAAATAGTGAACAAAATAAGAGGCATCAAATGGCAGAATTACCGACCAATGCTCGCGTCGTAATCGTCGGCGGTGGCATCGTCGGCTGCAGTGTGGCCTATCACCTCGCACTGCGCGGTTGTACCGATGTTGTTTTACTAGAACGCAAACAACTGACTTGCGGCACAACTTGGCATGCTGCCGGGTTGGTCGGTCAGTTACGCGCAACTCACAACTTGACACGCCTCGCGCAATACACAACGAATCTGTTCAAAACTCTTGAAGAAGTCACCGGTCAAGCGACCGGTTTTCAGCAACGTGGCTCGGTTGCCGTCGCCCCAAACCATGAGCGATTCGAAGAACTGAAGCGCGGCGCTTCGATGGCACGCGTTTTCGGTCTTGATGTCAACATCATTTCACCACGCGAGATTGCCGAACTTCTACCTCTGGCGCGAGTCGACGACTTGGTTGGTGGCGTGCATCTGCCGAATGATGGTGTTGTTAATCCGATTGACACGACACAGGCGCTTGCAAAAGGCGCTCGCTCACACGGCGTGAAAATAATTGAGAATGTCAAAGTTGATTCGATAATCGTCGAAAATGGCCGAGCCGTTGGCGTGAAAACGACTCTCGGCGATGGCAGCAACACGAAATCAGAAATTCGCAGCGAGTTCGTGGTCAATTGCGCAGGCATGTGGGCACGCGAACTCGGCGACGCCGCGGGCGCGATCGTGCCATTGCATGCCGCCGAACACTTTTACATCGTCACCGAAGCGGTGCCCGAAATTTCGCCGAACATGCCGGTGCTTCGCGACCCAGATGGCTGCGGATATTTTAAAGAAGACGCCGGCAAACTTTTGGTCGGCTGGTTCGAACCAGTGGCAAAACCCTGGGGCATGAAGGGCATCTCAGAAGAATTCTCTTTTAGTTCATTGCCTGAAGATTTTGAACACATCGAGCCTCTGGTCGCCGCCGCAACACACCGCATGCCGTTGCTCGCAAAAACTGGCATAAGATTATTTTTCAACGGCCCTGAGTCTTTCACGCCCGACGATCGTTACTTGCTCGGCGAATCACCCGATGTCGAAAATCTCTTTGTCGCCGCTGGTTTTAATTCGATCGGCATTCAGTCTTCGGGTGGCGCTGGCAAAGTTCTCGCCGACTGGATTCTCGACGGCAAACCTCCCATGGATCTTTGGGATGTCGATGTTCGTCGCTCGATGCCGTATCAACGCAACAAAAAATATCTACACGACCGCACTGTCGAGACGCTCGGCTTGCTGTATGCGATGCACTGGCCATTTCGTCAGCCAGAAACCGCTCGTGGCGTGCGCAAATCTGTTTTGCACGATCGTCTCGCCGAGCGCGGCGCTTGCTTCGGCGAGGTCGCTGGTTGGGAGCGCACCAATTGGTTCGCCCCTGCTGGTGTCAAACCTGAATATGTCTATTCATATGGCAAACAGAACTGGTTCAAATATTCGGCCGAAGAGCACAACGCCGTACGCAACGCTGTCGGCTTGTTTGATCAATCGTCGTTCGGTAAGTTCATCTTGCAAGGACCAGATGCGATGTCGGTGCTCAATCAAATTTGCGCCAACGATGTCGACGTTGCTGTCGGCAAAATCGTCTACACACAGTGGCTCAACGAAACTGGCGGCATCGAAGCCGACCTCACGGTTACGCGCCAAGCAATCGACTCGTATTTAATAGTCACAGCCGCAGCCACGCAGGTACGCGACTTTGCATGGCTTCGCGATCACATTTCGGCAGATGCACGAGCGATAGCGATAGATGTTTCATCGGGTCAAGCCGTGTTGAGCGTGATGGGACCAAACTCGCGAGCCTTGCTCGAGTCGCTCACGCCAGACAATCTTTCAAACGAAGCATTCGCGTTCGGCACTTCGAAGATTATCGACTTGGCATATGCCCGCGTTCGCGCGAATCGCATTACATATGTCGGCGAACTCGGCTGGGAGATATACATACCGACAGAGTTCGCCATGTCTGTGTTCGACGCAATCACAAATGCGGGCAAAGATTTCGGTCTGCGCCACGCCGGTTATCACGCACTCAACTCATTGCGCACCGAAAAGGGCTACCGCCACTGGGGACATGATGTTTCGCCTGACGACACGCCGCTCGAGGCGGGTCTGGGCTTTGTCGTTGCGATGAACAAACAAGGTGGCTTCATCGGTCGCGACGCACTCGCAAAACAAAAAGAGTCAGGCCTCAACAAACGAATGGTGCAGTTTTTGCTCGCCGACCCAGAGCGATTGCTATATCACAATGAGCCAATTTGGCGCAACGGCGAACTCGTCGGCAGCGTCACTTCGGGCATGTTCGGCCACACTGTGAATGCATCACTCGGCATGGGCTATGTCACGAACAAAAACGGCTTGGCTGACAAAGCATTTGTCACAGACGGCAAATACGAAATTGAAGTTGCCGGCGACCGTATCAGCGCCACCGCGTCACTCGATCCGTTCTACGATCCCAAGAGTTTGCGCGTAAAGTCGTAATATGATGGCAACATGACAAGTTCGCAACAACCAAATCGTCGCGGCGGTCCAGGCGCTCGTCGCGCACTTCGCGCCGCACCACTCGCTCTTGATATTCGCCCCGTAAACCCAGGCATGGAGAGCGGTCGCTACAAGCCTCTAACAGATGCCGAAATTTTAAAAATTCACAACGCGGCGATTGACGTGCTCGAAAATATTGGCCTAGCTGATGCAATTCCAACTTGTCTTGATGCGCTACTACCAAAGGGTTGCAAACTTTCACCTGAAGGTCGGTTGCTGTTTCCGCGCAGCCTGATCGAACACACGCTGTCAATCGCTGCACGAAAATTCACGCTTTACGGACAAGACCCGAAATATGACATGGAGCCTTGGGGCAAAAAAGTTTATTTCGGCACCGCGGGTGCGGCTGTTTACATCGTTGACCCTAAAACTGGCGAATATCGCGAATCAGTTTCGCAAGATGCCTATGACATCGCGCGACTGGTCGATCAAATGGAGCACATCCACTTTTATCAGCGCACCGTTGTGCCCCGAGACTTACCAGACCCAGCCGAAATGGATATCAACACCTGCTATCTGAGTGTCAGCGGCACAACCAAACATGTCGGCACTTCGTGGGTGCACCCCGATCACCTCGACGCATCGCTACGAATGTTGCACGACATCGCGGGTGGCGAAGACAAGTGGCGTGCTCGTCCATTTGTAAGTCAGTCAAATTGCTTTGTCGTGCCGCCACTCAAGTTCGCTACAGATGCATGTCGTTGCCTCGAAACTGCCGTTTATGGCGGCATGCCCGTGTTGTTGTTGTCGGCTGGTCAAGCCGGTGCGACTGCACCAGCAGCACTTGCCGGTGCGCTCGTGCAAGAAGTTGCCGAAGTGCTCGCAGGTTTGGCATATGTCAACGCACTCAAGCCTGGTCACCCAGCAATTTTTGGCACTTGGTCATTTGTTTCTGACTTGCGATCGGGTGCGATGTCGGGTGGCAGCCCTGAACAAGCAATTCTTTCAGCAGCGAGTGCGCAGATGGCACATTTCTACGATCTCACTGGCGGCACTTCGTCTGGAATCAGCGACTCGAAAATTCCTGACGCACAGGCTGGTGCCGAAAAGGGATACAACCACGCGCTTGTTGGCAACGCCGGCATGAACTTGATTTACGAATCTGCCGGCATGCATGGCAGTTTGCTCGGCTTCTCACTCGAAGGCGTCGTGCTCGACAATGACATCGTCGGCGCGGTGCAACGCACAATCAAGGGCATCGAAGTCACCGACGAGTCTTTGTCGATTGAAACGATTCGTGCCGCAGTTATCGGCGGCCCGGGTCACTACTTGGGTGCCAAACAAACGCTTGACATCATGCAGACCGAATACATCTACCCTGCTGTCGGCGACCGTTTGAGTCCAAAAGAATGGAACGAAGTGGGTCGACCACAAATCATTGATGTGGCGATCGCCAAAGTCAAGCAGGTTCTCGACAACAACTTCCCGAGCCACATTCCAGAAGAAGTTGACGCCAAGATTCGTGAATATCTGCCGATCGCCCTGCCGCGCGAAAAAATGATTCACCCGGCGCTGCGCGGTGAAACTGCCAGCGTCTAAAAAAGGTTTTTTCAGGCTTCGTCGTAGTATTCGCGACCTAAATGGGTGATTTGATCTTCGCCCATCATCCATCGCAAATTATTCTTCAGTTTCGTCAATTGAATGAACAAGTCATGCTCTGGATGCAAGCCTGGCGCTACTTGTGGATTCTTGAAATAGAAAGACAGCCACTCCTGAATGCCACCAAGGCCAGCGCGCTGTGCCAGATCCATGAACAAGATCAGGTCTAAAGCAAGAGGCGCGGCAAGGATGCTATCGCGACATAAAAAATCGATTTTAATCTGCATCGGATAACCCAGCCAGCCAAAGATGTCGATGTTGTCCCAACCCTCTTTATTGTCGCCGCGTGGCGGATAATAATTGATTCGCACCACGTGCGAGACATCGCCATAAAGATCTGGAAATTTTTGCGGTTGAAGAATATCTTCAAGGACACCAAGCTTCGATTCTTCTTTTGTTTTGAAATTATCGGGGTCATCCAAAACTTCGCCATCGCGATTTCCAAGAATATTCGTCGAATACCAACCGGCAAGTCCGAGCATTCTGGCACGCAACATTGGTGCGATTACCGTCTTGATCAAAGTCTGACCCGTCTTAAAATCTTTACCTGAAATTGCCACCTTATTTTTCGTCGCGAGTTGGCGCAAAACCGGTGTATCAACCGCAAGGTTCGGTGCACCGTTGATAAACGGCACACCTTCCAAGATTGCCGCATATGCATAAAGCATGCTCGGCGCAATTGTCTGGTGGTTTTCGTCAATTGCTTTTTCGAAAGATTCTAAGTCGGCGTGCGTCGGACCAACCTCAATGTAAACCTCGGTTGACGCACACCAGATCATCACGAGACGATCAACTTTTTTCTCGTCTTTGAAACGGTTTATATCCTCACGAATCGCATTCAGCATTTGACGCTTCGAGATTTTGCCCATCACATTGTCGGCATCGATATTTTTTACATATGATCGATCAAAAGCCGCTTTCATCGGCCGCACATCGCGCAAACTCTCAGCGATCGACTCGATGTGCTTAGCACCTTCTAAAACGCCGGCTCTCACTGCGGCTACATAGGCGTCATCCGGAAACGGATCCCAGGCACCCCAAACGATGTCGTTGATATCTGCAAGTGGTACAAAATCTTTGATCAATGGCGAGCGCCCATCGGTTCGCTTGCCGAGACGAATCGTGTCTAACTGAGTCAGTGATCCGATGAGTAGACCGTTGCCGCGCTTCGCGAGTTCGACACCGGCAATCAAAGTTGAAGCGACTGCACCCAACCCGACTGTCAGTACACCGAGTTTTCCAGTTGCGGGGGCAATTGATTTAGGCGTTGAAATAAAATCTCCCTTAGTTCATGCTTGCAGCAAACTTTGAATGAATCGCGATACTGAGCAACGTAAAGCCTAGCGTTTGCGTTCTATTTGGCGCCCTTGGTAGGAGTCGAACCTACGACCAACGGATTAGAAGTCCGGTGCTCTATCCACTGAGCTACAAGGGCAAGACCCTCAGGCTATCTAATTTGCAATTCTGTGTTTGTGCGTATATATATTTGCCGTGCCGTCACGCACAAAACCGACAAGTGTGATGCCGAGGTCTTCGGCGGTTTCAACGGCCAAATTTGATGGCGCACCCACAGCGGCAATAAATGCAATGCCAGCCATCGCCGCTTTTTGAATAATTTCAAAAGACAAGCGACCACTCACGACCAAAACATGATTCGAGATCGGCACTTTGCCGTCGAGCACCGCTTTGCCAATCACCTTGTCGACAGCGTTGTGTCGACCGATGTCTTCGCGCACGCAATATGCGTCACCCGACGCATCGACTAAACCAGCGGCATGCAACCCGCCCGTGCGATCAAAAGTTGGTTGAGCCTTGCGGATGATGTCGGGCATCGACGTCAGCATCCGCGAGGTCACCACTGGGCCCGTATCCAGATCGATACGACTCGTAATCTGTGCGAGTTGCTCGATCGAGGTTGTGCCACAAATTCCACAACTCGCTGAAGTGACCATGCCGCGACGCGACAGCGCCTCATCAAACGGCACTGCCAAACTCACCGTCACAACATTGAATTGTTGTTCAGCCGAATCTGGCAATTGGCAGTAGCGCACTGTGCGCACATCACTTGAACGCTTGATCATGCCCTCGGTGAACAAAAATCCGACTGCCAATTCAAAATCGTGACCTGGTGTGCGCATCGTCACCGCAACTGGCTGCGCATCTTGACTCAACGACTCGGCACGAATCTCGAGAGGCTCTTCGGTCACTAAAACATCGGGCTTGCTCGCAAGTGAGCCGTCTTTACGCACGGCGGTGACTGTCCAGTTGGCGACCTTGCGGCGAACCGCATCTGCAATGTTTGCCACGCTCAAACTCTACCAATGGCTATCTACTCGCTTTTAGGGGGTCGAAAAATCACCTTTGGTCGCCAAAGTGTGGTTATATATCTGTTGGGGATTCTTTAAAGTCACAAAGTTGTGGCCAGAGCACCTGCAATAACAACCGGAGGACACAAATGGAAAAGCTTGTAACGAGCAATTACCAATTGGTGTACAACTCTTTTTCTTTCGCTGTAGCAGCGCTAGGAATCGGATTTGTCTACTTTTTGGTATCTAGAAATCGAGTTTCACCTGCGTATCGCAGCGCAGTAACAATGTCAGCGATGATTTGCGGTATCGCCGCCTATCACTACTGGCAAATGTTCAACATGTTCGCTGACGACAAACCGTGGAACGAAGGTTACCGCTACGCAGACTGGCTGCTCACTGTTCCGCTACTCGTAGCAGAACTCGTGGTTGTCTCAGGCGTTGCCAAAGAAAAGGCCAAAGGCATCACAACAAAGCTTGCAGTTGCAGCATTGTTGATGATCGCATTCGGTTATCCAGGTGAAACAGCGGCAGCGGGTAGCAATGCCAGCATGCTTTATTTCGTGATCTCGATGCTCTTCTTCATCTACATCCTCTGGAACCTGTTCGCAGGCGAAGTTGGACAAGCACTCAAAGGTCAATCGGGTGATATCGGTAAGAAACTTAACAACCTTCGTTATGTGTTGTTGGTGACTTGGGCGGTTTACCCAATTGCTTATCTCTTGGGCGACTCAGAGAGTTTCTTGGCCAAGGCCCTCGGTCTTGAAATAGACCAGTCACAGACCTACATCCAAGTCGGTTACACAATCGCTGACATATTGTCAAAGCCAGGCTATGGCGTTTTGATCTTGGGCATCGCAATCGCGCGCTCAAGAGCAGAGGGTTACAAAGAAGCTTAATTTCGAATCAGTTTTCGAATTAAAAGAGCCCTGGCTTCGGCCAGGGCTCTTTTGTTTTGAGCACTAATCTCTGAGTGCGATGTTGACGACAAAACACTTACCAGGTCTCGCAGTGGCTGCTTTGATTGCCGCCCTGGCGTTCGTTGTCGAATCTCTCGTCAAGAACAACACGCCATTAGTTGTTTCACCGCTCGTCGTCGCAGTCGTGCTTGGCGCGCTGATATCAAACTTTGGTTTGTTGCCCGAGACTTGCCGCATTGGTCTCGGTTTTTCGGCGCGAAACTTACTTCGTCTCGGCATCGTGCTGCTCGGTCTGCAACTGTCTTTCGCACAGGTTCGTGAACTCGGCGCACCGGGTTTGGCTTTAGTGATCGTCGTAGTAACGATTACATTCACAGGCACACAGTGGTTGGGTAAAAAGATGGGCTTATCAAGTGGACTGAGCCTGCTGGTTGCCACTGGTTTTTCGATCTGCGGCGCTTCAGCAATTGCTGCGATGCGACCCGTCAGCGACGCCGACGACGACGATATGGCTTACGCAATCGCACTCGTCACGATCTGCGGCACACTCGCAATTTTTTTGCTGCCACCACTCGGCGAACTCATCGGCTTTAGTGGCGCACAATTCGGCTCGTGGGTCGGTGCGAGCGTGCACGATGTCGCCCAAACTGTCGCTACTGCCGCATCAGGCAACGACGATGCCCAACAGGCTGCGATTGTCGTCAAACTCACTCGCGTCATGCTTCTCGCGCCACTTGTGGCAGGCGTCAGTTTCGCACGCCGCCAAAAACAAAAAATCGCGCAGACGACGCGGCCGAGCAACGAAAATATAAAACTTCCACCAGTTGTGCCGCTGTTTATCATCGGCTTTATCGCCGCCGTCACAATCAACTCGGTTTTTAACTTGCCAAACTCGGTGCTCTCTGACGCCAAGACGATCGAAAAAGCACTGCTCGCCAGCGCCCTCGTCGGTCTCGGCGCCGGTGTCGACGCCAGAAAACTTCGCCGTGTCGGCTCTTGCCCGCTTGCACTCGGTTTGATCTCGTGGTTACTTATTGCCACGCTCTCGGCTATCGGGGTGAAACTACTTCAAATTAACTAACAGTCGACCGGCTCTAGTTCGCCTGTCGCCACGTTATATA
>NSIC01000037.1 GCA_002737635.1 Acidimicrobium sp.
GTCAGTATCGGCAAACATCGAATTGATCGTGTGCGATGTCGCCGGCGAAATCAACACCAACGGATACTTTTTATCTGCTGCGCGATATTGCGGTAGTGGCAGTTCACTTTCGGCGGCAAACAGTCGTGCTCGCTTGTCAGCAAAAGTTGGCCAGGTGTCTTTAAATTGCACGGTCGTGCCCGTTTTGCGCAACTGCAAAGAATGTTTCTTCTGCTCTGCAATTCGATCGGCAGTAAATTGTGGGTCACCGTTAAATTCATCGGCACTAAAACCCAATCGAATAGCTAGCCCCGCAGCGAGTTCATTATTCGTGCGCGACTCGCCTACGCGCTCGATCACAGGGCTAATAACTTGTGCTGTATACGAACCATATGAGCCCACAAGATCATGCACTTCAAAGTGTGTTGTCGCCGGCAAAACCACATCGGCAAACTTTGCCGTATCTGTCATTACTTGGTCGTGCACGACCGCGAAAATTTCTTCGTTTGACAGACCCGCGAGCATGCCAACTTGATCTACGGCAGTTACGGCTGGGTTCGCACCTTGAACCAAAAATACTTTTGCCTGAACTGGCCAAGCGCCAACATCCCCGCGCAAAACGCGACCGACATGATTCATGTTCATAGTTCGTTTCACTGGTCGGGCTACATCTTTCGGCCAAGGTGCATGAACATCAACTGAAAAACCGTCGCTGGTCGACGCCAAAATGCCAGAGCCATTCGTGCCGAAGTGCCCCGCGATCAACCACAAACCGAGAACAGCCAAGACACTGCTGCCACCGTTGCGATTTCGCTCAGGGCCGTAGCCCATTCGTAAAACTGCAGATTTCATGTTCGCGATTAATTCAAAAAGTTCGCGAATCTTGTCAAGCGGCACATCGCAAATTTTGCTCGCATCGTCGAGCGTGTACTTGCTCGCTGCTGCCAAGAACTCTTTACTGCCTGTCGTATTTTTATCAAGAAACTGTGTGGCAACTTTGCCCGTACGAGCAAGTTCATTGCTCAGCGCATACGCCAGAACCACATCGGTGCCAGGTCGCACCGCCAAATGCAAATCGGCCCGCGATGCAGTGCCCGTTGCTCGAGGGTCGACTACGACAAGTTTGCCACCAGATTTCTGGACTTTTGCCAAGAGTGGCAATAGATGCGTGCCGCTCACTGCCGGGTTGGCGCCCCAGACGACTATCAGTTTTGCATCCACGACATCAAGAGTGTCGATACTTAACATTTCGCCGAAAATCTGATCCCACGCAGCACCATAAGACGCAGCACAAATCGTATGTAAAATTTCTGGCGCACCTAAACGAGCAAAAAGATGCGGGGTCAGATAATTTGCTTCAAGTTTTGGTGCCGACGAGTTATACAAATACGGCAACACCGAATCAACGCCGTGACTCGTCACAGCCGACTTAATCTTCTCGGCAACCAAGTCGAGGGCTTCATCCCAAGTTGCCGATCGAAACTCGCCACTACCCTTCGTGCCAACACGAATCAACGGCGTCATAATTCGCTCTCGTGAATAAACCCTGTCGGCGTGATGCTTTACTTTTTTGCAGATCCAGCCATCGGTTAGCGGGTTCGACAACTCGTCAACCGGCGCCGCATCAATTTTTGTTATTCGACCAAGCGTCAGAGTCACTTCTAGCGAACATGCATCTGGGCAATCTAAAGGACAAGCGGTTCGCACCAAAACTTCATCCGCAACATTCCCCATCGCTCTATTATCGCACGGGCTTTGCTCGCCCCCTGCAGGCTATTTAGTTGTTGTTTCTTCGGTAGAAAGCTCGTCGAAAGTGTCGATGTTACGAAGTTGCTTAAATTTGTACCAAAAAATACCAACTATGCCGAGGGTCGCGAAGCCACCGCCAACAACGGTTGATTTCACCCCGACAAGTTGCGAAACGACTCCCGATTCGAAAGCACCTAGTTCGTTTGTCGCGCCAATGAAGACATTTTCAACTGCTGAAACGCGGCCACGTTTGTCATCTGGCGTCACTAAGGGCACAATCGCGCCACGCACAAACACGCTTATCATGTCACCTGCGCTCAAAATCATTACGGCAAAAAACGCAACCCAGTAGTTGTGTGTTAGCCCGAGCACGATTGTTCCTGCGCCAAACACGCCGACTGCGAGCAGCATCGCTCGACCGACATGTCGACGAATCGGTTTGAATGCCAACAACGCCGCGGTGCTTGCCGCACCAATGCCAACTGACGCTCGCAACCAACCATAGGCAACATCGCCGACCATCAGTTGATCTTTGGCGATCACCGGCAACAACGCGATTGCTCCGCCGAATAAAACTGCAAAAAGATCAAGCGAAATCGCCGCCAATAAAATCGGTGTACGGAAAATAAATCGTAAACCTTCCATTGCCGAACGCAGTGTTGGTCGTTCTGTCTTCACGGTGGGTGCCGAAATGATTTTCAACTTGATGCGAGAAATCAAAACTATGCCCAGGGCAGTCAACCCTGCAGAAGTTGCATATGCGATCCATGGTGCGGCTGCATATAAGAAACCCGACATCGCCGGGCCGACAATCATTGCGCCCGTCCACACCGCCGAATACATCGCCACCATTTGTGGCAACCCATGTTCAGGGGCGATCATCGGACCAATTGATCGCATCGCCGGCGAAACAAATGCACGAGATGCACCAAACGCAACTGCGATCACAAACATCGGCGCAACACTCGTTGGGTTGGTGCGCGCATAAAACACGAGCGCCAACGCACACATCAACTCGCCGATCATCGCCGTCACAGCGACGCGACGGCGGTTGTAGCGATCAGCAACCGTGCCGGTTACAAATACGAGCAACGCAACAGGCAAAAACTCAGCCAGGCCAAGCCAACCAATATCAATCTCACGACCTGTGATGTCGTAAATGTGTTTGCCGAGTGTCGCCGCCTGCAGCATCAAGCCAACATAAAGCGCCGAATTAGCGATGATAAATGACTTAACAGCGGGTGCTTCAAAAACTTGTCGTGCGGTAAGTTTTATCGGTTCAACAGAGCCTGAATCACCTCGAGTACTTAAGTCATCTGGCGAATTCACGGCGTAAGTAACTTACTCTGCCTTGGCGCAACCGATAGATATAGACAAGACTTAACTTGTGCCGTTATCTGACCTTGCCCGACAAACACAGTTCATCGACGGTGTTGGTCAGGCCGAACTCGTCGCGACTGGCAAAGTTTCGGCAAACGAACTGCTCGAGGCCGCAATCGAACGTAATACTGCATTCAACCCAGCGATCAACGCGATCAACATCACCTGGCTCGAACACGCACGAGAACTGGCGAAAAAATTCAAACCAAACACGAACAAAAAGTTTGGCGGCGTGCCGTTCGTGTTAAAAGACTTGGGCGCTCCATACGCGGGCCAACACATGTCAAACGGCAACATTGCTCTGAAAAACGCCAGATACATCGCGCCAACAAATTCAAATCTGGTTCAAAAATT
Organism: Acidimicrobium sp.; assembly: GCA_002737635.1. GTDB lineage: Bacteria > Actinomycetota > Acidimicrobiia > Acidimicrobiales > Ilumatobacteraceae > BACL27. The sequence goes on from NSIC01000037.1 coordinate 3,463, forward strand.
TATTGATTCAGGTCTGATTACTTTTGGTCGAACAAATTCGCCTGAGTTCGGCAGCGTGCCCGTCACTGAACCGTTGGCTTGGGGCCCAACGCGCAACCCTTTTGATCTCAGTCGCACTTCGGGCGGTTCAAGCGGTGGCAGCGCAGCAGCAGTCGCCGCAGGCATTGTGCCGATGGCTCATGCCAGTGACGGCGGCGGCAGCATCCGCATTCCGGCTGCATGTTGCGGTCTCATCGGTTTAAAAACTTCGCAAGGACGAATCTCGCTTGCGCCATTTGGCGACGAGGCCAACGTCAGTGTGCACTTTGCGGTCACTCGAACCGTGCGCGACGCAGCAGCGCTGCTCGATGCAGTGCATGGCCCTGGTGTTGGCGACCGAGTCATTGCTCCCGCGCCAACTCGTCCATATATAAATGAAATCGGCGCTGACCCAGGCAAACTTCGCATTGGCTTCATTGATCATCATTTGACTGGCGCAACAATCGACAGTGAGTGCGTGCAAGCCGTGCGCGACACTTGCAAACTTCTCGAATCTCTTGGTCATCATGTCGAAAATTCGTGGCCACGTGCTCTCGACGACGCCGATTTCTCTGGCAAGTTCACTGCTATGTGGTCAACCAATATGGCGGTTGGTTTGAACACGCTCGCCCAAATGCTCGGTCGCGCCGTCACCAAAGACGATGTCGAACTTATGAATTGGACAATGGCCGAATACGCAAAAAATAAAACCGCGACCGACTATGCACAAGCGGTTTATACGTCGGTGATTTTTCGTCGAATGTTGCAACAGTGGTGGGCCGACGGTTTTGATCTCTTGGTCACGCCGACTACGGCGCAACTGCCGTTGCCCATTGGCACAATTCGCAACATGCCCGAAGATCCGATGGGCGCCCTGCGCATAGCCGGCAATTGGATTCCGCTCACGCCACCTTTCAACACCTCGGGTCAACCCGCAATCAATGTGCCTCTGCAATGGACACGCGACGGCATTCCGGTCGGCGTGCAGATCGTCGCCGCATATGGACGCGAAGACTTGCTAATTCGTGTCGCCTCACAACTTGAGACTGCCCAACCTTGGGCACACCACACGCCGAAACTTTAAACGCGCCAACTCTGTTACACCCTTCGGCGAAGATGATTCTTCCCCAAAAAGAAACAGAGCAAACAATAAATGAATACATCCACTGAAAACTCAGTCAAATACGAGCGAATCGCAAAACCAAAACACGGCAGCGAAAACTGGCTAAGACTGCGTTGGCGCGACAGCAATGGTCGCTGCACATTCGGCGCATCCGATGCACCGGCACTCATGGGCGCTTCACCATATTCGACTCGCTCAGATCTCTTCTTCGATAAAAGTGTCGACCCCACAGTTGAAGACGACAAACCAGTTTTCCGTCGCGGCAATGTGCTCGAGCCGGCGCTTCTTGAAGAAGCCTCACATTTGTTGGGCATTAATGTTTTCACCCCATCCGTCATGTATCGCGCTGGTCGATTCACAATCTCAAAAGACGGTGTCGACAACGAAGAATGCCCTACTGTCGGCGTCGAGGCTAAAACAACTTCGCGCTACAGCGTGCACACCAGTGATGATCTACCGTTCGAGTGGCGTTGGCAAGGTTGGGCCCAACAGTCGGTGCTCAATGTGCCGTTGTTTTTCATCGTGCTCGATCGTGACCTGCGCATTAGTTTCGTCGAGTTGCCGCGCAATCAAGAAGCCATTGATCAATTGTGGGCCGAAGCTGAACGCTTTGGTGCGCTCGTCGACTCTGGCGCTCGTGCCGACTCTGAAATAAATCAGTTCAGCGCCGAACAAATCTCGTCGCTCTATCGCGCAATGCCAACTGCGATCGAACTACCCGAATCAGCGCGAGCAGTTTTGGCAAATTTGCGCGACGCTCGCGAAACTCGACGACTCGCAGAAAAGCAAGAAACAATCGCCAAAGACGAACTCGCGAGATTGTTGCTCGAAAACGAAATCGGCCTACTTGAAGGCGAGCAGGTCGTCACTTGGCGCGAACATGCCGGTAAACAAGCACTCGACTCAAAGCGTTTGCGCACTGAACTACCCGAGGTCTACGAAAACTTTCTCAAAATTGGCGACCCGTTTCGAGTGATGCGAGTCAAATAAGTTACTTTGCCCTAGCGAGTCGCGACATCCAGTGTTTCCAAATAATCACCATCGCTGCGGTATCTAGTTCGCAATATTGCAACAGCATTTTCTTTACTGCCTCGCGATGTTTCGCATCATTGCGACTCAAGCCATACATCATTTCTTGATAAGTGCGCATCGCACCAATGCCATCGCGCACCGCTTCAACTGCAACTTCTTTAGCATCATCGTCGGCGATATTGCTGTGTTCGGCTTCTAATATCAGACCAGTCAAGGCACTGTAGGGGTCGAGTGCACCGTCAAGGCTCTCGCGAAAATATTTTGCAAACCATGGGTCGCGCCAAAGTTCTTCGTTGCTACCCCAAATCGCCGGCAACACATATTTAATGCTCATACTGCCGCCCATTTGTGGGTGGTAATAATGCTTGCTGCAAAGTTCGAGCAGGTCTTGCACTCGTCCACCATCTTTGCGATCAGGCACAATCTCATCAATCCACGTCGCAATCTTTTTATCGGCATGGTTATAACTTGTCATCTGACGACGAATGTCACGCAATGTGTTTTGTTCAAAGTTGCTCCACACGAATATCGTGCCAGTTTCGCCTACTGCGTCGCGTAATGCGCTTGCAAAATGAAAACTCGGAAACGCGTCGTCGACGTTTATCCATTCGGTGTGTTGCAACTCTTTGTCACCCGGCTTCAAAATCGTGTGACAACTAAATTGAAATGCAATCTGCTCATATGGCTGCATGCCTTTGTGATACGGCACCGCCAATCGCGAGGTTTCAAAGTCAACAAAATGCAACGGATACTCGCACGCGTCGAGTTCGTCTTTCAGCAGTGGGTCAACCCATTCAGTGCCAGTTTTCGTGCATTCAAGTTGTCGAATCTGTCGTTTGCCCGTCGATTTGGTCTGGTCGATAATTTTTGGTGGTATATCGACAAGTTTTGAGATGCCGTTTTTGATCAGCCAGTTGACGCCCTCTTTGCTGTTGCCCGCAGCGTCAGCCAACAAACCAGCACCATATAGATCGACAATGTGTGGGTCGCCGGCCGCGAGTTCGCCCCAGCATTCGGCAAAGCCGTTGCGCAAACTGCCGATGTTGCGATATTCGCAATCACGACACTTGTTGCCAAGCGGCGGATCAAGAGCCATTGTCGGGTCAGCGGCTATCTTCAAAAGCGAGTTGCTCTGCGAGCGCACGCTGGCAATCAACTCGTCAACTTCAAGACGTACATTCAGAAAACCCAAAAAGTGTTGACTGCGTAACGCCGCGATATCGCCGTGATAAATCGCCCGCGGTCCGGTGCTGCCAGGGTCTTTGTCGGTCACCAACTCAACTTTGTTGAAGATCGCTTCTTCTAAACAAGTCTTAGAAGTGTCGACCAAGCAGAGTTCGGGCACGACTTGCATTGTTGGATACGCAAGTTCGAGCACATTTGTTTGAAACGCGATATCTAACAAATAATCGCGCCAGCCACTCAAAATACCTTCGCGCTTGCCACGAAACGGCGTTTCGCTTTCGCTCGAGTCATAACTTTTGGCTTTCACTTCAATCAGTCGCAACACATCGTCTTTGCGTTGCAAAATGTCAACTCGCACCAGCATGTCATTCACGACAAATGTCGGTTCGAACCACACGCCATCGCCCGGCACTGCCATAAGTCGCGCCGTCGCCTGCTCTGGCGTTTCACCGGCCTGCGGCACTACCCACACGCCATCATCAAATAGCGCTCGCGCCAGCGCTTCGATCATGAAACCACCGTCAGCAAAAAACTCGAGAAACGAATTTAAATTATTCAACGACGGGTAGCCCGACTTGAAATATTTCAATTTGACGGGGCAATCACACCCCAGCAAAAAGTTTGATTTTGAAAGCAACTTCCCGCGATCAGTCACCAAAACAACTTACAACGCATCTGTCGCAAAGTTCAATGGCTCCGGCAATTATTGCGTAGCCGAAGCCACCCGCTCGTCACCTTCAGGGTCGCGCCACGATCGCCCGGCAGGCTCAACAATCACGCGTTGCAAAGCCGAATCGGTAAATGTAAACGGAGACTCAACGCCACGAATCACCGATGATCCGCGCAAATAACCAACCGTCATACCAAATACGCCGAAGAACACCGGCACGGTCGCGGGTATCGCACCTGAGCCAACCGGCAAGTCGTCATAATACAAAGACACCTCACCCTTGAACCGACCAGTCGACTTGAATTCGACACGCAGTGTGTGCACGCCAACTGGCACATCAACTTCTGCTGAAACAGAAAAATAATAGAGATCTAAAAAGTTATGAACATAATGCAAGCGATTGTCTTTGACATACACGGCATAACCACCTGCGCTACTACCTTGGGCAATAATCGCTCCCTGAACACCAGTCGCAGGCACCGAAACTTCAGCCAAAATATCAAACGATCGATTGCGCAAATTCGGTGCAACCAATGGCGGTATCGCTCCAATGCCTGGTCGATATTCGTATCGCTCTTGTCGATAACGCTTATCACCAAACTTTCCTGGTTGATTATTTAGAGGCAGAATTTGTTGCTTGTCGGCAAGATCCCACCACAACGCAATCATCTCTTTTAATTTCTCTGGATGCTGCGCAGCAAGATCGTTCGTCTCAGCGAGATCTTTTTCAACGTGGTACAACTCCCATTGTTCAGCGTCGAAACTTATATTCGGGTCGGTGCCGTCGTAACTCGGCGTGCCAGGCAAACCTGGCAATTGATGAAACACAACCGCTTTCCATCCCTCGTGATACAGCGCGCGCGAACCGAGCATCTCGTAACACTGCGTCACGTGTTTGCTCGGTGCTTTCGCATCGCTGAGTGTGTGCGCAAAACTCACGCCTTCAATTGGCTGCTGCTCGACACCAGCAATATGTGTCGGCGCATCAATACCAATTAGTTCGAGCAAAGTCGGCATCACATCTACCGAGTGCAAATATTGTGTGCGCACTTCGTTTTTGGCCGCGAGTTTTTTTGGCCAGTGGATAATTAACGGGTCGGTGACCCCGCCCTCGTGAGTTTCACGCTTCCATCGTTTGAACGGTGTGTTACCCGCCCACGCCCAACCCCACGGATAATGGTTGTGAGCGTCAGGTGTGCCAAGCAGATCAATTCGCTTGATATTTTCTTCGAGATTCTCGGGCATGAAGTTGAAATAAAACATTTCATTGAAAGAGCCTTTTGGCCCGCCCTCAGAACTTGCACCGTTGTCGCTCATCACGAGCACAATCGTGTTATCAAGTTCGCCCATCGACTCGATGTGTTTGATCACTCGACCAACTTGAGCATCGGTGTGAGTTAAGAAACCTGCGTATACCTCCATCATTCGTGCGTAAAGTTTCTTTTCATCGACACCGAGACTCGCCCACTCTGGCACCCAATGTGGTCGCTCGCTTAGAACAGTGTCGCTCGGCAATAAACCAGATTTTTTCTGTCGGGCGAAAACTTCTTCGCGCCATGCATCCCAGCCTTGATCAAACTTTCCGCGATATGCGTCGATGAAACTTTTCGGCGCCTGGTGCGGGGCATGACATGCACCAGGTGCAAACCACATGAAGAAAGGTTTTTCAGGGTGTGCTGCACGCAAGTCATTTATAAACAGTTCTGCTTTGTCAGCCATGTCTTCGGTGATGTGATATCCCTGCTCTGGTGTGCGAGGTGGGTCAACTTGGTGATTGTCATAGACAAGATCCGGATGATACTGATCAGTTTCGCCGCCAAGAAAACCATAAAAGCGTTCGAATCCGCGACCGAGTGGCCATCGCTCACGGGTTGATCCCATTTGGTTTTCGCCTTGCGGTGAAAGATGCCATTTACCAAGAAGATAAGTTGCGTAGCCACTACGTACGAGAATTTCAGAAATCATTCCGGCACTCGCGGGCATTATCGAGTTGTAGCCAGGGAAACCAGAAACGATGTCAGCGACGCGACCCATGCCAACGCTGTGCGGGTTGCGACCGGTTAAAAGCGCTGCGCGAGTCGGCGAACATAACGCAGTCGTGTGATAGTTGCTGTATCGCAAACCATTACTTGCAAGCTTGTCAAATGTCGGCGTCGCAACATCAGAGCCGTAGCAACCAAATTGTGCGTAACCGACATCGTCGAGCAACACGACGAGAACGTTCGGCGAGCCTTCGGGCGGGGTCGTTAATGGCGGCCACCACGGCGTCGAGTCGTCAAATGTCCGACCAATCTTGCCCTTGAACTCGTTTTTCACGCGAACCCCCAACACCAAAAATTAGCCTTTACGTGCTTGCCATTTTGCATCGGCGCCAACTTAATCTGGCTGTGCAAGTTGGCAGTTATCATTAGCACTACCAGCGCTCGTAGCTCAACGGATAGAGCATTTGACTTCGGATCAAAGGGTTGGGGGTTCAAGTCCCTCCGAGCGCGCCAATGATTGCAAGTGTTTTCTCGAATTAGTTCTCATCCAAAACTCTGAGGGGGGCAACGAGGGGGGCAACACAAAAAATATTCGGATTGACTTGACAGAATTTGCAAAACACTCAACCGGGTGTCTGCCGAGCTAGCCCACCCCATAGATATGTATTAGCTGTTGTGTCGATGTGTGGTTTTGTGTTTGGATTAATTTGATAACTGTTTTAACTTGTGCTTTGTGGAAGCCAACGGCCAGACCTTGCTGATTCTCGCGAATTCTGGCTAGTCCCGTCGCAATCCAGTCTGAGCCTGCCTTGCAATACTTTTACGTAAATTTGGTTTGACTAATACGCTCCGCAGAACACAGGTGTGGTAACCGCAGAACACAGGTGTGGTAACCGCAGATCACAGGTGTGGTAACCGCAGATCACAGGTGTGGTAACCGCAGATCACAGGTGTGGTAACCGCAGATCACAGGTGTGGTAGCACACCCCCTCTTATACATGTTCTTATATAACTTCTTATACATTTTCTTAAAGCAAATCTGTTTTTAAAATTCACCTACTTTCGCAGCCTGTCTTAATGCAATCGCTGCTACTTTTTTCTCAAGAAAGTCACCTTCGGCTAACAATCTTTTGAGCTCCGGAATATCAAAACCTTCTGGCTCTTGTTGCGCATTTAAGGGTCTTGTCTCAGTTCTCTTCACTTCGATTACTCGTAGTGCCTGAATCTGTGCTTTGGGCTTGTCGGTCAAGCCTTGAGGGTTATAGAAGGTAAAAACTCGGCGAGGGGCGCGTCCAGATTGCCCGTTCTGTCCTTTGGTAGACCTTCGAACCGTTGTCAATAGACCAGAGTCATTCCAAACTTTGATGCAGGGTTGCACCATTGAAACAGAAATGTTCCATGACTTCTCAGCGATTTGTTGATACGTCAAATCGCAGTACCCGACTTCGTCAATGAAACCGCCAGCGATGATTCGCCCAGTGATTTCCACTTTGTCCATACTCGGTCGACGATGTTCATCTATCGCTAATTGAGCTTTGACAACACGCTGCCAACACTCGTCAGAAAGCAAATCAAATTGCTGTAGACACAAGCCACTCATAGAAGTGCGCTACCTGAATTACTTAGACTCTGACAGGTCTTCGTTGATTAATTCAGCGAGTGCTGAGGTGGGCACGAGTGTTCTGCGCCCTATCTTCACTGTGCGAAGCCCGCCTCGTTGTATCAGTCGATACAAAGTGGATCTGCTGATACCTATTGCTCGTGCTGCGTCTCGCGGAGACATTGCCATTGGTGTGTTCATCATGTAGGTGTACCTTTCTCTCCAAAGCTCTTAAACCTTGGAATTAGTTCGACACGCCCCTTTTGTGTCTATGTTTCATCCACTGTCCCACGGGAAGTCTCGTCATTTCTAGAGGTATAAAACCCATTGTTCACGCGGTTTTGTTCAAAAGACCTTCTTGATACTGGATTCTCCGCAAAGTATTAAGTAAAAATTCTCTCGCTCAATCAGTCAGGTTCTAAGTTGTTTACGAGAAATCAAATATGGGTCTATTTTCGCGAAACCAAAAAATATCAATTTCAAATGTTTCAATCGAGGAGAACTGGCCTCTTGACGCGCCGAGTGGCTTCGTAGTTTTTGACATTGAGACCACGGGTCTAAGCCCAGCGACTCACAAAAT
>NSIC01000038.1 GCA_002737635.1 Acidimicrobium sp.
GCGCGCAGTTATGCGCAAAGAGTGCTTGATGTCGTTGACGAAGTGGTAGCCGAGAAATCGGCGCAGGCTGTTTAGACGAGGGGCCAGGGGTAGTGGCGGCCTGAGGGGTCGACTGGAAACCGCCCTCCATTAAGTAGCCATTTGGCGCGTTCAGTGATGGCGACAATCTCTTGTTCGCTGAGCAGAGTTGCAACTTCGAGTGGCACCGTCTGCGTTATCGGTTCGATTTGTTCGAGCAGTGGTTGGGATATTTCTTCGCCACCGAACTCCCAGATGACGGTGCGCAACTTGAAATCGGCGGCGAAACATACACCGTGGTCGATGCCCCAGACACGCGAGTTTTTGTCGACCAGAACATGGCCCGACTTGCGGTCGGTGTTGTTGGCCAAAATATCGAATGCGCACATCGCGCGAAACTGATCGTGTAAATCTTGGCGCTGTTCAAAAATCGTAAAGTAGTGCTCGTCGGGGTCGGCTTCGATCAACAACTGCACCGAACCCTCGCCACTTGGGCCGTCGCGCAACACGGTTGGTGGCACGAAGCCCAAACCCATCGTCTCAGAAAGTTGATAGGCGGCGACTTCACGACGGTGTAGACCGGGTTCGAAATCCCAAAGCGGCCGTTCACCGCGCATCGGTTTATAAATTGCTTGGATTGACTTGTCATCGAGAGCAAGCGACACCAAATATGTGGCGTTGCTGCTGTAGGGCATACGCATCACCACCGACATCTCGCCGCGCAACAAAATATTAAGTTGTGCGGCGCTATCTAGTTCATGCGTGGACACAAGTGGCCATCTTTATTAATCGGCCGGCCACAAAAAACACACGATGGTCGACCCGACGAAACAACTTCGTCGGCGTGTTTGCAAAATGCGGCAGCCTGACCACGGGTGATGTGGGCCCGAATATGCGAGATATCTTGCTCGGAGATCTTGGTTTCATCCTCGGATGAGACTTCAATCTCGTCGAGTTGAATCACGAGGCGATCACTGAGCGTGTCATACGCGAGACCGACTGTGCCGAGAACAAACTCTGGTTCAATCGGCTGAGACAACTGCATTACGTCACTGATTGGCCCGTGCGAAACATCTGGTGCATCAGCCAAGAGTTTGCGCAAATATTCTGACATCGCCGCGACTTGCTCCTTTTCGCATTTAATTGTGATGCGCTGGCCGTCGGCACGAACTTGCAAAACAAAAGTGCGCTTGCCAGGTTCGCCGAGAGCCCCCGTCGTGAACGCATCGGTTGAGTCGAATTCGAAATATACGCTCATGAGATCTGCAGGTCGGCGAGGTCGCCACCAGTCGAGTTGACGGTCAACACAACTGGGCCGTGCGCCGAATAAGAAACTGCGCTGACCGAACATGTGCTGATGACAATGCGCTGAAACAGGTCGAGGTGCGTGCCCATGGCGTGAGCGACAGCCGCTTTGATTGGGTCGGCGTGCGAAACACAAATCACGATGCCACCTGGGTGCGCTTTGCGCAAGTCATCGAGGGTCGAGACCATGCGAGTCTGCATCTCGGTAAAACTCTCGCCATTCGGAAATCGAAAAGTGCTTGGCGCTCGTTGAACGGTTGACCACTCTGGCAGTTTCATCAACTTGCCAAGTTCTTTGCCCGTCCATTTGCCGAAGTCACACTCGAGCAAGCCTTTATTAATAATGATTTTTTTGTTGAGTACTTTGCCGATTGGTGCAGCGGTCTCGCGGGCACGCTCGAGCGGCGAAGAATAAATTGCCGAGACTTTGTTTAGTTTGCTGAGTCGCTTGGCGACTTCGAGTGCCTCGTTCTGGCCGACATCACTGAGGTGCAGGCCAGCAGCACGACCAGGCAACAGTTTGCCGGTGCTCGGCGTCTTACCGTGACGCACCATGATGATCACGGTCGATGCCTGGGGCTTGGTTTTCTTGGTCGTCATTTCAGATCTTCAAACTATCGGCTCAGCGCATAATCTCGTGGTGTGGCGCTTCAGAGTGAATTCAACAAACTTGCTAACGAGATAACCGAATGTCACAAGTGCACACGACTCGTTAAATGGCGTGAAAAAGTTTCAGTTGAAAAGCGAGCCTCGTATGCGAGTGAAACTTATTGGGGAAAGCCAATCGCTGGTTTTGGCGATACTCGCGCCAAAATTCTTGTGTTGGGTCTTGCGCCCGGAGCACACGGCGCAAATCGAACGGGCCGTATTTTTACTGGCGACCGAAGTGGCGACTGGCTATTTAGAGCGATGCACAAGGCAGGTTTGGCTTCGCAACCAGAATCGATTTCGCGCAACGACGGGCTGAAACTAACCAATGCTTGGGTGTCGACTGCCGTGCGCTGTGCGCCACCCGACAATAAACCGACACCGAATGAGCGCAAGAAGTGCTCGAATTATTTGACTCGCGAACTTGAGTTGCTGAGTCAAGTAAAAGTAATTATCTGTTTGGGTGCGTTTTCGTTGACGGCGGTTTGCGACGAGTTAGAGATTCGACCCCGACCAAAGTTCGGCCATGGCGTCGTAGTGAATCACGAGAAGTACAAAATCGTTTGCTCATATCATCCGAGTCAGCAAAATACATTTACGGGCAAACTCACCGAAAAAATGTTTGACAGTATGTTTAAAACTGCAGTAAAGCTAGCGCGCTAAAATTATAAAGCGAGCAGTTCGCCACCGCCGTAAACAACGGCGACTGCAGCCAAGAACAAACCAAAAACACGTTGAAGTTTTTTGTCGCTCATCTTGAGCGCCATCTTCGACCCAAAAGGTGCACCAACAACGACGCCGATCGTCAGCCAAATCGCGAATCGCCAATCGATGCCGCCTTCAATCGTGTGAGTGATCGTGCCCGGTACGGCAAAGCAACCGACGCAGATCAAAGAAGTTGCGACGGCATTTTTCATCGGCAAGCCGAGCCAACGACGAAACAACGGCACCATGATGATGCCGCCGCCGACACCGAGCAGGCCGGAAAGACCGCCAGCCACGAGACCAGTCAGAGTCGCCAAAAAACTTTGCGAGTTTCTGAGATTTGTTTTGACTTCGTCATGTTCGTTCGGCTCGCGCGGCTCGCGCGAAGAAACGCTGCGAATCATGTTGATCGAACTCCACATCAGCAGCAGCGCTGTAAACACCATTAACAAGTGGCCATCGCCGGGTACGCGCGGCGAAACCCATGCGCCAAGAATCGCCGCAACGATGCCACTTGGAGCGGTGAACGCGACGACTTTCCATTGAATTAGTTCGCCGTGCCGATATCGCCACGAGCCAGTGATGGCGCCAGGCAAAATCGAAGGCAGTGTCGTGCCGACAGCGAGCGCGGCCGAGCAACCCAATGCGCGAATCGCGGGTGTCGAAATGACCGCACCACCAACCCCGAAAGTGCCCGACATAACACCAGTGGCGACACCCGCGAGCGCCGTCAGGGCATCGCGAAATATGCCAGCGTCCACAAAACTAATTAGTGTGCTGCTGGCACCGAGCCGTCAGCTTTTTTCTTCGGAGGCGGAACGCCGACACCCACAGCCTTGTCGGCAAACTCTGGCCATCGACGACGGCTGACGATACTTAATAGACGCAATAGTTTCATTGCAGTTGCATCGGTCTCTGCGGGGCGAGCAACGACCGAGCCATCTTTGATCATTCGGTTCATTACTTCTTCACCAAGTTCGGTGCGCACAACGCAGAGAGTCCAGTCGTTGTCTTCGCCGATGCCACCAGTCGAAATGTCGGCATGTTCAGCCGCAAAGTCTGGACACATTTTGCAACCTTCGCGTGTCCACTTGTGGCATTCTTTGAGATCGATCTCGTGATACGAGCCGTCCTTCATCCAAATCTGAAAGACGCCCTTGATGTTCATTTTGACCATTTCTTCTTTTTTCAAACCGTATTTGGCTAAGAATAGTTCTTCAAAAATTGCATCATCGAAAGTTTTCGAACACAGCAAACCGATGTTGAACAAAAATGGTTTGCCAACCTTGCCGGCTTTGCGCTTCCACATGATTGGCAGAGCGGACGACTGACAACTCATGCCGACGAGTGCAAGTCGTTTCAGGCCTTCTTTTTCGGCGTCGCGCATCGCCAGAGTGTTGGCTGAATATGTGTAACGACTGCCTGAAGAGGCGAGCACTTCTTCGGGTGTGCGCGCAAGACCCGGAAGTGCCTTCCACGAAGAACCGTCGCCTTCGACAAAACTTGTCAGTGCCGCGTCGATGTAGTCGTGCTTCAGCAACCAAATCAACATCGCGCCGACAAAACCGCCATCCTGACCTTTTTTGTGGGTCACTTCATCTGCGGCGCGAACCATCAACAGTTGTCGGTATTGACCGTACATTTCTTCGTCTTTGCGTTGACGACCGAACAAGTGCATGTCGGCCTCGGGCTCCCAGGCGCGAAAGCGAGGGCAAGCGCGGGTGCAACTCGTGCAACCTTTTTCGCCGTGAATGCAGTTGTCGAGGCCGAGTTCTTCTTCAAGGTGAAACGGTTTGTATTTGCCCTCTTCGTGCTCGTAGCCGATTACATCGTGCGGGCAAGCGATAACGCAGCCAGCACAACCCGTGCACAAACCAGTGTTGATGACCTCTTCGTAGAGTTCTTTCCATTGGTGGGTCCAACGCTGTGCGACTTCGGCCATTGCGCAAGCCTAGTGAGTGAGCCCAAAATCTCACCGACTCAAGTGGACTTACAGTGTCAAAAACGGCAACACTAGAAGGTATATGTTGACATACACACCAGAGGCCGAAGCCCGTCGCGTCGAGGTTCGTCAGTGGCTCAAAGAAAATTTGCCCGCTCGTTGGAACGACAAAAGTTATGAAGTTTCAATTGAAGAGCGCAAAGAATTTAATGAGACTTGGCCCGAAAAGTTATTCGCCGGTGGATGGATCTGTGCGACCTGGCCGAAAGAATATGGTGGCAAAGGGTTGACGACCCTTGAAGGTGTTGTTTTGGCCGAAGAGTTCGCCAATGCTGGTGCGCCGATGCGCGCCGATTTTTTTGGCGACACGCTTGTAGGGCCTACTTTGTTGCAATACGGCACCGAAGAACAAAAGCGCGAATTTCTGCCCAAAATTTTGAGTGGCAAGATGCGTTGGTGTCAAGGTTTCAGCGAACCAAACAGTGGCAGCGATCTCGCCAGTGTCAAGACGACGGCAGTTCTTGACGGTGACGAGTGGGTAATCAACGGACAAAAAGTTTGGACGACACAGGGTCATCATGCCGACTATTGTTTTTTGTTGACTCGCACTGACAAAGACTCACCGAAGCACAAAGGCATTTCATATTTGTTGGTGCCGATGAAACAACCCGGCATCGAAGTACGCGGCATTACTCAACCCGATGGAACCGCAGAGTTCTGCGAGGTGTTTTTTACCGACGCGCGCTGTCCGAAAGACAATGTCGTAGGCGGCGTAAATAACGGCTGGAAGGTTGCAAACAGCACGCTTGCATTTGAGCGTGGCATGAGTGCGACAACGGGTTATCGCCGATTTGAAGAAGAATACAAATTGTTCGTGGCACAAGCCAAGGTGAATGGCAAAATCAATGATGCAGGTATTCGCCAGCGGTTGATGCAGTATTTTTCAAAGATTCAGATCTTGCGTTACAACGGTTTGCGTTCTTTGGGTTCGACTTTGGCCGGCACAAAAGATTTTGGCGTGATCGCACTTGGCGCAGGCAATAAATTGTTTTGGTCAGAGATGCACCAAACCGCGATGGAGCTCGCCCTTGATATTTACGGCCCCTATTCGATGTTGGTTGACACTGGTCCAGAATCGGGCACATGGCCAGGTGCGTTGCGCGACAAACGTCGAGAGAATTATCCGTCCTCACCGATGATGTCGAGCTTTTTCTTTTCTCGCTCTGAAACAATTTGGGGTGGCACAAGCCAGATTCAGCGCAATATCGTTGGTGAGCGTGTTTTAGCTCTGCCTAAAGAGCCGAAGCCTGCTAGTGGCGAATAAATAAACTAATTTTTGTGAATTTTCAGACAGCGATTCGCTCGGGCTTTCAGAATTACACAAATTTCAAGGGCCGTGCATCGCGTGCCGAATATTGGTGGTGGGCTTTATTTACCCTGATAATAAGTATTTTGCTCTCGTCGATCGGCGCGTCGCTTGGCAACTTAGGCTCGCTTATAACTCTTTTGCCGTCGATCGCCGTTGCGATTCGCCGTGTGCACGATACTGATCGTGCGGGTTGGTTTATCTTGGTGCCGTTCTATAACTTGTATTTGGTTTTACGGCGCGGTGATGCAGGCGAGAATCGCTTTGGGCCGCCGCCACCGCCGAAATTTAACTAATACGCGTTTTAATATTTCGGTACGCGCCGTTGATAGGCCGCACCAATAAGTGGCGAACTTAAAATAAAGTCTGCGCTGGCTCGGTTGCATGCCACCGGAATATTCCAGACCACTGCGATGCGCAACAAAGCCCGAATATCTGGGTCGTGAGGTTGCGGCTCGAGAGGATCCCAAAAAAACAGCAATACATCGATGCCAGATTCAGAGATTCGTGCACCTATTTGTTGATCGCCGCCAAGTGGCCCACTGCGCATGCGCTCGATGACCAGGCCAGTGCTGTCGGCAATCAATTTGCCAGTTGAGCCAGTGGCGATGAGCGTATGTCGGTTGAGTTCGTCTTTGTGCTCGGTTGCCCACTCGAGCATTTCGCGCTTCATGTTGTCATGGGCGACGAGAGCGATGCGTTTGGTCGCTGGGCTCTCGATGTTTATCATTTCATTGGAGGTCATGAATGAAGGCTAGGGCAAAACTCAACTCAGACTTGACAGCATCACGAGTGATCGCGACGCCAATCGGCAAACTCACTTTGGTTGCTTCGCCAAAAGGTTTGCAACAAGTTATCTTTGGTGCAAAAAAGTCGCCGGGCGTACGCAGTGCTTCGATAAAAGCAAGTAACTACCTGACACAAACCGAACGACAGTTGCGTGAGTACTTTGCGGGCAACCGCAAGAAGTTTTCGATCAAACTCGATATCTCGGGCACCAAGTTTCAAGAGTCTGTTTGGTATGCGCTCAACAAAATTAGTTATGGCAAGACAATTTCATATGCGCAGCAAGCAAAACTCGTGCGCAAACCAAAAGCATTTCGTGCAGTGGGTTCGGCTAATGGCAAGAACCCTGTTGCAATTATTCTTCCGTGCCATCGTGTGATTGCTTCGAACGGCACACTCGGTGGTTATGGCGGTGGACTGGCTATCAAACGCAAGTTGCTGGCGCTCGAGACTAGTTAGAAGCGCTAGAGAACTAGTGCGGCTGGGTGAAGCCAAAGCACTCGCGCAAATATTCGTCTCGCAACGCGTCTTCTGGTGCGCCAATCGAGACGACTCGCTGAGCCAACAGCATCACGGTGTTGGCATTTTCGGCATCTTGCAGTTCGTGAGTTGCCATAACGACCGTCACGCCGCGCGCTCGCTCGCTCGCAATTAGTTCGGCGACGAGTTTTCTGCCGTTGATGTCGAGACCGGCCGTTGGTTCGTCAAGCAACAAGACCTCGGCTTGTCGGGTTAAAACTTGTGCCAAGTGAGTGCGCTGTTGTTGGCCGCCAGACAGATCTCGAATCGGGTTGTTCGCCTGAGAGCCGATGCCCGTGAGATGCATTGAGTTATCGACGATTTGGTTGTCGTGCGTTGTAGGTTTTTTAAAAAGTCCGAGATGGGCGAATCTACCCATCGCTACAACATCTCGCACGCGCAGTGGCAGCGTGTGAGTCGAAACTGGGTGTTGGGGTAGATATGCCACGCGCTTGGGCAATGAGCCAGCGGCTGAGCCGAGAATTTTAAGTTGACCGTTGATCGGTTGCAGCAGGCCAGCCATTGTTTTTAAAATTGTCGACTTGCCAGAACCGTTGGTGCCGATCAACACCAAGAGTTCGCCAGGTTGCATGCTGAGCGATATATCGCTAACAATCGGAAACTTTGAGTAGCCGACTGCAAGATGCTCTGTCTTGATTGTGAACTCAGCAGAACTGCTCATCTGATATGTGACCCAGCATGACTGTGTGGATGTTCGTGCTCTTCATGACTATTCTTGGCGATCGCTTTTTTGATTTCTGTATAGGTTGCGGCTATCGCAAAGATCAGCACGGTTGTTAGCACGATGCTTGCACCTGCTGCGAGGTCGTAGTGATAGCTGATGAGCAAACCAACATAAGTTGAAATTGAACCAACCAACGCGGCGATGAAAATCATTGTTGAGATTCGTCTTGCGAATAATGCACCCGTTGCAGAAGGAGCGATCAGCATGCCAAGAACGAGCAGCGTGCCGACTGTTTGAAAACTAGCGATGACGGTGACCGCGACGATCGTCAACATCAGGTTATGAAATAGTCGACTTGAGAAGCCAGAAGTTTTAGCCAAACCTTCGTCGACGCAGAGCAACAAAAATGGTCGTCGGGCGATAAATGCAACGACACCGACGATGACTAGCGCGACGAGTTGCAGAACCAAGTCGCTCGTGTTGACGCCGAGCAATTCGCCGAACAATATCCGTGAAAGATCACCGACGAAGGTGCGAGATCGCGAAGTGATCATCACGCCGAGTGCCAGCATGCCGACGAAAAGCAAACCGATCGCAGTGTCGCCCGAGAGGCGAAACCGTCGCGAGACCACGCTGACGCCAGCCATCATCACGAGCGAACCAACGGCAGCACCGACGACACCCGAAACACCCAACAGCATTGCCGTGGCGATGCCGGGCAACACGCCGTGGGCGAGTGCGTCGCCGATAAATGCGAGCCCACGCAACACAACGAAAGTTCCAGCGATCGCACAAGTGATGGCGACGAGAATGCCAGCGACCAGTGAGATCCGCAAGAACTCGTTGTTGGCGAATGGCTCGATGAACATGCTGTTATTGAGCCAACTCACACTTACAACAGTAATGAGTGCTGTGAGTTAGCCGAGTGCTTCGGCGATTTGACTAGTCAATTTGAGAATGAACTCTTGATAATTAGCAGCACCATCAAGATAGTGAGTTGAAAGCGTGACAGCCTTTATGTCGAGTTCTTTGGCGAGTTGAGTTGCCGTGTCTGGTGAGACGCCAAGACCCGTGAAGATCGCTGGAACTTTGTATTGCTCAACTTTCTCTTTCAGTTTGGCAATGTCGCCAGCGGTGGCCTCAGAGGTAGTCGTAAATGACGGAATGATTACGCCGATTACTTCGCAACCGTAGCGGTCGGCAAAGTAGCCCATTTCGTCGTGACCGCTAACTAGATTGCATTCGCCAAGACTGCTGATGATCGATTCGACTTCGCGGTCGAGATCTTGCAACTTTGTCGTGAGGGTTGTAGCTGCGGCAGAAAGATCTGCTCCTGTCGCTTCGCCGAGTGCGGTTGTGAGTGCTGGAAGCATCTCAAGCATTGTTGCAGGAGATAGCCAAAGGTGAGGGTCTCCAGCAGCGTGCTTGTCGCCGTGCTCGTCGCCTTCTTCTCCAGCGTGATCTTCTTCTTCATTATCTTCTTCGTCGCCGTGTTCGTCGCCTTCATCAGTTTTGCGCACAGTGATGTGTTCACCAGCCATGAAAATTTTTCCACTTGAGTCGGCAATATTTTCGAGAACTTCTTCGAGGCCTTCTTCGAATTCAAGACCGTTTGATACGACAAGGGCCGCATTGTTTAACGATTCGATGTCTTTAGCCGATGGTAGAAATTCGTGCGGGTCTTGACCATCTGGAATAAGCACATTCACGATTGCGTTATCGCCAACAAGTTGTGAAACGATGTCGCCAAGAACTCCATAAGTGACTGCGACGACTGGCAATTCAGCAATAACAGAATCGGCGCTTGATTCGTTCGTACTTGTCGAATCGTCAGAACTGCTGCAACTAGCCAAGACGCCGAGCGTCAACGCGATGCTGAATAGATTACGGAACTTTTTCGTGCTGTTTTTTGTCATCCTCTGACTATATCAGTTTTGAGAATGATTCTCAATATTTAGAGCCCGAGCGCCTTGTTAATTTGCTCGGTTAATGCATCCATTTCGATTTCTCCGCTGATTCGCAAGGCGACTTTGCCATCGGCGTCAATTAAAACAAAGAACGGAAACCCAGAGACACCCATCGCAGTGGCGGCAGTTTTTTCGCCACTGTCGGCCATCACTGGCCACAGCGCCGGAAACTCTTCGCGCGCCAACCACTCTGATGGTGGAAAGTTCGGTGATGCTGGGTCTGAAGAAGTAGTAATTGCGATCACATCAAGACCACTAGGCACTTCACCTGCACTATTCCATTTCACAAGTAGTGGTACTTCGCGTTGACAAAAACCACACCAGTGGGCGAGAAAGACGAGCAGCGTTGGTGCGCCAGGACTAGTGACGATCGTGTTGCCGGTGAAACCTTTGCCCGTTAGAACAGGTGCGGTCATGCCAACGGCCTTGTCGGTTTCACCCTTTATGGGTTCTGGTAACGCTTGGCCTACGACTTCAACCGATTGAAATTCTTCGATGCCGGCAACGACTTCGTCGCTGCCAGATTGTGAAGCAACTGCGATGATTGCCGCCACGGCAATTAAGGCGGCGATGCCGCCGATCAGCCAAACCGATTTGTTTGAAGAAGATTTTGTTGTTGCCATGATGCCTCTGTTTCTTTTTCCTTATTTTTCGTTTGTGCGAAGTGTAACTAGAACTAATGTCGTAAAGAACGCGGTGAACGCCATGAAGGCAAGAGAAACGAAGCCAAAGTTTTCAAACCAAACGATCGAGCATGGCAGTTTTGCGTCGCAAACGCCTGCATCGAGATCTGGAAAGCGTTCGAGAAACCAGTGGTAGATAGCAATTGCTCCACCGACAGATGCGAGTGATACCGCAGCAGTTTTCATGAACTTAAATTTCTCGATGCTGGCAATCACTAGCAAAACTGCCAATGGATACATTGCTGCTCGTTGATACCAGCAGAGTCGACACGGCTTGTAGTTGACGATTTCTGAAAAATAAAGACTGCCGAACATTGCTGTTGTCGTGATTAGCGCAGCAAGCGGCAGCGCAATCTTTTGAATTTCGACCAAGAATTTTTTGGCTTTAAAGAGTCGCGCGAATAAGACGGCAACGCCAAAACCGAGCGTGCCTAAACTGAGCATCGTAAAGAACAGTTCGAACACTTCGTTGTTCATGGTGTGCACTACGCTAATTGCCAGAGACTGATTCACGAATGAACTTGAAAATTAAACCGGGGCAATCATAAATGACTAATTTAAAAGACCAACTGAAGGCTGATCTGACTGCCTCAATGAAGGCGCGAAATGAAGTTGAAACTTCAACCCTGCGAATGACGCTGGCTGCGATCATGAATGCCGAAGTAGCGGGCGACGAAGCCAAAGAACTGACTAATGAGCAAGTGCAGGCTGTGGTTAGTGCTGAGGCAAAGAAGCGAGCCGAATCGGCAGACATATATAAGGATGCGGGTCGAGTTGATGCTGAGGCTGCAGAACGTGCCGAATTGGGGATTTTGCAGAAGTATCTGCCCGCGCAGTTGAGCGATAACGATCTAGAAAAGATCGTGGAAGAGCAGATCGCCGTAGCAGCCAGTTCGGGGCTGACT
>NSIC01000039.1 GCA_002737635.1 Acidimicrobium sp.
GGGCTAGTCGAGGGTGGCTGGGGTGTGGACCAATGAAAGTGGGCCGTGGTTGATTTTTGGCAAGACATATTTGGCGAACAGGTCGCACTCTTTGATGTGCGGGTAACCCGACAAAATGAACGCCGAAACACCGGCATCAGCCAACTCGCTCAACTTTGCCAACACTTGATCGGGATCGCCGACAATCGCAATGCCCGCCCCACTGCGCGCCCGCCCAACACCTGTCCATAAATTTTGCTCAATGTAACCTTCGTCGTCAGATGAACTGCGCAACTCGCTTTGGCGATTAACGCCAGTCGAAGTCGAGTCGAGTGACTTTGCACGAATCGCATCGCCAGTCACGGGGTCGAGTCGCGACAACAATCGCCGCGCCGCCTCTCGCGCCTCACGCTCAGTTTCGCGCACGATTACGTGACTGCGCCAACCAAAACTCATCAGTCGCCCATGTCGCTGTGCACGCTGCGTCAAGTCGAGCACGATCGATGCAATCTTCGCCGTCGTGTCGGGCCACATCAAATAAACATCTGCACTCGCCGCGGCACAGTCACGCGCCGCTTCTGATAGTCCACCGAAATAAATTGGCGGACAACCGTAACCCTGACCAGAAACACGTGGCGGATCAATATGTAACTGCAAAAATTCGCCCTCTAAATTTACGGCTCTGCCTTCGAGCAGTTCGCCGAGTGCAAATAAATATTCTGTGGTGCGTCGATAGCGCGCTTCACTTGAAAGTTGTTCGCCCGGCAATTCAGACGAAATTGCATTGATCACCAATCGCGAATTTGAGATTTGCTGCAATGTCGCGATCTGTCGTGCCAATTGCGGAACAACTAACTCGCCCAGTCGCACTGCAAGCAACAAACTAATTTCATTAGTCAAAGTTGCAATCGATGCAGCAAACGCTGTCGCATCGATGCCAAGGCTGTAGCCAGACGGCAACAACACATTGTCAAAACCGTTTAACTCGGCACGCCGAACAATGTCGCTGCAATGCAACCACGATGACTGAAGCTCTTCGTCAGAGACGCCCAAGAACTCGTAGTCGTCGTCGCACAACGCGGCGAACCACGCAACTTCAACGCTCGGGCGGTTAGTGCTCACGCGCTAAATATAGTCAGAGAGAGTTAACTCTCCGTGAACATCAGGGCGGAAGCCCCGTTGTCTAAGAGCAGCCGCTTGACGAACCGCAGTCACCGCAGACATAGCAAGCGCCTGCGCGTTGCATATTCGCCGAACCGCACGATGAGCAGATCATGCCTGTGCCAGCGGCTTTTTTAGCTCCACGGCTTGGTGGCGCCGAATATGTGCCGGCGTCAATCTGTGCCACGAGGTCGCTCGCCGACGGAATCGTCTTCGGATCGGCGAACACATCGGTGCCTTGCGTCGTTTGAGTGATCGACTCTTCGACACCTGGCAAAGTTGGCTGCAAGCGCTCTTCTCGGGTGTAGATGCCCAACTCTGAACGCTCGTCGGCGGTTAGATATTCGACTGCCAATCGACGGAATAGATAGTCAACGATCGATGATGCCATGCGAATATCTGGATCATCGGTCATGCCTGCTGGCTCAAACCTCGTGTTAACGAAAGCTTCGATGAACGCACGCATTGGCACGCCGTATTGCAGACCATACGAGATGCTCTTGGCGAACGCGTCCATGATGCCGGCAAGAGTTGAACCCTGCTTTGACACAGTCAAGAACACTTCGCCTGGTCGACCATCTGAATATTCGCCGATTGTTGCAAAGCCTTTGCAATCAGCCACCCTGAACTCGAATGTACGACCGCGGCGCGACCGTGGAAGTTTTTCGCGAACTGGTTGGTGAACAACACGCTCAATGATGCGTTCGACGACCTGTGTCGCTGCACCTGATGAATCGCCACCCGTCGACGAACCTTGCTCACCGTCTTTTTTCATTGTCGACAGCGGCTGGCCCACTTTGCAGTTGTCGCGATAGACGGCGACTGCCTTGACGCCCAACTCCCATGACAACATGTGCAACTCTTCGATGTCTTCGATCGTCGCCTCTTCTGGCATGTTCACGGTCTTCGAGATCGCACCCGACAAGAAAGGTTGCGCTGCCCCCATCATGCGAACGTGGCCCTCGTAATGAATTGTGTTGTCACCCATTGAGCAGGCAAAAACCGGCAGATGCTCGGCCTTGAGATCTGGCGACCCAACGATGGTTTTGTTCTCGTCGATGTAAGCAACGATGCGATCAACGACCGGCGCCTCGTAACCGAGTTGGTTCAACGCACGCGGCACCGTCTGGTTGACGATCGTCATGTTGCCACCACCGACAAGTTTTTTGAACTTAACCAAACCAAGGTCTGGTTCGATGCCGGTTGTGTCACAGTCCATCATCAGACCGATCGTGCCTGTTGGCGCCAACACTGATGCTTGGCTGTTGCGCACACCATATTCTTCGCCGTCACGCACTGCTGCGTCCCACGCGCTGGTCGCGGCATCGACCAAACTCGGTTGAACAACATCGATGTTGTCGATCTCAAGGTTGGCATCACGATGCATGCGCAAAACATTGAGCATGTATCGCTCGTTGGCAGAGAAACCAGCGAACGGCCCCATGCGACTTGCTGTGCGAGCACTCGTGGCGTATGCATGACCAGTCATTAGCGAAGTCAAAGCCGCAGCCCACGCACGACCACCTGTCGAGTCATAAGGCATGCCGAGCGCCATCAATAAAGCGCCCAAGTTGGCATAGCCAAGACCAAGTTGACGGAACAAGCGACTGTTCTCGGCAATTTTCTCTGTTGGATAATCGGCGTTACCGACAAGAATTTCTTGCGCGGTAAACATCACTTCGATCGTGTGCATGTATGACTCGACATCGAACGAGTCGTCGTCATTGAGATACTTCAACAAGTTGATCGACGCCAAGTTGCACGCCGAGTTGTCAATGTGCATGTATTCGCTGCATGGGTTCGAGCCGTTGATGCGACCAGCTGCATGGGCTGTGTGCCATTTGTTGATCGTCGTGTCAAATTGCAAACCAGGGTCTGCGCACTCCCATGAGGCTGTGGCAATTTGGCGCCACAGGTCACGAGCGCGAATCGTACGCACAACGCGGCCGTCTTTGACTGCGGTCAAATTCCAATCGGCGTCGTCTTTTACGGCTTGCATGAACTCGTCGGTTACACGCACCGAGTTGTTGGCGTTCTGATATTGCACCGAGAACGAGTCAGAACCATCGAGGTCCATGTCGAAGCCTGCGTCGCGCAACGCACGAGCCTTTTTTTCTTCGCGCGATTTGCACCAGATGAACTCTTCGATGTCTGGATGACTTGCATTGAGGATGACCATCTTCGCTGCACGTCGAGTTTTGCCGCCCGACTTGATTGTGCCCGCCGAGGCATCTGCACCACGCATGAAACTGACGGGACCAGAAGCAGTGCCACCGCCCTTGAGATGTTCTGCACTGCTACGAATGTTCGACAAGTTGATGCCTGCACCCGAGCCGCCCTTGAAAATGGTTCCTTCTTCTTTGTACCAATTCAAGATCGCATCCATCGTGTCATCGACAGCCAAGATGAAACATGCGCTTGCTTGTTGTGGCACACCGTTGACGCCAATGTTGAACCACACCGGCGAGTTGAACGCCGCGCGCTGCGTTATCAAAATAAATTTAAGTTCGTTACAAAAAGATTCGGCTTCGTCTTGATCGATGAAGTAGCCACACTCGGTGCCCCAGTTTGTGATCGTGTCGGCAACACGGTCGACAACTTGTCGCATCGAATCTTCGCGCTCTGTTGTGCCTGGCGTACCACGGAAATATTTTTGAGAAACGATGTTCGTCGCATTCAGCGACCACGACACCGGAAACTCAACACCGAGTTGTTCGAAAGCAACGCTGCCGTCTTTCCAGTTTTTAATTTGCGCATCACGACGCTCCCAGACCACTTGGTCGTAAGGGTGAACGCCAGGCGCTGTGAAGTGACGACGGATTCCGATTGACAAACGCTCTGGTGCGAGTGACATGTTCTTTTACCTTTTCTTTCTCTTCGTTATGAGTCAGCAATTGCTTGTCGCAACTACTGACTAGTTCGTTAAAATTTTTATTGTTTACGCTGTGCTTTGAGGTGCGGTTGACACACCATCGAGGTCTCAAACAAGACCACAATATGTTGTGCCTAACTGCCCCCCTTTGCAGTTACGTCCACAACTGGTAGGTTCAGATTACAGCACTGTTATTTGACTTTGTCAATCATTTAGAAGCCTTATTCTGTGCCCTTTCAAAGACCATAGAAATACCAGTTGAAGCATACGGACGGCACCTTGTGGATTGGAAGTGGACAGCCTTGTGAATTACGGGTTTCTTCTGTGGATTACCTGTGCGCAACGGACGAATTATGAAATTCGCGTAACCGTCACCGGTATTCCGTTCAAAACACTGTTTCCCGACAATGGGTCGATCTCTTTTTCGTCGGTCAAAATATTCGAGTTCACACCCGCACGTGATGTCGCCACGCGTGTCTTGGTTCCGGGCATCGAGTGTCCCCAACCGTGCGGCAAACTCACAACGCCAACTCGCACCGATTCAGTAATTTCAATCGGCGCGTCAACACTGCCCACTCGACTCGTCACGCGCACTTTTGAATCACCTGCGACGCCGAGTCGTGACGCATCATTCGGGTTCATTTGCAACGTGCAACGATCTTTGCCTTTGACCAAAACTTCAATGTTATGCATCCACGAATTATTCGAGCGCAAGTGTCGTCGCCCAACAAGGGTCAACTGCGAATTGTCGATCTTTGCCGAGAGCAACTCGTTTAGCCGCAAGAGATCATCAATTAGTTGCGGTGGCGCAAGTTCAACTTTGCCCGACGGCGTGCGCAAAACCTCCGGCAAACGCGACCCAAGTGCACCAAAGTCAATACCGTGTGGCGCCGCAATTAATTTGTCTAGCGTCACGCCGTCGGGCACCGAGCCAAAGCCGTCGCCGAACGGGCCAGTGCGCAACAAAAAATCGAGTATTCGATCGGGGCCGCGGCGACCAGACCGTGACAACTCATCGATCAACTGCTGATCGTCTCTTCCATACACATTTGAGGATGAATCTTTCGTTGCACTCTGCACCACACCCGCAATAGCCAGATCATCGATCGCCGCGACATCAGCATCAGCGCCGAGACCAGAGACAATTGCCGAGAGTTTTGCCAAGATTTGCCATTCATCCAATTCCTCTGGCGCAAGTGGCAACACTGGCTCGCTGTAGTTGGCGACATTGCGCACAGCAAACGTCAACAACGCCAAGTCATAGTGACTGCGTTGTAATTGTGACGGCGGCGGCAAAATAACATCAGCGAACTGCGAAGTTTCATTCAGATACAAATCGACACTGACCATAAAATCAAGATCGGCAAATGATTTTGCGAGTCGCTCGCTATTGGGCGTCGACAAAATCGGATTTCCACCAACCACGACCATTGCTCGAATCTGACCGACACCTGGTGTTTCGATTTCTTCGGCCATCGCCGCTGCCGGATACTCGCCGAGCGCCTCAGGGTGCTTGCTGACTCGCGAATGCCCCCGACCGATGCGAAAACCCTTGCCTTTGCCGGGTTCACCGTGGGTGTTTCCGCTTCCGGCCACCGGCAGCGGAAACATCGCCCCACCGACGCGGTCAAGATTGCCAGTAAAAATATTGACGACATCGACTAGCCACGACGCCGTCGTGCCGAACGCAGTCGTGCATGTGCCGATTCGACCGTAGACGGCCGAACAACTTGCGTCACGCAATTCTCGGGCAATACGCAAAATAGTTTGCTCGTCAATGCCGGTAGCAGTCGCCACCGCTGCAGCATTGAAAGGTGCAAGAGCCGCGACTATTTCATCTAGACCGTTTAGATAAGCGCCAAGTCGCTCGTCGACAACTTGCAAACCATCGTTGGCCAAAGTGTGAGCGATTGCCGCCAGCAACAACGCATCGGTGCCCGGTCGAATCGCCAACCATTCGTCGGCCTGCTCTGCTGTTCGACTTTTGCGTGGGTCGACCACGACAAGTTTGCCACCCCTCGCCTGCATCGCTTCGATACGACCCGGAAAATCTGGCGCGGTGCACAAACTGCCGTTTGATTCGTAAGGATTCGCGCCGAGGATTAATAAATATTGCGTGCGATCTAAATCTGGCACCGGCACCGAACTCGCCGAGCCAAACATCAAGCCTGACGAAACTTGCTTCGGAATCTGATCGACCGTTGATGCACTGAATCTTTGTCGCGAGCCGATTGCTTGCAGCAACACACGATTAAAAGTCATCGACGATAAATTGTGCGCACCGGGGTTGCCTAGATATGTGCCGATTGATTCGCGACCAAAATCTTTGATCACGCGATTCAAACTCGCATCAATAATTTTCCACGCTTCATCCCATGTCGCTTGCACGTGCACGCCGTCGCGCTTGATCATCGGAGTCAACAACCGATCAGGGTCGTAATGCAGTTGCTTCATCGTGCTGCCCTTCGGACAGATAAAACCTTTCGAGAAAATATCTTCCATGTCACCACGAATGTGCGTCACTTGATTGTCTTTTACGGTGATCGCCAAACCGCAACCCGCCTCGCACAGCGGGCAAGTTCGAAACGCAATACGGTCAATAGTCACGGCTATATCTTGCCCCAAACAAGCGCACAACCAATTACTGATTGCACCACCTCCCAATAGGCTGACCGTCGTGCGCCAGTTACTGCCCACCGCAAGCGACGCTGTAAATGTGCGCCAGGTTTGCGGAGTACAGCGGGCCCGCCACTCAAGTGGTCGCCCATCTATTGGTCTTTGCATGGTGATGAGCATTGATGGTTCGACGGTCGTCGAAGGCAGGTCGACTTTGCTCTCAAACCCCTCAGATCGCGACGTGCTAGTGGCCTTGCGTTCAGCCGCCGACACGATTGTTGTTGGCGCCGGCACGGTACGCGAACAGATGTATGAAGCCCCTTCTAAAAAAGGGCTTCGAGTTGGCATCGTTACACGCACGGGAAAAATGGATCTAAACACGGACCTATTCAAAAGTGGCGCAGGCTTTTTGATCATGCCCGAAGACACAAAAGCACCTGAAACTAATTTCAAACTCGACATTGTTCGCGCAGGCAGAGGCAGCGTCGACTTACCTGTGGCGATGAGTCAATTGCCTGGTTCGTTCATTCAACTTGAAGGTGGCGCACTGCTGAATGCGTCGATGTTCGCTGCCAATCTTGTGGACGAAATCAACTTGACGATCAGCCCAATGGTCACTGGCGCCGATAGCCCACGACTCGCAAATGGTGCACCCCCACTGCACAGCGACTACGAAGTTGCGCACATTCTCGAGGACGCTGGTTTCATGTTTATTCGCTATTTGCGAAAAAACTAGCTCGGCAAAAACCTCGTTATTTTCGCAATTCTTTTTCGAGCAATGCGAGTTCGCGCTTGAAGTCTGCGGCGGCATCAAAGTTCTTGTAGACGCTGGCAAAACGCATGTAAGTAACCCCGTCGATGCTGCGCAATAAACTGAGCACCGCGTGACCAACTTGATTGCTCGTCACATCGTCACCCGTTAGTCGCATGTCGTCTTCGACCCGCTCGGCAATTTCGATCAACACCGAGTCTTCGACTGGCCGCCCTTTGGCCGCTGATTGCAAACCAGAAATAATCTTTGCTCGATCGAATAATTCTTTTTCGCCTGTTCGCTTGATGACATAAAGGGGCACTTCTTCGAGACGCTCATAGGTCGTGAACCGATGGCCACATTTAAGGCACGAACGCCGACGGCGAATTGAACTGCCCTCTTCTGAAACGCGCGAATCAATAACCTTGGTGTCTTCGCATTGACAACTAACGCATCGCATCAACACAAGATTACTCGCAATCACTAATTCGTAACCGGGCCCGGTTCGAACACTTGCCGCAACTTACGGAATGCGAACGAGTTGCCCCGGCGTGATCTGGTCGCCGTTCATAAGAATTAACTGATCGACCACTTCGGTGATATTGCTAGACGGCGCAATACGTTGCGCAATCGCCCACAAAGTGTCGCCAGATTCAGCGATCACGAACTTTGGCGTCGCCAGATTTTCAGCGGTTGGGCGATCGGCCGCTGCACTCGTGTCGAGCATCGCGAAACTGATAGTGACAGCCAAAGCAGCCAAAGCCAACGACACCACCGCTCGACGGCGGCGGTAGACCGGTGCCATATTGCGACGGCCAACAGTTGAGACTGGAAAATTGTTGATTGCTATTGCCATAACGATGCCTCTTTCGGGTTGGGTTTTGGGGGTATTTCGGGTTACTTCCACCATAGCGAACGGGTGTTCGTAGTACAACCTTTTAAGCGAACATTTGTTCTCCGAACAGGTGTTTGACTTTGGGGGCGAACGGGCGTACGCTTTAGACATGAGCCCAAACACCGAGCCAACCCCAATTAACGCCGTCCAGGCCAAAACCAGCACTCTGACCGAGCGCCAGCGAGGCATCCTCGATTTCATCGTCGCCAACATGCGTGAACGGGGCTACCCGCCTTCAGTGCGCGAAATCGGCGAGGCAGTGGGCTTAAGTTCGTCGGCCACAGTGCACAACCACTTGGCTGCACTTCAAAAACTTGGATACTTGCGCCGTGACCCGACAAAGCCTCGCGCTATCGAAGTGCGCTATGAGGCCTCAAGCGGCGTCGCCATGGAGCACCGCCCGACAAAACATGTGCCACTGGTCGGCGATGTCGCCGCTGGCGTCAATGTTTTGGCCCAAGAAAATGTTGAAGAACTCGTGCCATTGCCAATGGACTTCACCGGCGACGGCGAACTATTTATGTTACGCGTGCGCGGCGAGTCGATGATTGATGCCGGCATCTTGAACGGCGACTTTGTCGTTTGCAATTCGCAGTCGACTGCCAACAACGGTGACATCGTCATCGCAGGCATTTCTGGTGATGAAGCGACGATCAAAACATTTTCGCGCAGCGGCAACCGCATTACTTTGACGCCATCTAATTCGTCGATGAAGCCGATGGCATTCAACAGTGACGAGGTCGTGATTTACGGCAAACTCGTCACCGTTTTGCGCCGACTCTGAACTTGCGTCTCGCAAATCAAACGCAAGTTGATAGGTCTGACAAACACTGCTAACTTCAGCCGATGGCCGAAATTGACCCTGGCAAATTACAGCTTTTCCAGTTCATATTGTTCACCAAACTTGAAGGCGCATTCACCTCGGCTCTAGTCCATCTCGGAGATCAACTCGGGCTTTACCGTGCCATGGCTAGCGCAAAAGCGCCGATGACAACAGCGCAACTTGCGCAACTGACTCAACTCAATGAGCGATGGGTTCGCGAGTGGGCATACAACCAAGCGGCTGCGAAATTGATCTCGACCGAAAGCGAACCGTCTGACCCCCCAACAGTTCAAGACGACAGATTCTTTTTGTCTCCCGAACAAGCAGTCGTCCTTGCGTCTGAGGATCATCCAGCTTTTGGTGCCGGGCTATTTCACAGCCTGCCACAAACCATGCAGTTACTTAACGACTTGCCAGAAAGCTTTCGCACTGGCATCGGTCAAAACTACGACAGTCGAGGTGCGCAGGGCGCAG
This sequence comes from Acidimicrobium sp., assembly GCA_002737635.1. Taxonomy (GTDB): domain Bacteria; phylum Actinomycetota; class Acidimicrobiia; order Acidimicrobiales; family Ilumatobacteraceae; genus BACL27. The sequence continues at coordinate 9,572 of NSIC01000039.1, forward strand.
TCGGCATGGAGCGCAATTTTGAACCGTGGACCAATGCAAATTTACTCTCGGCGGTTCTGCCGAAATTAGATGGCGTTGTCGATGTTCTCGATCGAGGCGCAAAAGTAGCCGACATTGGTTGCGGTACTGGTGGTGCGCTGTTGTTGATGGGCAAGGCGTTTTTGAACAGCAAATTCACTGGGTATGAAATCAGTAAATATGCGCTTGCCCGTGCGGTCGAGAGGCTAGAACGCTCAAAACTGACCAATGTTTCTTTTGCGGATCCTCGCGAAAAGCCATTGCCAGCAAACAACAGTGTCGACTTGATAACAACATTCGACTGCATTCACGACATGACACACCCACTGCAAATGATGCAGGCGATTCGTGGTGCGATAACCGAAAATGGCACTTGGCTATTGGTTGATATCAAAGCACATGATGCATTTACGATGAATGCGACTAAAAATCCGATGGCCGCACTGTTATACGGGGTAAGCGTGATGGTTTGCATGTCTTCATCGATGTCGGTGCCAGATGGTGCGGGTCTCGGAACTCTCGGACTGTCAGCAAGCACCGCCGAGAAGATGGCGAAGTCGGCAGGCTTTACGCAATTTCGCAAACTTGATGTTGACCACGCGATCAACGCGTTCTACGAGATACGACCGTAGGGTTCGCCGACTACGGTTCGACTATCGCAAAGCCAGTTGAAAAATTATCTAGGTTGCCAAATATCGTCAACATTGCGGCAGCGTCACCATCGATTTTGATCGTGCCCTTTTGTAGTTCGTCGACGAAAGTCGTCATTTGTGCGATCACTTCTAAAAACAAATCGCGCGACAGTTTGACAGTTGCCGAGGCAAACTCGCTGTGTCGACCTTGGGTTGCATAAAGCGTGCGGTTCGACACACCAAGAATCCATTTTTCGTCTGCTGTGCCTGCCATGTCTGTGAATAACCAGTTAATTGCTAGCGCTATGCCGCCAAGATTTTCTGAAATCGCACGTACGCCGAGCACATCAAAAACCTGATCAATAGTCATCGCCTTGATCAGACTTCGGGCGCGCACTCGCGCCTGTGAACGCGGCGGCGGACCATTGCGCAATTCTTGGGCGCCCATCAAATATGCGTTGCGAAAAGTTGCCGACTCAGACTGATAGCCGAGTTGCTCGAGCGCATCTGCTTGCAGGTTTCGTGCACGCTGATTCGTCGGCTCAGCGAAAACTGCGTGATTGACCAGTTCAACAACCCAGCGATATTCGCCAGCAACAAAAGATTTTTGTGCGCTGTCTAACAAGGCGTCGATACCACCTGCTAGTTCGAGATACTTTGCACCCACCCGCGACGGCGAAAGTTTGTTGAGATTCGCTGGGTTGCCGTCATACCAACTCAAATAGCGCTGATACACAGCCTTGATGTTGTGCACCAGATCGCCATAAAAACCTCGGGTGTGTTCGTGGGCCAAGAACTCATCTGGCAACACCAAGAGTTCAGCTATTTCTAACGCTGTCATGCCGTGATTGGCGTGGCGCATCGTTTGATCGTGAATCCAGCGATAAAGATCGCGTTGCAAAGTTAAAAAGTCGCGCACATCTTGCCGACCCCATCGCGGCCAATTATGCGAGGTGAACAGCACTTCAGTTTTATCAGCAAATAGTTCGATGCTCTCGTTGAGATACTTCGACCAGTTCAATGCATTACGCACAAGAGCGCCACGAATCGGCACCAAATTGTGCATCGTGTGCGAACAGTTTTCAGCCATACACAGCCAGCCAAAATCTGGAAAGAAAAAGTTCATCTCGGCGGGGGCTTCGGTTTCAGGTGTGAGTTGAAAAACAATTCGCACGCC
>NSIC01000004.1 GCA_002737635.1 Acidimicrobium sp.
CGTTCCGGTTTCAGGTCGCATTTTAGACAGTTTCAAACCTGTCGTCGAAAGTTGCTGGCCCGTATATTCGCCGACATTGTGAGTCGTCGAGAAATTCGAATCAAATGCTGCAACACGATATTTGCGATCTTTATCAAGGCCGGGTAATCGCAAAATTTGTGAGTCTTCAGTCTCTTTACTTTCTGCCAACTGCGCGATCGATACGAGCGCTTCTCTGCGGTCTTGCGAGTAAACACCGTGACTTATTTGTGATGTGCTTTCGCTATCAAATCGCACGGCATCACCCGTGTGCAACAACCCCCGAAACTTTTTATGCCAAGCAACTATTTGCGAAATCAACTCCAATTCGGTATCTGCACACTGGGTCAGATCTAGCTCAAGACCCAAATGACCGAAGACTGCTGAAATTGCTCGAAACTCAAGTGAGTGCGAACGCCCTGTCGTGTGCGCTTTTTCTGCACCAATATGCGCGCCCATCACTTCATTCGGAATAAACATCGAGGCCCCGCGCTGAATTTTTTGTCGGCGATATGGGTCGATGCAATCACTCGTCCAAACGCGGTCGGTGCGCCGCAAAATTTCGTGGTCGATTCGTCCACCACCAGACGAGCAACTTTCAATCTCAACACTTTGATGCACTGCCCGCAGTTGGTCGATCAATTTGTAAACAGCCAGCGTTTGTTGGTGTGTTCCGGCGGCACCACTTTGCAAAGTTGCCTGGACATGTGGCCTGTTCATATCCCACTTGACAAACGAAATTTCGTTCTCGCTTAGAAGCATGTCAAGTTTTGAAAAAACATATTCATACACGGGTTCATGCGCCAAATTCAACACGAGTTGATTGCGCGATCGCACTGGCTCATAATCTGGCGAGACGAGAGCCCAGTCGGGGTGCTTACGAAACAAATCGCTGTCTTCGTTGACCATCTCAGGTTCAACCCAAATGCCAAAGTCCATTCCCAAGTTTCGAACATGTGAAATCAAAGGCGTCAAACCATTCGGATATATCTCAGCCGAAACCCACCAGTCGCCCAAACTTGACTTGTCATTTCGCCGACCCGCAAACCAACCGTCGTCCAAAACAAACCGCTCAACACCAACTCTCGCTGCCAAATTAGCGAGTTGTTTCAACTTCGCTTGATCATGGTCAAAATAGACGGCTTCCCAAGTGTTGAGCAGTACCTTTCGCGACGAAAAACTTTTTGATTTTGGCAAATTTGCGCGCACACTGCGATGAAAGTTCCATGAGGCTGGTGTCAAGCCGTGAGAAGAATAAGTTGCCACAACTTCTGGCGTCGAATAAGAACCACCTGGTTCTAAGCAAATCTCGCCAGCCATCAGCAATTCGCCAAGCTGCAAATATCTTCTGGTGTCAGCGAGCACCTCGGCTAACAAAACATGGTTACCGCTCCAGGCGAAGTGAGCACCCCAAACCTCGCCGTGCCATTCGTTTGCGTTTGCCTGCACCGCCCAAACAACCGGCGGATGTTCATGCGATGTGCGGCCCGTGCGATTTTCAGAAGTCCACGCACCATGCAAAAAACTTTGGCGATGCAACGAAAACTCTTGCGCCCAGCTGCCGGTCAGCGTCAATAACTCTTCAGCAATTCTTGGTAACGGCAGTGTGATGCTTAGCGCGTGAAGCAAATATCGACTCATTCCGGTATTGGTCACCGTTGCTTTAATCGCCAAAACGCCCGACTCGCAAAGTTCAAACTGACAACGCAAACTCAACTCGGCTGCCGAATCGGCGCTCGTAAAGACAAAACCATAATCTGACTTTTCAATTTCAGGTTGAGTAAATCGCGGAGCAAAGTGTCTGCCTCCGGGTCGATGACCTGCCAGACCTGGTCGAGCCAAACATCCATCACCGTGTTGTGGCACGACTGCAATCGGTGCAGTCACATCAACGCCACCGGGCTGCTTTGGCAGATACACCGAAGACAAAATCGAATCACGATCAATTGTTTCGAGTTCTCGCCCCCAGTGGGCGATCACAGGTACGCCAGTCGCAACATCGACGACGACACTTACGCCAGGTCGCCGAAGATGAATCAAGTTTGCAATCACGATTTTCTAGCTGACTGTCACTCGATATGTAAACGAATATGTGCCCGACCTAAGTCGATACTCTTCGAGCACATCCGGGCCGCAACTCGCTGTCCCCAAGCCACGGTGAGCGACATCAAGGTGCACGAACAACTCTTGTCGTGGCTTCAAGTCACACTGATTTTTAGCAGCAAATAAATCGTGTGCCGAATAATTAGTCGCCGAGAAGTGCATCGATGACGGTTGCAAGACTTCGATCCGCACTATTTGTTTTGAGCTTGACGACTTCAACTCAAGCCAACGCGTATCGGTGCGCAAACCAAACTCTTGGGGTATCAAATACGGCGGCAAATCTGGCTTGGCTGTCCATTCACCGAGCATTGAACCGCTCTTTCGATCCGGATAATTCTCGTAAGGCCCGCGACCAAACCAGGTAATCGAGTCGAAGCCAACTGGCAACGAGAATCGAACACCGACACGCGGCAAATCTTCAAGAGATCTTGTTACCACAACACGATGGACAAACTCAGTCACCCGACCATCGGCGCTGATTTCACGCAAGACTTTATGATCAACAAGACTTTCTGCGTCAACTTGATCAAGACCCAACTTGTGCCAGGTTTGCATCGCTTTACTGCCAGTGCCCTGCTTTTCAAAAAGTTCGGGCATTAACTTGTAGCCATCGTTGTCAACAGGGGCTCGCCAAAGAAACAACTCAACCGGTGAAACCAGCAATCTTTCAAACTTTGAAACTGAACTGAGGTTTTTTCTTGCCCCGCGCGAACTACGTTTCGGCTTAGCGCGGGGCTTTCGTTGCAGTTCGATCTGATCCCAAGCCACAAAATGATTCTTCGGCGCAAACCACTCATCTCGCTTTAGTTGCCAAAGAATATTCAAGTGCACTTCACTTTTGGTCGGTGCAACAACGGGGCATGGCAACGCAAAAAGTTTCGAAGACCGCGGGCTCAACTTCCATGTGGGCAACTTTCCGCGCGCAGTCACCACACCGTTGACCAATAATTCGAAACTTGCAACATAGCTCTCTGTGCCAACAAATGACTGGCGATTCATAACTAATATTTTCGTTCGGCCTTTTATTTTTTTAGCCTCAGCGGTGATTGGTCGATAGACCCATGCAACTTCTTGCATCGCTGGATGCGGCTCGCAGTCAGAAGAGACGAGGCCGTCGGCAACGAAACTTCGATCATTCGGCTGATCTCCAAAGTCGCCGCCGACTGCGAGTCGTGTCTTGTCGACACCAAATTTTTGTCGCAGACCATGATCTTTGAACTCCCAAATGAAACCACCTTGCAAGCCTGGCGTATTGCTAATCACCTGCCAATAGTCGGCCAACGATCCATTTGAGTTACCCATCGCGTGGCTGTATTCGCACATTATTAACGGACGAGTACCAAGACCACTTTCCCCGTATTTTTCTATCGCATCAATCGACACATACATCGGGCAAACAATGTCACTCGCATGCAAACCACCGTCAACCCAATTCGAAGTCGAAATTCGATTTTTATCACCGTGAAAAATCGCACCCTCATAATGCAACGGTCGTGAAGAGTCTGCGCGTCTGATCCACCCTGCGAGCGCATCGTGATTGGCGCCATATCCAGTTTCATTGCCCAAACTCCAAAGAATTATCGATGGATGATTTCGGTCGCGCTGCACCATTCGCGCGCCACGCTCGACAAACGCCGATCGATAACGCTCATCGTCACAGATGCTCGTATTGAATGCGTGACCCTCGATGTTCGCCTCATCGACGACATACATTCCGAGTTCATCACACAGTCCATAAAAAGCAGCATCATTTGGGTAGTGCGCGCCACGAATCGCCGTGATGTTATGACGACGCATCACTTCTAGATCGCGACGCATGTCTTCAATCGACACAGTGCTGCCTTTGTCAGGGTGATGGTCATGCCGGTTGACGCCGAAAATCCAAACTGCTTGACCGTTAACAAGCAATTGTCGATTTCTTACTTCGACGCGACGGAATCCAATTTGCTGTCGAACCGTTTCAATTACTTCGCCAGACGGCGCTATCAATTGAGTTTCAACTTGATACAAGTTCGGCGCCTCAGCCGACCACGCCGCACAATTCTTAACTGTCCAACTGAAACTCGTCTTGTGTCCGACAAATGAATATGGTTGCTCAGCAATATTTGGCACAGCTTTTGAATGAGTTTTGCCGACTGCTTTGCCGCTCGGTGACAGCAGCGTTGAACGCACGGTGAAACCAGATTGAGTTTCGTGCGTAAATTGAACCTCTGTCGTCGCTGTCAGGCTGCCAAGTTTTTTCTTGTTGTCATAATCTGTCTCGCAAACAACATCGGTAATACAAACTTTTTTGCGAGATTCGATATAGACACTTCGGTGCAAACCAGCCATCCACCATTGGTCTTGATCTTCGATGTAGCTCATCGCGCTGTACCGCATCACGACAATTGCCAGAATGTTCTCTCTGGCCACGAGAAACTTGCTGATGTCATATTCGCTCGGTAGACGGCTATCGGTGCCATAACCGACAAACTCGCCGTTCAAATAAACAGCGTGAACGCTCTCGGCACCGCCGACGCAGAGCACCGTTTGAGACTCATGCCAGTCGTCGGACACTGCGAACTCTCGACGATAAACACCGGTGGCAATTTGTGCCGGCAAATCTGGTGGCGCACCATTGAATGGCATCTGAATATTCGTGTAATGAGGAAAGTCACCGGTGTCTTGCATTGTCCAATTGCCTGGCACCAAAACCATCTTGCCGCGCTGCAAATCGCGCAACACCGATGAATCAACTTGATCTGGATGCGAAAACAGATCGAACGACCACTCGCCGTCAAGTGAAAATCTATTTTTTCGAACAATCATCGAATGCGTCTGCAAACGATTGATCTGATTTATTCGTGGGTCGGCCCACGGGCGCAAATTACCGATTGTTGGCAGCATCGCAAAAGTCGCCCATGGCTCAAAAGATACACTGCTTATTCTGTGCGACAAGATCCATGGCTAGACACTTTGGTGCACATCGTCGAGTCGCGACAAAACCGCCCTAACTTGCCGAGCGACCAATGCCCGTTTTGTGTTGGTGGTCTAGAAGTGCCTCAACCGTACAAAATAAAATCATTCATAAATCGTTGGCCAGCAATGCCCGACGAGCGGTGCGAAGTCGTACTTTATACAAGCGACCACGATTCATCACTTGGTGAATTGCAAGTTGACCACATCAAAGAGATTGTCGACTTATGGGCAGTGCGCACAGCCACCTTGATGATGCGACAAGACATACACAGCGTTTTAATTTTCGAGAACCGTGGTCGCGAAGTCGGCGCCACGATCGATCACCCGCACGGTCAAATTTACGCATTTGACCACGTTCCGCAACGCACTTCACAACGACTTTCACGTAACTGGCGCCCTGACTCAGATCAACAACGACGCTTAATCGAAATCAACGGTTGGGCCGCATGGGTTATCTCAACGCCGATTTATCCTGTATCAATTGAAATCGCACCGTTAAAACAAGTCGCAAATCTCTCGGCTCTCACCGAACAAGATCGGATCAATTTTGCGACAATTCTTAAAGATGTGTTGCAACGAATTGATCAACTCTTCAACAGTAAAACTCCTTACATGATGTGGATTAACCAAGACGCAAAAAACCATTCAGAGTCATGGCTCAATGTCGAAGTCGTGTCGCCTTGGCGGGACAAGAATGTTTCTCGCTATATTGCCGCAGCCGAAGTTTCAACCGGCGAGTTTTTTAATCCGGTCAACCCAGAAGATCTTGCGAAACGGCTCCGCTTGCTGAGTTCGTAGATTTATTTTTGGTAATTGCCAAATAACCAATCGCACAAGCAAAAACAACAATTGATGTCCATTGATTCAGACGCAGACCCGCGATGTTTTTTGCCTCATCAATGCGCAATGATTCGACAAAAAAACGAAGAAATGTATACGCCGCAACATACATTGCGAACAATCTTCCGTCACGAAATTGCCGACGCTTCTCGGCTTTGATCAACCCGACACATATAAGTAGACATCCCAACGACTCGTACAAGAATGTCGGGTGAAATGTCGTGCCGGCATCAAAGCCAGCCGCTTGCGCCTTGCCTGCCGAAACTTGCAGCGCCCACGGCAAACTACTCGGCTTACCGAACAGTTCTTGATTAAACCAATTTCCCCATCTTCCAATTGATTGCGCAAGTGCCAACGCAGGGGCAACACAAGTGAGACCCGCAGCAATCGCTACGTTGCGCTTTTTCGCGGCGACAACACCGGCGACAACACCAACTGCAATTCCCCCCCAAATACCCAGACCACCTTCCCAAATTTTCACAACATCAAACCATCGGCCACTGAACCGCCCCCAATCAGTGATCACGTGATACGCGCGCGCGCCGACGATGCCAATCGGCACGGCAATCATCGCAATTGAACTTGCATCTTCTGGTTTGCCGATCTGACGCTGTGCAAGTCGTTTCTTAAACAACCAGACTGCGGCGACGACTCCGAGCGCAATCATTAAACCGTATGCGTTAAATCGCAGCGGGCCGATCTCAAGCGAACCAGCAGATGGGCTGGGCAAACTTGCAAACATCAATATCACACTAGTTCTCAGCACAGAATTTGCACGCAGTTGCATATCCGCAACTTTTGCTGGTCTACTTATTATGTGTCTACCGCTAAACGGCAAGTCGATTCGGCGGCGATTAGTGCACTTGCCCCGGTTGCTGCTCTAATTCCGATCTGGTTGATCGCAATTGCAATTTTTTGGATACCACTGTGGATCTTCACCGATGTTTCTTATCTATTATTTGCATTTTCTGCGCTTGCTCTCGGCATCGTTTTGTTTTCGAAGTCAGTACAAAGAGTTTTTCTTGCGCGACTATTGAATGCCCGCAAGCCAACACCCAAAGAAGCTGCCACTCTTCATAAATCGTGGCGCAGGGTCGCCCAAGCAAATCATGCCAGCACTGAGAGTTTCGTTCTCGCAGTTGTCGACAGCCAAGACATCAACGCATTCGCTTCTGGGGGTCACCTTGTGGTCGTATCGTCATACGCAATCAACGAACTAAACGAAAACGAACTCGCCGGCGTTCTCGCGCACGAACTCAGTCATCACCTCGGCTCACACACCATCGCATTGACAATCGCTCAATGGTTGAGTTTGCCGATCTTGTTGCTGGCACGAATTGGCTTTGTGCTGCAACGATTCGCCGAGGCAATTTCGCAAACATTCAGTTCAAGATTTGCTGCGCTCAAGTTTTTCGGCTTGTTGATCTCGGCAGCACTAACTGTGATTTCTTCGCTTTTTGTGGCGGGTCTTGTCATGGCGCAAGCGTTGAGCAGCGCAGTCGGTCATGCATCTGAATTTCAAGCAGATCACCGCGCGGTTCGCATGGGTTTTGGCAATGAACTACTCACGGCGCTAAAACGAGTTGTCGACGATTCTGAACTTGGTGATCGCCAGTCATCAAACAGCCTTGTGGTTGGGTCACATCCACCAGCGCACGAGCGAATTGCGCAACTTCAGGTTTTGCTGCGTACCGAAGATCCGTTTCGATGACGATCAATCTCACGCTGTTTAAGACTTCTTCGCGAGCACGCAAAGTTACCGCGCTCACTTCTGGTTTACTTGTCGGTTTTAGTTTGCCCCCTTGGGGATGGTGGCCACTGGCAATAATTGGCGTCACAATTTTTTTCGCCCTCTGCAATTTGTCGCTAAGAACCCACGAAGTCTTTGCGCTCGGCACAATGTTTGCAATTGCATGGCTAAGCCTCGGCATGATGTGGATGTGGTGGCTTACTGCACCTGGCTACATCTTCGTCATAGTTCTATTTTCTGTTCTTCACGGCGTCGCCGCAGTAGTCGCCAACAAATTTGGCAACACGCCAGTCACGCGCCCGATCGCCCACACTCTGGCCGAAGTCTTGAGATTCTCATTGCCGTTTGGTGGGGTTCCACTCGCCACACTGCCGATTGCAATTTCGCAAACGACTTTTGCCGATCTCGTCTCAATTGGTGGTCCAATCTTGACGACGTGGTTTGTTTTGCAACTTGGTGCACTGTTCGCTGCATACTTCAACCGTCGAGAGTCGCGAGCGAAAGTGTTTCGAATCGCAATCACTTTGATTGTGTTGCAAATTTTCGCGATTGCACTGCCCTCGTCCAAACCAACTGGCGAGACTCTGCGCATCGCTATTGTGCAAGGTGGTGGCCCGCAAGGCGTACTGGCGATCAACGCCTCAGCGCGCGAGGCCTTTGACCGACACCTCAAAGTAACGAAAACTCTGCAACCATCTGACGAACTCGATGCAGTACTTTGGCCGGAGAATGTCATCGATGTCGCTGATTTCAAAACAAGTAAAGAATTCATCGAAATCGTCACCGAAGCGTCGCGACTTGATGCTGAGTTCATTGTTGGCATCACAGAAGATGCGGGCCCAAACCGGTTCACCAATGCTCAAGTCGTCGTTCAACCAACTGGTGAAATCACATCTCGATACGACAAAGTGCGTCGCGTGCCGTTTGGCGAATATGTGCCAGCCGGTTTGCGAAGTGTTCTCAGCGCGATCGGCGCGCCAATGAATCGCATTCCCAACGACGCAGTTGCTGGCAAAGAGTCGGCCATGATTCAGATCGGCACAACAAAAGCCGCTGTCGTGATCTCTTGGGAGGCATTTTTTGCGGGTCGCGCCAACAGTGGCGTCGAGGCAGGTGGCGAAGTTTTGCTGAACCCCACCAACGGCTCGAGCTACACGGGCACCGTTTTACAAACTCAGCAACTCGCCACCAACTCACTACGCGCGCGCGAAACAAGTCGATGGACACTGCAAGCAGCCACAACTGGCTTCAGCGCCGTCATCTCTCCGCAAGGCGAACTAACTAGTCGTCTCGGCATCGGTGCAGCACAAACTTTAATTGTCGATGTGCCACTTCATTCTGGGCGCACGCTATATTCGCGAATCGGCGACGCGCCACTAATAATTGTGCTACTAATCACGTTGATTTCAGTTCGATCGATAAACAAGCGATCCAAGATCAAAATATGAGCGATTCAAAAATCACTCTCACAAGCAAAAACATTCGCTGCACGATTGATCCTCAATTTGGTGGTCGAATTTCATCGCTCATGGCATTTGGTCGCGAACTTTTGGTTACCCAAAACGGTGAGACAAACCTTCAAAAATGGGGTTCATACCCGATGGTGCCATACGCAGGTCGAGTGCGAAACGGTAAGTTCAAGTTCGAATCAACAAATCACCAACTCGAAATCAACATGGCGCCACATGCAATTCATGGCACCGTGCTCGACCGAACATTTACCGTCATCGAATCATCACCGACAAGCGTGACGATGCAAATTGATCTCGGTTCTCGATTCGCATATCACGGTGCAGTGACCCAAACGGTTTCGGTAAACGATGATGTTGTCAACTTCGAACTCGAGCTTGCGACTTCAGATACAAGAATGCCGGGGCAAGTCGGCTGGCACCCATGGTTCGCTCGACCATGTCGGATTGAAACTCATTTCGAAAAAATGTACCTGCGTGACGAATTTGGCATTCCGACAGGTGAAACAATTTCACCACCTGCGCCACCATACGACGATTGCTTCACCGGTTCGCGACGTTCCCCAAAAATAATTTTTGACGAATCAATAACCATCACAATCGATAGCGACTGTTCACACTGGGTCGTTTATGACCAGACCTCTCATGCAATTTGTGTTGAACCGCAATCTGGCCCGCCTGATGGTTTCAACCTTGAACCGTTCGTCATTACTTCGTCAAATCCACTCAAAAAGTTTATGCGATTCTCAATTACTAAATAACTTCAACAACACTTACGCCACGAGACTCTCAACTGCCTCACGGTAGGATTTTCTGATGACTAACCCGTTTGATGTCAACGGTCCGATTCGAATTGCTTATCTCACCTATCGCGGCAAGCCACATGTCGGCGGTCAAGGCGTTTACTCGCGCCACTTAACCAAAGCGCTCGTCGACCTGGGTCACCATGTTGAAGTCTTCAGTGGCCAGCCGTATCCGATTATCGATTCTCGCATTCAACTGCACAAACTGCCAAGTCTCGATATTTTCAATGATCACAACCCCGGAAGATTTCCCGCCTACTGGGAGTTAAACACTTGGCCAAATTTTGTCGAAGCGGCATTATTTCTCAAGGGCACTTTCGGTGAACCGCTCTCATTCAGCATGCGGGCTCATCGGGTTTTGCGCGACCGTGTCAACGACTTCGATCTCGTGCACGACAATCAATGCCTTGGCTCGTCAATTTTGAAAATCGAAAAAATTATTCCAACTATCGTCACCCTGCATCACCCAATCACAAAAGATAGAGCGCTCGAAATGGCGCACACACCAACCTGGTGGAAGCGTCGCGCGATCGGTCGCTGGTATTCGTTCGTCTGGATGCAAGGTCGCGTCGCCAGTAAAATGCCGCGCGTCGTCGTGGTCAGCGAAAACTCGATCAACGACATTCATACCGACATGGGCGTCTCTCGAGACCGCATGCGATTGGTGCCTGTTGGCGTCGATCCAGATTTATTCAAACCAATTCCGTCGATTCAGAGAAAGCCCGGCCATTTAATTACAACTGCATCTGCTGACGTCGCACTAAAGGGTCTATCATTTTTGCTCGAGGCTCTCGCCAAACTTCGCACTGAGCGCGAGGTGCACCTGACCATTATCGGCAAACCTCGTGCAGGCGCCAGCGCCGATTTAATCGAGTCACTCGGCCTTCAAGACTGCATCAGTTATGTATCTGGCGTCACCGATGAACGAATCGTCGAACTTTATGCATCATGCGAACTCGCCGTTGTACCAAGTCTCTACGAAGGTTTTAGTTTGCCTGCAATCGAAGCAATGAGCACTGGTACCTGCCTTGTCGCCACAACCGGCGGCGCACTGCCCGAAGTTACTGGTCGCGATGGTGACACAGTTTTGTCTTGCCCACCTGCAGATGCCGATGCATTGGCCGTTGCTATTCGTCGTGGTCTTGACGACAAAGATGTGCGTGCGAAAGTCGGTCTCGCTGGTCGTCAACGCGTCGCCGAACGCTGGAGTTGGCGCCATTGTGCTCAATTGACTGTTGACCAATACCGCGAAGTGCTCTCGATGCCACACAATGTCGCCAAACTTGCCAAGCGAGAAAGCAAATAATGCTGACGATTAAATTTGACCGCCTCAATTTAAAGCCGGGCGATCTCTTCCTTGATGCTGGCACTGGTTTTGGTCGACACGCATTTGAAGCAGCGCGTCGGGGCGCACAAGTAGTCGCCCTCGACTATGCCGAGCAAGAAGTTACCAGCACTCGCGCGACATTTGCCGCGATGTATGAAGCAGGCGAACTCAAGGCTGAGTCTTTCACTGGTGTGGTGCGAGGCGATGCGACGCGATTGCCATTCGACGATGCAACATTTGATTGCATCGTCACATCAGAAGTGCTCGAACACATTCATGACGACACCTCAGCGATCAACGAATTTGTTCGCGTGCTTCGCCCTGGGGGCACTCTCGCTGCAACCGTGCCATCGTGGTTTCCAGAAAAAATCAACTGGGCACTTTCAGACGAATATCATGCGCCGTTTGTCGAAGGTGGACATGTTCGCATCTATCGCGGCAGTGAGTTGCGCTCAAAAATTTCGCAAGCCGGCCTCACAGTTGACGCGACTCACAGAGCCCACGGACTTCACTCGCCATATTGGTGGTTGCGCTGCGCCGTCGGGCCACAACGCGAAGATCACAAAGCAGTAGCAATGTACAAAAAATTTCTCGAGTGGGACATAATCTCTGCGCCAACCATCACCCGCGCACTCGACAAAGCGTTGAGTCCTGTGATTGGTAAAAGTTATGTCGTCTACGCAAAAAAGCCAATTAATCAACTCGTGGGTGCAAAGTCGTGAACCTGCAACAAAAATCGCTGGCTACAAACCGTGTGTTGACCGATGCTCAACTTGTGCAAACCGCCAACTCAATCGCCGACTTGCAACGCAAATCAGGAATGATCCCCTGGTTTAAAAACGGCCACTGCGACCCGTGGAACCACGTTGAAACCGCAATGGCACTCGATGTCATGGGTTTGCACGAAAATGCATATCGCGCGTACCAATGGCTGCAAAACACACAACGCAATGACGGTGCGTGGTCCAACTATTACAACTTCGACGAAAGCGTAAAAGATTACAAACTTGACAGCAATGTCTGCGCTTATGTCGGCACCGGACTCTGGCATCACTGGCTTTGCAACTATGACATCGAAACTCTTCAAGAATTTTGGCCGATGCTCGAATCTGCAATGAACTGGGTGCTGAACATGCGCCTGCCAGACGGCACTATTCTTTGGGCGCGCGAAGAAAGCGAAAAGCCATGGAACTACGCGTTGCTAACCGGTTGCTCGTCGATTCGTCATGCCTTGATCTGCGCGGCGAATGTCGCCGAGATACTCAAAACACCAAAACCTGAATGGTCTACGGCGGCGGCAAGAATAGATTTTGCAATACGCACGACGCCACAAGTGTTTGAACCAAAAGAACGTTGGGCGATGGACTGGTACTACCCAGTTTTGAGCGGCTCGATAACAGGTTTAGACGCAAAATCTCGGCTTGAAGATCAATTTGAGACTTTCGTAATGCACGATCACGGCGTGCGCTGCGTCAGCGACGAACCTTGGATCACAGCCTCAGAGACCGCAGAATGCTCGATGGCGTTTGCGGCTATCGGCGATACCGACACCGCCCAGTTCTTGTTGAACACGACTTCGCACCATCGCACTAAAGATGGCTCATATTTAACTGGTTTGGTGTATCCAGACAAAGTCGTATTTCCGGCCGACGAAACTTCGGCATACACGGGTGCTGCGATTATTTTGGCCGCAGATTCTTTATATTCAATTTCGCCAGCCTCGCAAATTTTTCGCTATAACGAAATAGTCGAAATCTAGAGCGCGATTCACTTTATTCGGCGCAAGACCCGCAAAGACCCGGCCGCCAAGATTTCAACGAACTCACCCGAATCAAGTGCAGGTCGATAAATAAAGTCGTGTGGCGCCTGACCACCGTCGCGTGCGTCAGAAAAAACATCATGAATCGCCAGTCGACCACCTAACGCAACTTTTGGTGTCCATCCTGCATAGTCAAGTTGTGTCGGCAGCTCACCATGACCACCGTCAATAAAGCAAAAAGCGACTTCAAAATTTAATTGACGGCTCGCTATTCGAGACTCGGCAACAATCGGCACGACTGAATCACCAAGTTGGGCTTGTTGCAAAGTTTTTAGAAGCGTCGGCAGGGTGTTCAGTTTCTGTGTGTCTGCATCGATCAAAGATTCATCGAACCACTCCCATCCCTTTTGATTCTCTTCACTGCCTGAATGATGATCGACCGTAAACAAGACCGTCTTGCTGCATTGAGCCGCGGCACCCAGCCAAACCGTCGAGCGACCACAATAAGTGCCAACTTCAACTATCGGCAATCGCGGCAATTCATCGCATGCCGAGCACGCCGCACTGAACAAGGCATCGCCTTCAACCTCGGGCATGAAGCCTTTGATTGCCAAAGCAAGTGCTTTTAGTTTTCTATCGATCACTCTCACCATGGCTACTTTGATTTCAGCGCATGCAAGAAATTCTCTCGCCAGATCTGCTTCCAGTTGGTCGAAAAATTCGCATATTGATTTACAAAATTGCGACGCGCTGTTTGCACTTCTTCACTCAACCACCAAGATTCGACATCACCCGAAACTGCATTCGCTTTTTCGGCCGCGCTAGAACCCGACAAATGCAGAATGCCGACTTTTACTAAATCTTCGAGCAACGACTTCGCATCAGATCTAAACCGATACGAGTCGACATCGTAAAAACAAATAGTCGGAATATTGTTTCCGAGTGTTTCAAGCCATGATGTACCCAAATAGTTGTGAAAAACAATCCGACTATTCGCATATTGCGAAAAAATTTCTTGTGAATTATCAAATATCACATCCGCACCTGCCCGCAAGATTGCGTCGCGTTGCTGCGAGCCATGCTCACCAGGAAACAACCGAATTCGTAACTCGGTTTGGCTTTCTCTTGTGCGCACAAACTCGGCGGTCTCGTCATACATCGTCTGCAAAGTGCCCGGCAACGGAAAGTACTGCAAACGATAAATCTGTTGAGGCTGATCAAAGCAAATCAGCGCATCAAAAAGCTTTTCGCTGCTGTGAATATCTGGCACAACTGGTGTCAGTGGTCGTGTGTTAGCCGCTCCGCGACTCCAACCCCATGTGTAATAGAAATCAGAAACTCGCGATTCGTAATTTTCGCCGACATGAGTCTCGTCTAACCCATACCAACCGCCGTGCTGGTGATAGTGCAACTTTGTGCCTTGCTCACACCACTGAGCAACTAAAACCTTGAACGCAAAATGCGTCCACAATGCCTGCGCCGAATAAACATGCTCAAACCTTTTCGGCCTCGCCGCATTAATCTGGCTTTTTAGCGTTTGAAAAGCTTCGGCAAAACACAGTGGAAGAAAGATCGACAATATTGAGTTTGCAATATCACTCAAATTTGAGGTGCTTGATATTTGCAAAATATTTTTCTTGCGCCATGCAACATCGGGAACCGTCGAACTAGAAAACGAGAAGCCAAAATCGTCATGCCTCGCCCATTTGCGCCAAGCGAACATTGTCGCGAACCAAGAAATAGGGACCTTCCCAGATATTGGCTTAACAAATAACATGCTGGGCGAACGTCTAGTTGCAATAAATGACAGAAGCCGAGACGCAATCTGATCACGGCGACTTGTTAGAAACGAATTCTGAACATTAATCACCGAAGGCGAGATTGAAATGCTTTCTGGTCCAGAAACGATAACTGAATTAATTACCTCACTAGCAAACATCGGCAACTGCGGATATTTTGCAAAAAACTCTGCAGAGTCGCCAAATAATGAAACCTCAAGAGCACTAAGTTGGCTCTGCTGTCTTTGTAAACGTTTTTCGTCGGTAGCTAATTGCTGGGTTGCGACATATACGAGATGCAGGTATCGCTCGACCCAGTCGCCGAGAATAATGTCATAAAAGCGCAACGAGTGTTCGACACCGTGATACTCATCTAATAGTCGCTTGATATTTACCAACACAGCGACTCGCGCAGAGTCAATTTCTGTTAAACCCTCGCTGACGCGTTGAGCATTCCAGACGATTGTCACTCGTTAAATCTTATCTGCATCGACAATTAATCAAGTTCTCACGCGTATAGATGCAAGAATAGAACCATGCCTTCAGCGCTTGACGATCTCGTAACACTCTTAGATCTTGAAGTCATTGAAGTAAATTTGTTTCGCGGCGTCTCACCACAAGAAAACCGCCAACGGGTTTTTGGTGGCCAAGTTGCAGGCCAAGCACTTGTCGCGGCGGCACGCACAGTTGACGACAAATCACGGCGTGTTCATTCTCTTCACGCATATTTCTTGAGACCCGGAGACCCGACAATTCCAATTCTTTATGAAGTTGACCGCATTCGTGACGGAAAGAGCTTTACAACTCGCCGCGTGATCGCAATTCAACATGGCAAAGCAATTTTCAACCTGCAAGCGAGTTTTCAAATTGCCGAACCTGGTCTTGAGCATTTCATTGAAATGCCAAAAGGTCTACCGCAAGCAGAGTCTTTGCCCGACTTTAAAACCCGCATGGAGCCTTTCAAGGATCAAATAGGCGAATGGTTCACTCATCCGCGTCCGATTGATTTGCGCTACATCGATGCTGATCCACTCACGAGAAAAAATCTAAAGAGCCCCGGACAGAAACTTTGGATGCGAGCCGACGGAAAACTTCCGGATGACCCTGTTCTACATGCCTGCATCGTCACATACGCCAGTGATATGTCGTTACTTGACACGACTTTGCTGCCACATGGTCGATCATGGACCGAGCAGACAATTCAAATGGCAAGTCTTGATCATGTGATGTGGTTTCATCGACCATTTAGAGCAGACGATTGGCTGCTCTACGATCAAACTGCGATCTCGACTTCAAATGCACGTGGTATCGCCAGTGGTTATATTTTTGCGCCAAACGGCGAACTGGTCGTCACAGTCGTACAAGAAGGACTAACACGCTTAGTTGAAAAATGATTTTCAGCGACGCGAGTCCATGAACAAACCACGTAACGCTGCATAATTCTCGATGCAATGACCGGCGCCGAGCACGACAGCTTCGAGCGGTTCGTTCGACATGTTTACAGGCACGCGAGTCTCGTTCGAAATTCTCTCAGCCATGCCACGCAAGAGCGAGCCACCACCGACAAGATATATACCGCGCTTCAAGAAATCTTGCGATAGTTCTGGTGGTGCAGATCCCAGACATCGCACAACCGAATCGACCATCTGCGTCACAACTGGGTTGATCGCTTCTCGAACTTCTTTTGCCGTCAAAATAACCGTCTTTGGCAAACCCGTCACCAGATCTCGACCACGAACCTCTGCATCGGTATCACCCGGCATTGATATCGCGCTGCCGATCGACTTCTTAATCTCTTCAGCCGTTCGCTCACCAATTGCGATGCCGTGCTTGCGACGCACAAACGTCTGAATCTCGGTGTCGATATCGAAGCTGCCGACCCGAACAGCTTCAAGAGCAACGATGCCGCCGAGACTGATGACCGCAGTTTCGGTTGTGCCGCCGCCAATATCAATAACCATGTTGCCAACAGGTTCATCAATCGGCAAATTGGCGCCAATCGCAGCAGCCACTGGCTGCTCTAACAACTGAGCATCAGCCGCACCCGCTCGACGAGTTGCGTCAGTAACTGCACGACGCTCAACTTCTGTAATCGCCGACGGCACACAAATCAAAACCTTTGGTCGCGAAAACTTAGAGACACCCGCACGCTGCAACAACAGTCGAATCATTTTTTCGGTCACTTCAAAGTCTGTGATTGCGCCACCACGCAACGGTCGAACCGCCACGATGTAGCCAGGTGTTCGACCGATCATCTGCCATGCTTCTTCGCCAGTGGCCAAAACTTCGCCAGTGCGTCGATTGACGGCAATCACAGACGGTTCGTTAATCACGATGCCACGACCCTGCATATAGACGAGTGTGTTTGCCGTGCCTAGATCGATTGCGAGGTCGCGTGCCATTTACTAACCCCGTGTCTGTCTCTGTTTTGCATCGCGCAATTGACTGCGCAAGTGTTCACGCGACTCGTCAGATAATGCATCAAGGTGGCGATGAAACGCAGCCATACCTTCGTTCGAGGTTTTCGTTCGTTCTTGCGTCAAAACCAACAGTGCCAAACTCACACCAGCAACGATTGATACAGCCGCAAAGAATACGGCGAGCGTTGATGCGGCAAGAATAATCATGGCGTTGAACTTTCAACTTTTCGCACGTCAGAAATCTCGTGACTATTTGTGCCCCAGTCGCTGCCGTCTTTCCAGTGTTCTTGCTTCCAGATCGGCACGCCTATTTTTAATGCATCAATCGCATATCTTGCAGCCGCGAATGCCTCGGGACGGTGTGGTGATGAAACAACAACCAAAACAGACGACTCGGTCAATTCAAGTTTGCCAACACGATGGATAAGTGCGATTCGTCCAAGATCGGTCCATCTTGAACGCATCTCATTGGCGATAATCTCAAGTTTTGGCACGACTTGATCTTCATACGCCTCATAGGTCAGCGATGTCACATCAGTGCGACCCTCCGCGTTGTCGCGCACAATGCCAGAAAATACGACAACAGCACCGCACGATTTAATCGCAGCCCAGTTATAGACAGCACCGACATCTAGGGCTTCACTCGTCAACTCAAGTCGAGTATCGACTGCAAACTTATTTTGCGATGTTGACATCTAATTAAGTGTATCTCTGAGGGCGAACTGAGCCATTCGCCACTCACAAAGAACTGATGAATTCAATTTCAGTCTGCCTATCATCTGACTATGCCTCAAGACCCGAGTGATTTCTCTTCGCCAGGCATACCGTTTTTTGACCAAATTGCCAAAGCGATGTCAAGCGCTGGCCCCGTGCAGTGGGACATGGCTCGACAGTTCGCAATGATGACCGCGACGAACTCAATTGTCGAGCCCAATGTCGAACCGACCGTGCGCATCGCCGTCCATCAACTTGCTACGGTCGCCGACCTGCATGTTCGAGATGTCACTGGTCTGTCGACAAGTGAATCAACTCAACCGCCTGTTATTGACGTCGTAACACGTTCAACTTGGGTGCATCACACGCTCGATGCATTTAAGTTTTATTTCTCAGAATTTTCGGGCAATTCAACGCCTGCCCCAGACGATGTGAGTCTCGAACTCGAGTCAAACGGCATGGACGCGATGATGTCAAACCTAACCAAGATGATGGTGCCGGCGATGCTCGGCATGTCTGTTGGCTCAATGATCGGACAACTTTCACTTCGCGCATTCGGTCAATACGACTTGCCCCTTCCGCGCGAACCAAAGTCTCAACTTTTGTTTGTCGCCCGCAACGGCGAAGAATTCGCCAAAGACTGGAGCATCAAAGTCGAGGATATGCAAATGTGGTTGTTGATTCAAGAGTTGACATTTCATGCGGTGTTTCGCATTGAGTTTGTTCGCAGCGCCGTCATCAACTTGGTAAAGCAACACGTCGCAGGGTTTCATCCAAATCCAAACGCATTAGGCCAACGGCTCACGAACATCGACGTCTCCAACACTGACCCAGCAGCGATAATGCAAAAACTTTTGGGTGACCCAACTCTTTTGCTTGGCAGCGAACGCTCAACGCAACAACAGGCTCTCGCCCCCAAACTTGACGCATTAACTTGTGCGATTATCTGCTATGTCGATCATGTCGTTGACACAGTCGCGAGTCGAATTCTTGGCAATGGTGCCCAGATCTCAGAGGCTTTTCGACGACGGCGAGTCGAGTCAAGTTCTCAAGACCAATACGTTGAACATCTTTTCGGCATCTACTTAACCGACGATCAAGTCGATCGCGGCGAGCGCTTCATTTCTGGCGTCATCGAGCGCGCCGGCGAAAACGGTTTGGCACGCCTATGGGCTCGCGAAGGCAATCTTCCAACACCTAACGAAATCGCGGCGCCAGGCTTATGGATTGAGCGAATAAACCTTTAGCGCTCGCGATTCACAAAGAAATAAACCGAGCCAGCCATACATACAACACCAACAACGGCAAAGCCAACTGCCCCAGGCAGAGTCAGAATTACGGCTACCAAACCAAGACCCACCCATGCCAGTTGATTCAAAGTTTCAAAACGAACAAATGTCCGCGCGCGGTTCGCATCTGGCGCTTCTCTTTGCACTACGGATTCAAAAGCCAATCGCCCAATTGAACCCATTCCGTTGGTTACAGAAATCAAAATGATTCCCACGGTAATTCCACCCACGACTCCGGCGTAAATGCCGATCACTCCAATTATTAAAAAAGCAAATAGCATCATCGCTTGCTCTGACATTTGGCGACGCAAAAGCGGTGCGATTAAATTGCCGGTCATTATTGACAAGGACGAAAGACCGAGTGCAAGGCCAAACCACGCAGTACCAGCACTTTCATCACGTAACCAGAAAGCCACATGAAAAAATAAAAATCCGATCATGCCTCGCAGAAGCATCATTGAAAATGCAATCCGCCTAACTTGCAAACCACGTAGTTCTTCGATTTCAATTTTCTGAATTGCTTTTGGTGTAGTTGCAACATGACGCGGCAACTGCAAGCTTGCTAAACCTGCAAGGCCAAACATCACTGCCGACAAAACGAGAGTGGCTCGTGCGTCAATCAACTGCAACAAAGCTGCGGGCACAGCGGCCGCAAAACCCATTGCACCAGAAAGTAACCCGAGTTTTGAGTTTGCCGAAACCAACTCGTCATCGCTTTTGACAAGAGATGGCACGATCGCGGTTTTGCTCACACTGTAAGTGCGTGCCAAAACGAGTGAGATAAAAGCAAGAGCAAATAGCGATATCGAATTCAGTCGCGAGATCATCAAAATCACGGTCAAACAGCGCATCACAGCGACGATGAAAACTGTGATTCGCCTGCCACCCGGAATTCTGTCGATCACTGGTCCAATAAATGGTGCGACTATCGCAAACGGGGCCAAACTCACCGCCAAGAACAAAAGCACTCGACTTCGTGCCGCATCAGGGCTGATTGACAAAAACAGTGAGTCGGCTAGAGCAATTGCAAATGCCGCCTCACCACATGCAACCAGCGAATGAACTCGCCCAAGACGACGCAACGGCGACGCCGGAGCAAGACCTGACTTTGAAAAAGCTATACGCCTATTTTCGCGTATTTATAGCCAAGCCCACGGATGGTCACCACTAGTTGTGGTTCTGTGGGTTCTTTTTCAATTTTTGAGCGCAGACGCTTAATGTGCACATCCAGCGTCTTGGTGTCGCCGTAATAGTCGGTACCCCAGACCCGATCAATGAGTGTTTCTCTGGTCATCACTCGGCCTGCATTAGCCATCAATAGATACAGCAACTCAAATTCTTTGAGTGGCAGCTTCGTAACTTCGCCACGAATTGTCACGACATGTTGCTCGGGATCAATTGAAACTGCACCAATCGCCACAGTGCCGACACCCGTCAAATCACCGTCAGATTTTGACAACTCGCCGCGCCGAAGAGCGGCCCGCAATCTTGCGACTAGTTCACGCAGACGATATGGCTTGACGATGTAATCGTCAGCGCCAACTTCAAGACCGACAACCGTGTCGATTTCTGAACCCTTTGCTGAAACCATGATGATCGGCACTGCACTTTTTTTGCGAATTTCGCGACATACATCTGTGCCACTGACTTTCGGCAACATCACATCCAAAAGAACTGCATCTGGCTTAACAGCATCAAAAACTGCCAAGGCTTCGGCCCCATCACGGGCCACCTCAATTCGAAATCCCTCGCGCTTTAAGCCAACTTGAAGTGCTTCGATAAACGACTCTTCGTCGTCGACCACCAAAATTGTTGGAAGCGAATTGCTTATACTCATGCCATTACTCCTGTCTGATCTAAGACTGATCCTTTAGATTGCTTAGGCAGACGCGGCATGCGAACCGTGAATGTCGAGCCAATGCCCTCTTCTGAACGCACATCGATGGAACCACCGTGTTCTAAAACAATGTGACGCACGATTGAGAGACCCAAACCAGTGCCACCGGTCGCACGACTTCGTGCCTTATCGACTCGGTAGAACCGCTCAAAAATTCGCTTCTGATCACGTTCAGCAATACCAATGCCATGGTCGGTGACAGTCACCAAAATCTCATCACCCTGAGTCGCGCTCTCTACCGACACGACCCCACCTGCCTCGCTGTATTTGATGGCATTATCTACGAGGTTCGAAAACATTGAAACTAGTTGCGCGCGATCGCCCCGCACCGAAAGTTCGGCCGAACCTGTCAATGACAAACCTAGACCTTGGCGTTTTGCAGCATGTTGGTTCGTACTCACGACCTCAACCAAAACACGGCCAAGATCGATGTCGGTCCATTCTTCGGTTCCACCGAATTCGACCCGCGACAGATCTAAAAGGTCGTCGACAATTCGCGACATACGGTGAGATTCGGTGACGATTCGCTCGGCAAGTCGCCAAACAACTTCAGTTTCTGTTTCGCCATTCAGCGAATCAGCAAGTGCCGCGACGGCACCAATAGGAGTTTTTAGTTCATGGCTCAAATTCGCAACAAAATCTGTCTGCATTGTGTCAATTCGCGATTTCTCGGTGATGTCTTCAACCGTCACAACGGTTCGCTGATTGTCAATTACCTGCCCACACACTTTGAAAAATCGAGTTGTGCCAGCCACCACTTCAAGAATGCGTTCACCTGAATTGGTCGTCTTGACTTCTTCGAGCATTTCATCAACTGCCTGATCAACCAAGATGTCTACATAACGCACCCCAGTCATGGCTGTGGCCACCCCATTTTGCAACCTTCGATCCAATTTTGCGTCAACGATCACGACACCAATCGGCAGCAGATCAAGAGCGTCCATCAAACTTTCAAGTTGGTCTTCAGTATTTGAAGTATTGACACCCGTTTCATTTTGAATTGCGTGACTGAGATTTTTTGATGAACGCTTCGAAATCAGAAACGCAATAATTCCTGTTACCACCGCACCAGACAAGAAAAAAACCAAGTCCATAACGGCCCTCTAAAATTAACTTTCGGTTCGTGGAAGCAAAATCTCCCCAGTTCGGTCACCCACGCGAGCCTTGTAACGGTTAATGCCGTCTCTTTCTTTTACCCAGCCTGTGGCGATAAATCTTGTTTTTTCACTCACATTTACGGCATGGTCGCCGATGCGCTCATAAAAGCGAGCGACAACCGCGAGCTGCACTGCTACTTGCAAATCAATTTTTGACTTTGAGTGTGACTCGAAAATTTGCTGAATGAACTGGCGGTGCAAACTATCTAAGTAAGAGTCCATGTCGTCGATTGCTGCGGCTTTTGCCGAATCGCTCTGTTCGAATGCTTCCATGGTTGCACCAAAGAGTTTTTGTGCTTGTTCACTCATTTTCGAAATAACACCACGCAACATCGGGTCAATATCGTGACCATATATACGGCGCGCTGCCTTGCAAATGTTTACTACAAGGTCTGCCGAACGCTCAAGTTCGCCGGCGATCTTGATGATCGCAATGATTTGACGAAGGTCAGCCGCAACAGGCGCCTGCAATGCCAAAATTTCGAAACATGAAATTTCTAGATCTGCGCTTCGACCGTCAAATTCGTCATCCGCCTGAACCAAATAATCTGCGCCCTCGAGATCGCCACTCAGCAATACTGCCGTTGCTCGCGGAATTGACTCTGTCAGCGAAGCCCCAAGACGAATTACTTCGGCGCGTGCCGACTCAAGGTCGCTGTGAAAATTCTTGCGAATCTCATCCATCGTCGGCACCTTTCTCACTTTTCTCAGAACTACGACTCACCACAACGGTAGCCCGTCAAAAGTGAACTTTAGTAGTCAAAAAAGTTACACGACGGTGAACAGATTAAAGCGTCACCGAACTTGAGTTGCTACAACCCACTCGTGCAGACGCTGCTGAGCATCGCCAATTTCGTCACCCAAATTATGTTTGACCCAACTATCATCGGCGTTCAATTTGAAGTGGACAACATCTTCAGCGGTCAAAAAACTCAAGACTTTATCAAGCCATGCCCGATGCTTCGGGTGCGTTAATGGCACCAAGACTTCAACTCGCCCATCTAGATTTCTACCCATCAAGTCTGCCGAACCGATTAGGTGCAACGGTGATTCGTCTTCAAGCCCGTGCTCAAAACGATAGATCCGCGAATGCTCAAGATACCGACCCAGAATTGAGCGCACCTCGATGTTTTCTGACATGCTTGGCACGCCAGCGCGTAGGCAACAAATACCCCGAACTATCAGTTTTATTTTGACGCCAGCATCACTCGCTGAATAAAGCGCATCAATGATCGATGGGTCTGAAATCGAGTTCAGCTTTAGGGTGATCTGCCCCTTGTCTTTAAAAGTTGCCTCACGATGAATCAGTTCAAGAATTCGCGGACGCAATTGGTGCGGTGCGACAAACAGTCGCAAATAATCGGGCTCTTTGGCGTAGCCGGTCAAATAGTTAAACAACTCTGTTGCGTCCGAGCCAATTTGCTCTTCACAGGTAAAAAACCCGATGTCTTCGTAAACCCTGGCGGTTACAGAGTTGTAGTTTCCGGTGCCGATGTGCACGTACCGCCTCATCTGGTCGCTGTCTTCACGCACGACCAAAATGCACTTCGAGTGAGTCTTCAAACCAACAATGCCATAAGTTACGTGCACGCCTGCGTATTCGAGCTCTTTTGCCCAGGCGATGTTTCGAGCCTCATCGAAGCGCGCCTTGATCTCGAGTACCACGGCCACTTGTTTGCCCGCTTCGGCGGCGCGAACTAAGTGCTTGGCGATTGCCGAGTCACCCGAAGTTCGATAGAGGGTCATCTTTATCGAGTGAACTTTTGGGTCGCTTGCCGCCTGCGCCACAAACGACTCGACCGAAGAAGAAAATGACTCATGCGGGTGATGAACCAATAATTGTCGTTCTCGAATTACTTGAAAAATGCTCTGACTATTAAATTCAGCGGCTAGCAACCTTCCGGCAGTTAGCGGTGGCCATGGCTTAAATCGCAACCCAGGCAGATCGAGCGACGCCAATTGATTGAGTGCGCTCATTTCGATAAAACCAGAGTGATAGCTGATGTCTTCGAGTTCTAATTCGAGTTCTTGACACATCAAGTCGACAGTTTCTTGAGCGGTGCCCTCTGGAATCTCAAGTCGAACTGCACGACCAAATCGGCGGCGGCGCAATTCCATTTCGACAGCGGCCAACAAATCTTCGGCGTCTTCGTCGTCAAGTGAGAGGTCAGCGTTTCGCGTGACCCTGAACACGAAGCACTGTTCGATCAACATGCCCTGAAACAGCCGGGGCAAATTGGTCGAGACAACTTCTTCAAGTAAAACAAATTTATTACCGTCACCCACCCGCATGAACCGCGGAATATTCTTCGGAATTTTTAGCCTCGCAAATCTTTGTTCAGACGACTGTGGATCGCGCGCAACCACAGCCAAGTTCATCGCAAGGTTCGAGATATACGGAAACGGATGCGCCGGGTCAACCACTAGTGGGGTTAAGACAGGAAAGATCCTGCGGTCAAAGTCGTCTGAAAGTTTTGCTTTTTCAGATTCGGTTAAGTCTGACCATCCGACGACAAATACTTCAGACTGTTTAAGTCTTGGCAACAACTCTTCAGACCAGACTTCGTGTTGCCGGTTCACGAAATCTTGGGTGCGCCGGGTAATTTCGTGCAACTGTTGCTGGGGCGTCAAACCATCAACCGTTGGAGTATGAACATCACCTGCCACTTGGTCTTTGAGGGCGGCAACTCTGATTTGATAAAACTCGTCAAGATTCGACGAGCAAATTGCCAAAAATCGGCATCGCTCAAGCAGTGGAACTTTGTCGTCACTTGCAAGAGTCAAAACACGATCGTTGAAATCAAGCCAACTCAATTCGCGGTTGATGTAATTTTGGTTGATATTTTGATCGTACGAAATTATTGACTCTCGTAGGTTTGTCAGAAAACGATTTCGCCAAAAAGTCACTTGAGATTCATTTCAGCGACATATTGGGTCGCATAAAAATGCTGGTTTTGACTTCTGCCTATTCAGCAGGTGCGGCTGCTGGCGCCACTGCCGGAGCCTCGGCTGCAACCGCATAACCCAGCTCCCATTCGATGCTGATACGTTCACGTTCTGCGTCTTTGTTAACTCGCTCTTGATTGCGACGAAACTGTGGGTCGTTGCGTGGCAAAAGAATCAGTCGGGCAAGGGTTCGTGCGCGAAATTCTTCAAGCATGTTCTGATCGCCGTAGTCGCCGTAGACCTCCCAATGAGGTGAGACTGAGCCAAGATAAACGATGCGCGCATGACCACGCGGTGGCTCATTTAAAGTTGTTGCTTCTGCATAGTTGGTCATGACATCTCCTTCGATTAGTCCTTAAATCCTACCGTCGAACCATCGCGTTCTAAGATGTGCATTTGTGGGCCCAAAATCAGAATCAATCATTGCCGCTCTAGACATTGGGACAAATAGTTTTCACTTGGTAGTTGCTCGGCCAGTTGAAACAGGCTTTGAAGTCATTGCCAGTGAGAAAGAAGTAGTTCGACTTGGCCATGGTGCGGGCGACATGAAACAACTCGAGCCCGATGCGATTGAACGGGGCCTTGCCTCTCTAAAACGAATGCGTGCAATCTCTGATGTTCACGGTGCAAAATTGCGTGCGGTCGCGACCAGTGCAGTTCGCGAAGCCAAAAATCGCGGCGAGTTTATAAAGCGTGCGCGCAAAGAAGCCGACATTGAAGTTGAGATCATTTCTGGTGTCGAAGAAGCACGTCTCATTCACCTTGGTGCCCGCTACGCAGTTGCGGTCGGCGAACAACCGATGTTGCTTTGCGACATCGGTGGCGGTTCAACCGAGTTGGTAATCGCCTCGGGTGAAGAAATTTTGCTCTCGCGAAGTTTTAAACTCGGCGCCGTTCGTTTGACTGACAGATTTTTTAGCACCGATGCCCTGCATCCAAGCGCGCTCAGCAGTTGTCGAAAGTTTGTGCGATCAATGCTGGCGACGATAAGGCCCGAAGTCACAGAACTTGGCTTTGAAGTTGCTGTCGGCTCATCCGGCACGGTCGAAGCAGTCGCCAAATTGATCAGAAAACTCAACGACGAGCCAGAACCAAAGTCGTTCAACCGCCACGAATTCAGCGCCAAAGATGTAACCAAGATGTTGGATTTATTGGCCGAAGCACCGACTGTCAAAGAGCGTGCCAAGATTTTCGATATTGACTCTTCGCGCGCCGAAATTATTTTGGCCGGAGCCGTCATTTTAGAGGGCATTGCTCAGTCATATGATGTTAAAACGTTCGTTTACTCTGACTACGCGTTGCGAGAAGGAGTGCTCTTTGACACCCTCGCCCGTGAAAATCTGCTCGACCACCCCGAAGATGTTGACCCGGCATTACAGAGTGTCAAACAACTTGCCGATCGATGCGACGATCGACCAGAGCATTCGGTTCATGTTTCAAAAATTGCGCTCTCACTTTTTGATTGTTTGCAAAAAAAACTCGATCTGCCGCTCGCATCGCGCAGATATCTCGAGGCTGCAGCGCTACTCGCAAATGTTGGCGTGATCGTTTCACACTCGAAACATCATCTTCATTCTTACTATGTGATCAGAAACTCAGAACTAGTCGGTCTCACTGATCGCGAAATTGAATTGATCGCAGTCATCGCTCGTTATCACCGCAAAAGTGCGCCAAAACAGTCACACTCAGAATTTGCCCAACTTGATGAAGTCGACCAAAAACTTGTGACGTCACTTGCTGCAATTTTGCGAATTGCAATCGGTCTTGACCGAACTCAAGATGGTCGCGTCAAGTCGGTGACTGTTCGCGCCGAAGATGATCAGTTTTTGATTTTCGCCAAAGCATCAGCGAAGGCAGATATCGAACTAAACCTTTATGCAGCCAATGAGCGTCGAAGTTTGCTCGCCGATGTGCTCACGACGAGAGTTAAAGTACTCGCACTCAAATAATCGGCAGACAACCTGCCGTGACGCCAAAACTAGTTTGAGTCGGTTTTCGGAGCTTCGTCTTTTTTTGAATCGGCGATGCCTTCAGCGAGACCTTTTTTAAGTTCGCTTTGGGCTTTACCGAGGTTGCGAGCAATTTTTGGAAGACGTGATCCGCCGAAAAGCACTACAACAAGCAAGATGATGATCCAGATTTCAGGGCCGTTGAACATATGTTAACCCTAGCATCACCACCCAAAAATGCGCTAAGCAATATGGGTGCTTGAATGCGTGATCAATATCAGCGAGGGTCGGCACCTAGACGCGATCGAAGAAATTCGCAGCCAGATTGGCCATGATGTACTCGACATCCACAGCGATTTTCACCATCACCGCAGCGTGTTCACACTCGCAACCACAAGTGCGGCACGCCAACTCGCCGAAATAAGCGCGCAACAGTTTGACTTGCGTCAGCATGTTGGTGTTCATCCGCGAATCGGCATCATCGATGTCGTTCCATTCGTGCCGCTTGAAAATTCGACAATTGAACAAGCGATTCAGGCAAGAAATGAGTTCGCCGAATATGTGGCCAGCGAACTTAAGATTCCAAGTTTTGTTTACGGCCCCGAAAGAGATCTGCCCGAAATTCGCAAACGGGCCTTCGTAGATTTGACGCCAGACTTCGGCCCAAGTAAACCGCACCCAACTGCCGGCGCGATCTGCGTAGGCGCTCGACAAGTATTGGTGGCCTACAACATTTGGTTGAAGAACTCGACAATTGAAGATGGCCGGCGAATTGCAAAAGAGATTCGTAGCCGACAGGTGCGCACGTTGGGGCTTCAGTTAGGCAATGAAATACAGGTAAGTATGAACCTAATTTGCCCCGACGAAGTTGGCCCAGAGTTTGTCTTTGGCGAGGTCGCAAAACGAGCCGAAATCGCCCGCGCCGAACTCGTTGGCCTGGTGCCTGCACGTGTGCTTACACAGATCAAGAAATCGCGTTGGACCGAACTTGATCTAAGCAAAGAAAAAACAATTGAGTGGTGCTTGGCTGCGCGCAATCGCGCGATACAGAACTTAGATTGACGGTTTAAGCGCTGGCGATATTGCGATTGCTCTGGGCGCGCTGACGACGAAGCCGACGACGCTCTCGCTCTGAGAGCCCGCCCCAGATGCCAAATTTTTCACCGTTTTCTAGGGCGTATTCAAGGCAGTCGTTTTTGACAACGCAGCCGCGGCAAACTTCTTTTGCCTCGCGGGTTGAAGCACCGCGCTCGGGAAAGAACAGGTCTGGATCGACACCAAGGCAATTTGCCTGGTCTTGCCATACACGCTCACTGCTGACTTGTATGTGCATGCGATCTTCCAATTTTGAAACCCTCCCGATTTGCCGTCGACTGACGCTCGTACGTCAACAACGCTGTAACTACAACGGTGTCATTCTGCCAAACTTTTACAAAAAATGCAAATACTGCCTAACCTGCCCGTCGCACCCCACCGAGACGAGAAAGTTGACGCTTGTGTTCGATGAAGTCGACGAGCACGTATTCACCCAAATTTTCTGGTCCTGTAAAAAATGCGCGACCCTTGTTTATCGCCGTCAGCTGTTCAATAAATGACTGCAAAGCACGCGATGCATCAAGCATGAAAGTGTTTATCCGTATGCCTTCGCGGGTCGCCCGCATGACTTCGCGCAATGTCGCTTCGATGGTTTCACGGACTGGTGGATAATTAAAAAACACGTCCCCAGATTGTGAAATATGAGCCGTCGGCTCGCCGTCGGTGATCATGATGATCTGTTTGGTGCCGCTCTGTCGGGACAACATTTCACGAGCCAGCATGAACCCGTGCTGCATGTTCGTGCCATAGACAAAATCCCATGAAACCTCGGGTAATTGATGAGGTTTTAACTCCCTTGCAGTCTCGCTAAAACCGACGATGCCGAGGTAGTCGCGCGGAAATTGCGAACTCATCAGCGAGTGCAGCGCCATCGCTACTTTTTTTGCCGGCAAAAAATAATCGCGCATCGGCATCGACAACGAGAGGTCGAGCATCAACACGGTCGATGACCGGGTCAAGTGTTCTGTCTGCTCAATTTCAAAGTCTTCGGCAATCAATTTCACTGGCACAACAGAACCTTGACGCTTGAGAGCATTACGCAATGTCTGCTGCAGATCTAATTGAAATGGGTCACCATATTCATATGGCTTGGTGTCGTAAGTTCGCTCATGACCGACACCGATTCTCTCTACTTGATGCTGGCCGAGGCGATCTTTGTCGAGTGCCCCAAACACATCGCGCAAGGCCTTTTCACCGATCTTGCGCAAGCCTCGCGGAGTCATCTCAAGTTTGCCCTCGGTCTGATCGATCAGTCCTGCTTCTTTGAGCTTTTTCGTAATTTCAGACATGCGTTGCAGCGACTTAGCAACATCTTCACCAAGCAGTTCACTGACCCTGTCTAAATCAGCCTCAGCCAACGCCGACGGCGAGGATGCATTGCGCAGCAAATTATCGAGTTGGTCGAGATCACCGAGTTCTTGCATCGAGCGCATCGCCTCGCCGAACCCCATCGGGTCTTCACCCTTAAATTCTTGCTTTGAGTCCCATCCTTGTTGCGGAAACATCGCCTGAAGTTTTTGAGCCAACTCGTTCATTTGCCAGCGTAAATCCATATCTTCTAGAAGCTTTTCGCTCAATTGACGCATTTGATCCCGCTGTTCTGGCGTCATCGAATTGAGCATCGCCTGGGCGTTTGCCATGCGCTTTGCCATGATTGCGAGTAATTCGTCCAAATTTTTCGGGTTCTCCGGAAAGAAATCGCCAAATTTTTGCATGAACTCTTCGAACTCTGGGTCTTCGCCCCGTTCACGACGATTGAGCATTTCGTTTAAGGCAGCCATCATGTCTTTAGTGCGTTGCATTTCTGCAGGCGTCAGTTCGTTGATCGCACTCGAAGCCTGATCTAGATACTGCTGCATCAGTTGATTGCGCAGTTTTTCGAGCAAAGCCTCAAATCTTTGTTGGGCTTGCTGCGATTGAAAGTCGTAGTGCTCGAGTTCGTTGATCTTGCCGGCGAGATCTTCGGGCAACATATCAAGGCGAAAGTTTTTTTGTTCTGCAGAGTCTTTCGCCAATTCGCTTCGACGTTCGTCGCCAGATTTGAGCGCATCTTTTAGTGCTTGGTCAATGGCGTGCCGTTCTTCGTCAACTAAGTCATCAAGTTCGTCGGCAATCTCTTTGTAGACGCCGCCAAGATCTCCGCGATCTTTGATCTCATTTCGTTTTTCGCGCAGCTTCTGCATCATTTCGCGAAGGCCCATCAAGTTTTCGCCACGATCTTTGCGCATACCGTCTTGCATCAATTTGCGCAGAGCCGCATTTACGTCGCCGTGATGAACTAAATCATCTGTCAATTCGTCAATCAAACTTTGTGCATCAAATTCAAAACCCTGCTGGGTTCCATCCCAGCGCGAATAATTGAACCTACTTGGCATAAACGCACGATAGTACGACTGCCCGTAGACTGACAATCTAAATGCGTTTTCCCCGAACCTTTATCTTCGTTGATCTCTCTGGCTTCACAAACTTCACCGAGACCAACGGTGACCGCCGAGCAACGAAACTGCTAGGCGAATTTCGGGCTGTGGCTCGGGCTGTGGCTTCAGAGCGAGGCGTACGTATCGACAAATACCTTGGTGACGGTCTCATGGCAGTTGCTGTCGAGCAACTTGACGGCATCACATTTGCGCTCGAACTAGCACGACGAGCCGAGACTGCTTGCGCGCCACTGAAATTGCGAATCGGCATTGACACAGGCGACACGATGCTCTTCGAAGGTGATGACTACATCGGCAGTGCGCCGAACTTGGCGGCCCGACTTTGCGATGAGTCGGCAAATCTCGGCGTGCTAATGCCAACTGATCACATCGAAGAATTACCAAAAGGTGTTTCGGCAACTCGGCATGGCGCACTAAAACTGCACGGTTTCAACAACGAAGTCGAAGTGTCTGTACTTTCAGGTCGCCCCGTAATTGCCGAGCGCAACGACACCAGCGAAATCTGGACTCGCCAACCGTTTATTGGTTAAATTTCGCGGTTAAATAGTTTTCGAACGATAAATCGCTTTGCCCGCCTTGGCATCTTTGTTTAGACGCTTCGATAAATGCAAACCTTCCAGCACGAATTCGATCGCGCTGGCAACTACAGCAGCAGATTCATCGCCGTTAACCAGATCAGCGACGACAGTGCGCAAGCCAGGCATTGTCTTGAGTAAAACGACATAGTCGCTCGAAGCAATATCTTCACCAGTTTGCACTACTTTGCCCTCGACGAATTCTTCGGTGACTAGACGAAGGTTTTCGGCTGATATTCGCTGTTTGGCAACCTGCAACACCGCTCCGCGCACGAGTTGGTCAAAAACTTGAGACTCGCGCGAATCGTCGATTACATCAATTTCAATTTTGCCAGCGGTTGACGCAGCCAATGCATCAAGGTCGCAAACTCGCGGCGCCACATCGGTTTCTTTGGCTTTGAGTGCACGTCGCATCGCGTTGGCGCACATCAATTCTTGGTTACTTGTGGTCAGACGCACGCTCACACCGCTGCGCTGATTGATCTTCGTGCTGGCTCGGGCAAGATGGCTGATCGTGGCAATAACTTCTTCCATGAAATTCGGAATTCGAACTTTGACTTCGCCCACGCTCGCGTTGCGCGACTCTTGACGCACGACTGCAATCTCGGTCGCAATCTCTAACGGATAATGGGTGCGAATCTGGCTGCCAAAACGATCCTTAAGCGGAGTGATGATTCGTCCGCGATTTGTGTAGTCATCTGGGTTTGCCGACGCAACGAGCATGATGTCGAGCGGCAAGCGAATTTTGTAACCGCGAATCTGAATATCTCTTTCTTCAAGCACATTCAGCAGACCGACTTGAATTCGCTCAGACAGGTCTGGCAATTCGTTAATCGCAAATATGCCACGGTTACAACGAGGCACTAAGCCGTAGTGCAAAGTAAGTTCGTCGCTCAAGTAGCGACCCTCGGCAACTTTGATTGGGTCAACTTCACCAATCAGATCGGCAATTGAAGTATCTGGGGTGGCGAGTTTTTCACCATATCGAGCCGAACGATGCACCCAATCAATTGGTGTTGCATCGCCATGGCTAGCAACAAGTTCACGCGCCTGTCGTGAAACTGGCGCATATGGGTCGTCGTTGATTTCGCTACCACTAATTATTGGCATCCACTCATCTAATAGGTCAACCAATGATCGGATGATTCGAGTTTTTGCCTGACCACGCTCGCCCAGAAAAACTATGTCGTGACCAGCCAACAGCGCATTCTCAACCTGCGGCATCACTGTTTCTTCGTAACCCAGCACACCGACAAAAAGTTGCTGATCTGCAGTTATTCGCGCGACCGTATTTACACGAATTTCTTCTTTGACACTTTGCGACTTCCAGCCTGATTGCTTTAGCTCGCCCAATGTTTTTGCAAGACTCGCAGGCACTTTTGTTTCGATCATGAGACCGAGATTAGTTGTATCGGCTCAGTTTCACCTATTTCGAGTTTTTGCTGGTCGAAGCCTTTGATTTTGCATTGGACTTTTTCGGCGCAACTGCCTTGCCGTTCGCCGCGGTCTTTTTCGGCGCAACTGCCTCGCCGTTCGCCGCAGTCTCATCCGGCGCAACTGCCTTGCCGTTCGCCGCAGTCTTATCCGGCGCAACCGGCGGATTATCCGTAGAGTCACCTGCGGTTCCAGCACTTGATGCTGAGTCTGTTACAACCATAGATTTTTCAGATATCGAAATTTTGCCACTTTGTTCGACAATTACGACTTGATACGAGTTTTCACCCGCCGGATTGTCTGTAACTTTTAGCGCAGCCGCAGCCGCAGCCGGAACGCTACTAACCAAAATGCCGTTGCGATAAACATTTACAGTCGCGCCTGGTTTGGCAGCAATCTTAAAAGTAACTGCATTGCCAGCTGCTCGTGTGGGAGCCACAATTCGTAGTGTGTTTGCAGCAATTGGAGGCATCAGTTGACCCAATGTTGGTCGACGAACATTGTTGTTGAAATTGCCTGAATTGTTTGGCGGCAGAGTTGGCGGTACAGCGTTAGCCGGCACCGCGTTGTTAGGTGACGTGTTGCCAGGGACAGTGTTAATCGGCGCAGTACCAGTCGGAACTGTATTTGCTGGCGCAGTTCCAGTCGGAACTGTATTTGCTGGCACAGTCGTCGGCACAGTCGTCGGCACAGTCGTCGGCACAGTCGTCGGCACAGTCGTCGTTGTCGTTGTCGTTGTTGTCGTTGGTGCTGGTCGACTACCGCCACCGCCGCCACCACCACCGCCACCACTACTTCCACCACCACCGCCGCCACCACTTGCTGGCGGAGTAGTGATTGGTGAACTGATGGATTGTGCAGGAGGTGTTGCACTAAGCAACGAGTAGACGAGTTTGTTTGGCGAGCCAACTGGGTTGGCTATCAACTCAGATGTCGCCGTAGATGTGATCCAAGTTGTAACACGACTGACCGAAAGCGACCTATCGGCACTCAACGCCAAAGCGGCAACGCCTGCAACATGCGGCGACGCCATTGATGTGCCAGAAATAGTGTTCGTCGCAGAAGTCGAGGTATACCACGCCGAGGTGATGTTTGAGCCGGGAGCAAACACATCGACGCATGAACCGTAATTTGAATAACTTGCTCGCGCATCTGCCGATGTTGTTGCACCAACTGTGATCACCGACGCTTCGGCGGCTGGCGAATAGTTGCAGGCATTTGCATTCGAGTTGCCGGCCGCCACGACAAACACGATGCCATCGGCAACGCCACGAGCAACAGCAAGATCAAGTGCAGCCGAGCGCGCACCACCAAGACTCATGTTGGCAACTGCTGGCACACCAGATTCGTGATGCGCAACAACCCAGTCGATGCCGGCTATCACACCAGAAGTTGAGCCCGAACCAGCACAATCTAGAACTCGCACTGGCACGACGGTCGCTGCAGGTGCGACACCATAGTTGGTGCCGGCAACGGTGCCCGCAACATGGGTGCCGTGACCGTTGCAGTCTTGCGAGCCACGACTATCGGCGATTGAACTGAAACCAGAAACCACTCGACTGCCAAACTCACTATGGTTCGACAACACACCGGTGTCAATGATGTAGACATTCACGCCAGCGCCTGAGAAGTTGCTGATGTAACGAGAGTTCAGCGGCAAGTTGCGTTGATCTATGCGATCTAAGCCCCACGACAATACAGAGATGCCCGATTCATCGCCGGCCGCCGGTACAACTGCAGACGAAGGACTCGATGGCAACGATGTGCCAATCGAGTTTGTCGCCGTCACCGTAAATGTGTAGCTAACGCCGTTGCTTAAGCCACGCACAACACACGACAATGAACCAGTCGTTGTGCAAGATTTGCTGCCCGGCGCTGATGTGACCGTGTATGCAGTGATTGCCGAGGCTCCATCACTAATAGGCGCAAGCCAATTAATCGTCGCAATTGAATCTCCTGCACTTGCTCGAACATTTTGAGGTGCATCTGGTGCTTGCGGAGTTGGCGCGACGGTGAATGCCCAGTTCAAACGCGTTGTACCTTTTTTGCCGCTATAACCATCGATTGCTACAAAATATGTCGTGCCTGCATTTACTGCGATTGAAACACGACTCCATAAACCAGATTCGCCAGTTGCATCGTCGTTAACAGCAATTGTTGTCAAGGCGTTAACACTGGCGCCCATATACGCGCCGAGAATCGTATCAAAGTCACTGCCGCTCGTCGTCAGCACGAGAGTGCCAGTCTCGGTGGCAACCCACTTGTACCAAATTGACGCCGCTGGTGCATAACCGCCGTGATTCGGCTCGCCTGTTTCGCGAGTTGCAGTAAGTGTCGAGCTAGATGAGTTGCCAGTCGAGTTCGTAACCGCAATCGCACCAGAGAACGGATCGTTCGCCAGCGAACTGATTGTCGTAACAGGTGAACTTTGTGTTGACCAGGCACCAGTGCCAACTTCGTTGGTTGCTGCAACTCTGAAAATGTGACTCACGCCAGGGGTCAACGAGCGGATTACCGAGAAAGTCGACGCGCTAACGCCATCTGTGAGCGTTGTCCACGAGACACCCGAGTTTGTTGAATATTGGATTGTGTAGTCACTGATTGGTGCGCCACCGTCAGTTGTAGGTTCTTCCCAATCGAGATCAAGTTGCCCGGTGCGTGCAGTCGCAATGACAGTTCTTGGCGCACCCGCCACGACTGGTGTCCATGGTGTGTAGGCCTCAGACGGTTCTGAAGGTTCGCCAATACCGATTGCATTTTTTGCACGCACCCTGAAAATATGTGGCACGCCGTCTGTAAGCGGGCTGACGGTGCGCGCAACATTGGCGCAAACACAGCCGACAACGCCGGTATTGCCGTCCCATGTTGTCCAAGTTGTGCCGCTGTTTGTTGAATACTCAATGATGTAGTTGGTGAGTTCTGAGCCGCCGTTAAATGTTGGCGCTCCCCACTGAATTGAAACTCTGCGTGGCCCAATCGAAACATCGTTAACACAACACGGGGCCGAAGGAATGCCAGGCGCAACAGCCGTTGTTGAGGTTGATGCAGTGCCGGTGCCTGAAATATTTATTGCACTGACCCTGAATATGTATGAGGTGGCATTGACCAAACCTGTAACTGTCGTCGAGCGAATTGTGCTTGTTGGGTCTGCGAATGTCGACCACGCCACACCAGCGTTCGAAGAATATTCAATTAGATAGTCACTAACCGAACTGCCACCATCTGAGACCGGTACCGTCCAACTTAAACCGATTTGATTCAATGCGATGTTTGTAACGCGAAGATCAAGAGGCGCACTTGGCACAACAATCGCCCACGGTGCACCAGAAGCAACACCTGATGGCTGACCTGTGCCAATGCTGTTAACTGCTTTGACTCTGAAAAAATAAGTTGTGCCGTTAGTCAGACCAGTGACTGTGGCTGTGGTTGAAGAAGAAACTCCATCATCGACAAGTGCGTAACCAGCGTTTATGTCAGTTGTGTATTCGACCAGATAGTCGGTGATTACCGAACCTCCATTTAGGGTTGGCGCTGACCAATTTAAACGCACACTTTGGTTGAGGGCAGTTGGCCGCAATGAAGTCGGCTCACCTGGAATGCCAGGAGTTGTGGCCACAACATTTGATGCGTCGCTAGTGCCCGCACCGCTAACTGCCTTCACTCTGAACGAGTAATTTGTCGCATTAGTTAAGCCAGTGACAGTTGCGCTCGTTAATGTCGAAACACCATCACTAAAAGTTGACCAAGAAGTGCCAGAGTTTGACGAGAATTCGATTAGATAATCGGTGACGCTGCTGCCGTTATCGGTCGTTGGCGCAATCCATGTCAATTCGGCATTCGCATTGCCAGCAACAACGACTAAGTCGCGAGGTGTGCTCGGCGCAATCGGTGTTGGGGCGAGCCATGCTGACTTTGTGTAGAGAAAAAGATTTATCGACCCCGCACCAGGCGATGTCACGACATCGGGCGTGGCATAAGTAATTAATTTTGCGGCGACTGAAGCCGGCGACATAGTCGGGTCGGCCTCAAGCAACAATGCTGCGGCGCCAGCGACATGCGGCGACGCCATTGACGTGCCCGACAAACCACGCAATGAAGTCGACGAAGTGTGATACGCCGAGGTGATGCTCGAACCTGGTGCAAAAATGTCGAGACACGAACCGTAATTTGAATAACTCGCGCGCCCATCAACTGAAGTAGTCGCACCAACGGTTATCGCTGATGGTGCTGATGCTGGCGAATAACTGCAAGCCGAACGGTTGTTGTTGCCAGCAGCCACAACCATCGTGATGCCATCGGCAACCGCGTTGGCAATTGCCATGTTGAGCGAACTCGAAAAACTGCCACCGAGACTCAAGTTGGCAACTGCAGGAGTGCCCGCGGCGTGATCGGTAATCGCCCAATTGACACCGGCAATAACATTTGACATGAAGCCACTGCCACGACAATTTAGAACGCGAACCGGTATCAAGCGAACCGACTTGGCCACACCCGTAGTTGAACCACCGATTGTGCCGGCGACATGAGTGCCGTGCCCGTTGCAGTCTCGCGAACCATAACCATCAGCAATGGCGCCGTAGCCCGATTCAACTCGACCCGAGAATTCGACATGGTCAGGACGAATGCCCGTGTCAATGACATAAGCGGTGACGCCTGCGCCACCAAAGTTATATGTATACATTTGGTTCAAGGTGTGGGTGCGCTGATCGATGCGATCTAAACCCCAAGAAGGCGGGTTGGCTTGATCGCCCTCGATCTCAATTACCTGGTTTGGTTCAATTGTTTCGACTCGCGGGTCTTTGCTGAGGCGCGCAACTTGAGATTCGCTCAACATCGCAACATAACCACTGATCGCTTGGGTGAATGCTTGGATAACTTCACCACCTAACGCATTTTCAGCGGCGACGAACGCCTGCACATCAACATCTGGTCGCAACATCACGATCGAAGTGCCCTCGAGCGAGTCTTGCGAAGTAGTTGGGGGAACTGTCGTCGAGGTTGTAGCTGTTGCAGGAATCGTTGTCGTGCTCGAGCTAGTCGTCGAACTTGATGTGCTCGTCATCGTGGTCGAGCTAGTGGTCGAGCTAGTCGTCGAACTCGATGTCGAGGTTGAAGTCGTTGCAGGAATTGTCGTCGTAGTTGTAGAACTCGTCGAACTAGTCGTGCTCGTTGAAGTCGTTGTTGAATCTTCGTCGAGACGAATCACGCGATCAAGTTCGACAATTAAAACATCACGGTCGGCTTTAAGTCGGCGAACATCAGCAGCATCAAGTTCGGCGACAAAACCATTTGCCGACCCGTCATAAACATCGCTGATCGAGTTGCCAAGACGCGCCTCTTTGGCAATTTTTGTTTGCAGATCTGCATTGCTCGACAACATCACGATGTAGTCGCCCGTTGGCGCATCGGCGCCAGCAACTGGTGTTGGCAAAAATTGCAAACCTAAAGTTGCAACCATCGCAACCGACAGCCATGATCGCCACTGTGACCGTTCAATTCGGGTTTGATTCATCGTTCCTCAACCTACCCAACCCGTGTGCAACCTAACTTTGAGCAAGCGTGCTCAAACAAAAACTCATCTTAAAGTTGACTAAATCACTCGGGATTCAGATATCCTTGCTCACAGTTACAAACCCCGACATCAAGGAGAATCAAAAATGTCTATTCGACTTGGCGACCTAGCCCCAGACTTCGTAGCCGAAACAACCCAAGGCACGGTCAACTTTCATGAGTGGCTCGGCGACTCATGGGGCGTGCTGTTCAGTCATCCAAAAGATTTCACCCCAGTTTGCACCACCGAGTTGGGTTATGTTGCAAAAATCAAACCAGAGTTTGACAAGCGCAATGTCAAAGTCATCGGTCTCTCGGTTGACTCGGTCGAGTCGCACAACAAATGGGAAGCCGACATTGCCGAAACGCAAGGCACGCCCGTGAATTTCCCGATGATTGGTGACCCCGACCGCAAAGTCAGCAATCTTTACGACATGATTCACCCGAACGCCAACGACACGCTCACCGTGCGCAGTGTGTTCGTGGTCGGACCAGATAAAAAAGTAAAACTATCGATCACCTACCCGGCATCGACTGGTCGCAATTTTGACGAAATTTTGCGTGTGATCGATTCGTTGCAACTGACTGCGAAACACAAAGTCGCGACGCCGGCCAACTGGAAGAACGGCGAAGACGTGATCATCGGTGGCGCAGTCTCAGACGAAGACGCAAAAAAATTATTTCCACAAGGATGGAAAACGATTAAGAGTTATCTAAGAGTTCTTCCACAACCAAAGTAAGGGTTCGCACCACGGCATAGAATTAGTCGCCGTGATCCAGACATCTCAAAATATCGACCCAGCAAATATTGCGGCGCGAGCTGATTCGGCGTCAAAAATATACGGCAAGGGCGAGAGCGAAGTTCGCGCGCTTGACAATGTCAGCGTCAGTTTTGAGCGCGGCAAGTTCAGCGCGATCATGGGTCCAAGTGGCTCGGGTAAATCAACCCTGATGCACTGCATCGCGGGTCTCGATGCGCTTACATCTGGCAGCGTTTTTATTGGCGACACCGACCTGTCGAAACTTAGCGACAAAGAAATCACAAAACTGCGCCGAGAAAAAGTTGGGTTCGTCTTTCAAAGTTTCAACTTGATACCGACACTCAATGCATACGAGAACATCACCTTGCCACTTTCGCTTGGCAAGTCCAAAGGTGACAAAGCATGGATTCAACAAGTCATCGACACGATCTCGCTCAACGATCGACTCGACCATCGCCCAAGCGAACTTTCAGGTGGTCAACAACAACGAGTCGCAGTTGCACGCGCTCTTGCGACACAGCCTGAAATTATTTTTGCCGACGAACCGACCGGTAACCTTGACTCAAAATCGGGTGGCGACATTCTTAAATTTATGCGCCGTGCCGTAACCGACTTGAAGCAAACCATCGTCATGGTGACTCACGACGCCGTATCGGCAAGTTATGCCGACCGCATTGTGTTTCTCAGCGACGGCCATGTCGCCGGCGAAATGACCGATCCGACACCCGAAAAGGTTCTCGACTATCTAAAACACTTGGGCGAGTAACCACTTCAATGTTTCGACTTTCGCTCAAAATGACCCTCGCCCGCAAAGGGCGTTTGTTGCTCACTTCGCTGGCGATTATTCTCGG
>NSIC01000040.1 GCA_002737635.1 Acidimicrobium sp.
TTCGGGTGCCTATGACTTGGCATATTTCGTGACACAAAGTTTGACACCCGAAGATGCGAGCAAATATGAGCAAGAGTTGTTCGAGCGATGGCTTGAAGGTTTGCGTGCAAACGGTGTTACCGATATCGACCGCGATCGATTGTGGTTGCAATATCGGGGCACCGCGCTGTTCTGCTTGGTTTATCCGGTTGTTGCAAGTCGCGGCATGGATCTCAACGAGCCGCGATCGCGAGCCCTTGTTGAAACAATGAATTCTCGCTTCGAGCGAGCGTTTCACGAACTGGATCTTGCTAAATTGATTTAACAAATGGAATTGATACTTGTTCGGCACGGTCTGCCGTTGCGCCGAGAAGTAGTTGAAGGCCCTGCTGACCCTGAACTTTCACCCGAAGGCGTTGATCAGGCTGCGCGACTTGCTAACTATTTAGCATCTGAAAAAATTGCAGCGATTTATTCGAGTCCGATGAAGCGGGCAGTTCAGACCGCAGAGCCGCTGGCACAGATGACTGGTCTGCCGATATCAATAGTTGACGAAGTTGCCGAATACGACCGCTTGTCGAATGAATATATTCCGATTGAAGAATTGCGCGCGGCCAACGACGAGAGATGGCAGAAACTTTTAGCAGGTGAGTGGCAGTCGGATTCAGACACGCTTGATAGTTTTCGCAATCGAGTTATCTCGAGCCTCGAGCAGTTGATTAGTCAGCATGCATCGCAGCGAATAGTCGTAACTTGTCACGGCGGCGTGATTAATCAGTACCTGGCGCACATTTTAGGCATTTCAACCGAGCGCGGGTTTTTTTATCCGCAATACACATCGATTCATCGAGTTGTGGCATCGCAAAATGGTTTACGCTCGATCGGCTCGTTGAACGAGATTACGCACCTGCGCTAGCAACTCGTGCGAGTCGCGCGCGGTTAGCAGCGCAATAGTGGCGCGGTCAAGCAAGTTGGCCCACCGTCACCTTTGACCGCGACGTTGGCGCCGTTAAAAATGTGCACAGTTACGCCTGACTCGCGCAGTTTGCCTTCAATTTCTGGGTTACCAGCGGCCAGAACCACGACATCTGGTGCGACAGTCAAAATATTTGCACCTTGAGTGTGAACTTCTTTGTCATTAACCGTGAGCCAACTGATATTGCGCGACTTTAAAAACTCAAGCAAGCGAATCGGTGCAAGTGGCTCGTAGACCACTGCTCGTGTGTGGCTGATCGGTGAGAGCACCGACATTAAATGTAGAACTGCACTTGGCCCTTGAAAGTGTGGCAAGTCAAAGGCATGAACTTCAATATTAAACGGCGCCAGCATTTTTTTGATTTGCGCGATGCCTTCACCGTTGGTTCGATAGCCGTGGCCGATCAATAATGTCTTTGCATCGAGCCAGACTTTGTCACCGCCGTCGGCGATTGCCGAGCCAGTGAGTTCACCCAAAATAGGCACACCAATGCGTTCAAGGTCTTTGCGAATTTGCGCGGGCTCGGGTTGGCGAACAGGTTTTCCCATTTGCAGCAAGATCGCACCATGTGGCGTCATGATCATCGGGTCGTGCATGTAGACGGCATCAACTAGCCCGTCGACAGCACCGGCAATGTGCACAGTGCAGCCGAGTTTCTCGAGCAACTGCACAAATTCGTTGTGTTCGCGCACGAGTGAGTCGCGATCTGGCTCGCGCCACTGGGCGTCGGCCACGAAATTGCCGACAGTTGTAGGCGTGCGCACCAGCACATGTTCAAGTTTTGAAACCATATCTGGCGTGCCCCACATAGGTTCTCACGCTACGCCAGAATTGTTAGCATAAGGTTTTATGTCAAATGCTTCGGTCTTAAGAAACTCGAGTAATCCGTTTTTGTCTGGCAACTTGGCGCCTGTTGATGTTGAAACAACCGCATTTGATTTGCGTGTGACAGGCAAATTGCCCGATGAGTTGACGGGTCGTTATTTGCGCAACGGGCCTAATCCGATTGGTCAAGTCAACCCCGATTCGTATCACTGGTTTTTGGGTTCGGGCATGGTGCACGGAATTCGAATTAATAACGGCAAGGCCGAGTGGTATCGCAATCGTTGGGTGCGCGATCGCAATGTTGCCAAGAGTTTGGGTGAACAGGCGCCGCCGTCAGATTGGCCAGCCAATCATGCGCAGTTCGCATCAAATACAAACGTCATCGGTCATGCTGGAGCAACTTGGGCGCTCGTCGAAGGTGGTTCGCCGCCGATCGAAATGAATTACGAACTTGAAACTGTTCGTGTTTCAAATTTTGCCAACACACTTCCGCAGGCTTTTTCGGCGCACCCGAAGCGTGACCCGCGCACGGGTGAACTGCATGTGATGGCATATTGGTGGGGCTGGGGCAATCAGGTGCAATATCTAGTTGTTGGCGTCGATGGCAAAGTGCGACGCACGGTTGATATTGCGTTACCAGGCGGCCCGATGATGCATGATTGCGCGATCACTGAAAAATATGTTTTGATTTTTGATTTGCCATGCTTGTTTAATCTCGAGTTGGCGATGTCAGGTCGGTCGTTTCCATATATTTGGAGTGCGGATTACACACCGCGCGTTGGTTTGCTTCCGCGCGAAGGCATGGCGACTGACATTAAATGGATTGAAATAAACAGTTGCTATATCTTTCACCCGCTAAATGCTTACGACGCGCCAGATGGCACTGTGGTTCTAGATGCGGCGCGTCACGAAAAAATGTTTGATGTTGAGCAACGCGGCCCGAACGAGGGTTTCCCGACTTTAGATCGTTGGGTGCTTAACCCCAAGACGGGCAAAGCAACAGAGCAGCGACTAGACGATCGACCACAAGAGTTTCCGAGAATGAACGAATCGTTGATCGGGCTTAAAAATGATTTTGGTTACTTTGCTGGTATTTCAGATGTTTTCAGGCAAGCAGATTTGATCAAACAAAACCTCGCCAAGCAAACTACACAAGTGCGACACGACGGTGACAACTTTGGCTACGGCGAGCCGGTGTTTATCGCGCGTGAAAACTCAAAATTTGAAGACGACGGTTATGTGATGGCGCTACGACACGATACAGAAACTGATCTTTCAGATTTGGTGGTGCTGGACGCGCAAGATTTTTGTGGTGATCCCGTTGCGGTAGTGAGTTTGCCTGCACGAGTACCGAACG
This sequence comes from Acidimicrobium sp., assembly GCA_002737635.1. Classification (GTDB taxonomy): domain Bacteria; phylum Actinomycetota; class Acidimicrobiia; order Acidimicrobiales; family Ilumatobacteraceae; genus BACL27. The sequence continues at coordinate 3,138 of NSIC01000040.1, forward strand.
GGTTTCACGGCAACTGGGTCGCCGATTAAAAATTGAGTTTTAGGCCGGGGCGGGGCCATTTCATTGAGACGAGTTTTCCGAGGCCTGAAAGCGTGATGTAAGCGGTTTGCAAGTTTGTGCCGCCAAAGCAAATATTTGTCGTGATCGGGTCACCAGTTGCGATGTGCTCAAGAATTTCGCCGTTAGGTGAAATCACGGTGATGCCGCCATTCATCAATGTCGCAACACAGACGTTGCCATCGCTATCAATGGCGAGTGAGTCGAGGTATTGCAAACCGGGCAGACCACACAAACAACTTCTAGGATCGCGCGAATTAAAACCTGCGATTTCTCCTTCGCCCGTGATTGTCGCTTGGGATACGCGACCATTAAATGTTTCAGCCCAATAAAGTGTCTGGCCATCGGGCGAGAGACCGATGCCGTTGGGTGCCTGACATGGAAAAACGACCTCGCGGATCATTGAGCCGTCGGTCTTGGCGTAATAGATGCCCGTTAAATCAAAGACACGACCGTGACGAATGCCGTGTTCGGTGAACCACATGCCACCGTGTTTGTCAAAAACGATGTCGTTTGGTCCGCGAAGTTCGCGACCATCGCAGTGTGTGTAGAGGTCGGTGACTTCACCCGAATTTAAATCGACCCGCTGAATTCGTCCGCCGATATAGAGGTCGGGGTCGAATGGTCCAGGGTATGTGACGCCGTTGTAAATTCGTTTCGAAAATGAGCCACCGTTATTGCACAAGTAGAGTGCGCCGTCTGGGCCGATTGCGAGACCGTTTGGTCCGCCGGCAATTTCGGCAACAGTTTGTTTTGTTAGGTCAGGCATGATTCGGGTGATGCAGTGCTTCATCATCTCGACTACGACGATGCTGCCGTCGGGCAGCGCGACTGGACCTTCAGGAAAACTCAGTTCATTGGCAACTTCAACAAAATTTGTCATTGGTTAAACCTCGAAGGTTTCGCCTGCGCGAACTTGGGCGGCATAATGCGAGTTGTTTTCTATTAGTTGCTCGTGAGTGCCCTGTTCGATGATCGTGCCATTGTCGAGCACGACGATGCGATCGGCGTCACGGATTGTTGAAAGGCGATGGGCGATAACCAGCGAAGTACGGTTTTTCATCGCTGCGTCGAGTGCATTCTGTACGAGAACTTCGCCCTCGTTGTCGAGATGACTAGTTGCTTCATCGAGGATCATCACCGCCGGGTTCTTAAGCAACAATCGTGCAATCGCCAGGCGTTGTTTCTCGCCGCCCGAGAGTCGAAAACCGCGCTCGCCGACGATCGTGTCGTAGCCGTCAGGTAGTGCAGCGATGACATCGTGAATTTTTGCAGCTTGGCACGAAGCAACGATTTGTTCTTGCGTCGCATCGGGGCAGGCATAAAGCAAGTTTGATTTAACAGACTCGTGAAACATATGTGAATCTTGTGAAACAACGCCAATCGCGGCGCGCAGCGAATTAGATGTGAGATCGCGCACATCTTTAGAGTCGATGCGCACAGCGCCCGACGTGACGTCGTAGAGGCGAGCGAGCAACATTGCCAGAGTTGTTTTGCCGCTGCCGCTTGCGCCGACGATTGCAACTGTTTCGCCTGGTGCAATTTTTAGCGACACTGACTTGAGTACATCAACATCGGGGTCGGCGCCTTGCATCACGCCACTAAGTTCTAACGACGCGATCGACACGCTTGAACCTGGCGGATATCTGAACGAAACATTTTCGAACTCGATTTCGCCACGCGGGTTGACGATGTCAACTGCACCCATGCGATCGGTGATCGCCACCGGTGCGTCGAGCACTTCAAAGACACGCTCGAAACTGACGAGTGCAGTCAGCACTTCGAGTCGGGCGTTCGTTAGCCCGGTGAGCGGCTGATAAATGCGCTGCACAAACGCCGCCATTGCCACGAGTGTGCCGATCGTGATGCCACCCGAGACGACCATGAATGCACCAACACCGTAAATCGCGACGGCACCGAGTGCCCCAACAAGACCGAGCGCAACAAAAAACACGCGTCCATACATTGCCGCAGTGACGCCGATGTCGCGCACGCGTGATGCCCGTGAGCCGAAGGCACCGACTTCTTCTTTGTGTCGACCAAAAAGTTTGACGAGCAGCGCGCCAGAAACATTAAATCTCTCGGTCATCTGTGTATTCATCGAAGCGTTGAGCCCCATTTGTTCGCGCGAGATTTCTTGCAAGCGCGCACCAACCCGCTTTGCTGGCACGATGAAAACAGGCAGCACAATGAGTGCAAGCAATGTGAGTCGCCACTCGAGAGCAAGCATCGCCACGAGGGTCGTCGTAAAGATCACGACATTTGAAACAACGCTGCCGAGTGTGCCGGTTACGGCAGTTTGTGCGCCGACAACGTCGTTATTCAGTCGGCTAATCAACGCACCAGTTTGCGTGCGAGTGAAAAACGCGATGGGCATATTCTGAACTTTGTCGAATAGGGCAACGCGCAGGTCGTAGATTAATCCTTCACCAATTCGTGCCGAGTACCAGCGTTGAATAATTTGTAGTGCGGCGTCACCAAGCGCGACGAAAACCAGAATCACGGTTAGAAAAACTATTCTGCGCTTGTCAGCATCTGGGATTGCTTCGTCGACGATTAGTCGAAACATCAGCGGCGGCGCGAGGGCGATCAACGACGTGATGAGAATTGTGGCGAGAAAACCGAGAATTGAGCGTCGATATGGTCGAGCGAATCGCCACACTCGGCGCACTGATGTCTTGCCGATTTTTGCACCAGCGACGCCTGTCTTGTCGCGCGGTATTAACTGATGTGGATGCACGCAGTCAGGCTAAGGCAATGTTCGCAGATTTATAAGCAAACTATTTCTAGTTCGGCAGGTCTTTGAGCGCCTTTCGGGCCGCAACTGGATCAACAGTAAAACCTGGTGTGTCCCGACAAAATTCAATCATGATGCCGTTTGGATCAAGGTAATAGTGCGAGTGACACCATCCGTGGTCGACATCCATAAACGGTTTGATGCCGGCCGCTTCTAACGAGACGCGCGCTTGCTCTTGGGTTTGTTTGTCGGCGGTGAAAGCAATGTGATTGACCCACACAGGTAATCCGTTGCCGGTTGACACATCTGAGCGCCAATCAGGCTTTTCGCCCATGTTGTGCAGATCAAAAAAAGCGATGCACGTGCCGTCACCAAGGTCAAAAAACAGATGGCGAAAATTTGAATCAGAATCTGGAATTTGTGTCACCTCGGTGTGCACTAGTGGAAATCCAAGAATGTCCTCATAAAAGTGTCGCGTCGCTTCGGCATCGCGACAGGCGTAAGCAACATGGTGGACACCGCTTTTAAGTTTCATTGCACCTTTAGTTTCATTCGTGGGCCTTCTGGTCCGTCTATTTCGACAATCGGATCGTCTCGATCATCAAATTCTGTGCGCAAGGCACGACTCATAACCGCATGCATATCGTACATCGCGACAATATAAGTGAATTCAAGAATTTCTTCGTCGCTCAAATGAGATTGAAGCGCAGCAAAAATACCATCACTAACTCTTCCACCGTCGTACACAAGCGCATCGGTGTAAGCGAGAATCGCCCGTTCAATCGGTGAGAAGCACTCGGCAGTTTGCCAACAGGCGATTGCTTGTATTTTTTCTTCTTCGATGCCGGCTGATCGACAGGATTTGCAGTGTTGCGAATAGACAAATTGACTTGCGCGCGCCCAGCCGACTCGGGTTTGACCTAGTTCACGAAGCTTTGCGTCAATTTTTCGCGCAGGACTTCGATACAGCGCGAATCCGCGAACTGCATGTTCAAAAACTTCTGGCACAAGTGCGAAGACCGTCCACCAATCGCCAGGCGTGCCGGTTGCCGTGCCGGGGGATGAAACAGGATCACGGTCGCCAAACAGCAGGTCATAAACGGGCAACACCGATTTGTCTGCTTGCTCGCGTGGCACTTGTCTGAGTCGTGGCATATTTCCCCCTGCGCAATTTCTAGCACTCGCGGTGCGAGAACAACTACTCAGTGATTGTTCGGCGCGGAGTCCAGACGATGTAGTTCCAAATCCAGTCGGCGAAGATACTTGTTCGGTTGCGACCGCCAGAGAGATATGCGAGATGCAATGCAAGCCAAGTAAGCCAGGCGAGTGAGCCTTGAAACCGCAACCACGAATTCATTTCAACCACGGCTTTGCGTCGACCAATTGTCGCCATCTGACCTTTGTCGCGATACTTGAAAACCTCGAGCGGTTTACTTGACTCGCGTCGCCTGATCTGGCGCGCGACATGTTTGCCCTGTTGAATTGCAACTGGTGCAACCATTGGAAGTGGACGCCCATTGCTATCTGGGTAACTGGCAGCGTCACCGATTACCCAAATTGCATCGCTGAGTTGCAAGTTTGAATTGACTTGAATTCGATTGCCCCGATCTGTCTCGCCGAGAAACTTCCAGTGGGGTGGTGCAACAACGCCTGCCGCCCAAATTCGGGTGCCGGCGATAATTTCTTTGCCATCTTTGAGTCGCAGCGATCGATTTGTTGCCTCGGTGACAGCGGCGTCAACCTGCACATGCACGCCCATTCTGGTGAGAGTCTTCAGAGTGTATTTACTCGAGTTTGGATGAAAGCTCGGCAATAATCTTGGGCCCGCCTCAAGAAGTGTCACGGTTGCTTTTGGTGCGATGTGCTCAAATTCGCGTTGAATTTCTCGTTGTAGTTCGCTGACTGCGCCGGCGAGTTCAACGCCGGTTGGTCCGCCACCAACGATGACGACGTTAAGGTGCTCGAGAGGCAACAACCCATCCTCGACACTCTCGTATGTACGCAGCAACGAGCGACGAATCTCGCGGGCATCGTTGACGGTCTTCATTTGAAAAGTGTTTTCGGCCACGCCCGGGATACCAAATGTCGTGCCCTCTGAACCGACTGCAAGAATCAAATCATCGTAGGAAACTGTTTTGCCGTTTGACAGCGTAAGTTCTTTTGCAGTTGTATCAATATTTGTAACTTCGCCGCGGACGAATTGCACGTCGCGATACGCCGTTCGAACGGGAAACGCAATGTCATCTTCGGGTAGTGATGCCGTGGCTACTTGATAGAGAAGCGGAGAAAACAATTGGTATGGATTTCGGTCAATCAAGGTGACACGACAGGACCGTGATTTTCGAAGTTTTTTCGCGCAGGATAATCCACCGAAACCTGCACCGATAACGACAGCATGCTTTTTGGCTGATTGTTCACCGAATTCGATCAACATGGGTTCAATAGTACGACACTAAGTCGGGGTATCGAACCCAAAGACTCACAAATGTTGGTGCGCTCGGAGGGACTTGAACCCCCGAGCCTTTTAATTGATTGCCATGATTAGAGTTAAATCATGCCTAGATCGAACCGCCACCTATTTGCATTCATGGTTGCCATCTTGCTGGGTTCTTTTATCTGTGCTTCGCCTGCGTCTGCAACGACAGCCAAGGACGGAGGAGTTTGCAGCAAAGTAAACGAAATTCAATTGACCAAGAAAGATATTTTGATTTGTGCGGACTATGGCACAAAACTAAAGTGGCGCAAACTCGTGGCCTTGCCGGCGCCGACGAAACCCGCCACAAAGAAATGTACGGCGAAAAAGCAATGTGTGGTTGGCGATATTGGGCCAGGCGGTGGAACTATATTTTTCGTTTCTGAGACAGCGTTCACTGCGCCAGGTACTTCATGTAACACGGCATGCAAGTATTTAGAGGCAGCGCCAAACTCGTGGCACGGCAAAACCATCGATCCCCGTGTGATCTGGGTCGACGACATCGTGCAGTGCTACCAAGAGAGATCCAATTTGCCTGACGTCAATTGTCACGGCGGCGGCATTTACTCAAATAGTGCTGGTCAGGCCACGAGTCGCATAGCGAACACCGCAATCGGAATGGGACAAGCAAACACGAATGTGATTCTTGCGAGACAGACAGGAGTTTCGGCAGTGACATTTGCGGCCGGTCTGGCTGACAGTCTCGTCTTGGGTGGCGTCGCCGACTGGTATTTACCTTCGAAAGATGAACTGTATTTGATGTCAACTGTTTTGCGAGCGCGAGGCTTTGGTGGTTTTTCGATTGGACATTATTGGAGTTCGTCTGAAAGTCATCCGAAATATGCCTGGACACAATATTTTGCTGACGAGACAAGTTTCTTGAGTCTCAAGGGTGGCACAAATTATGTGCGTCCAATTAGAGCTTTTGGATAAAAAGTCAGATTTTGACTTATGCGTTCGTCAGGGTGACAAAAAATTCAAGATTATTAATCGGGGTATTCCAAATATTAGTAATTTTGAAACTCGTTAAGCCAAGTGCATTTAAGTTGACGATTAATTCTGTGAAAGATTCTGGCACAAACTGCCAAGCGTGCACATCGATATATGACCCACTTGCATTTTGAAATTCGCTTATCGCCTGTAAAACACGCTGGTGCTGATTGCTCAGAATATCACCGTGATTTCCAGAAAAATGGGCTACTGGATCATTGTGCGTAGTTAAAGCACGGTGCTCAATTACAGACTTTGCTGTATGAACAATTCGCTGTTCTAAAAACGCTCCAACTATGTCGACAAAAGTGCTTTCGGCAAGATAGTGGTCAAAGCAATAACGTTTGTCTGGAATGATCAGAAAGTATTTTCCACCTGGCAAGAGAATTTTTTCAACCTGATTCAGGTGTTTGACTAAATCTGGATGGTGCTCGATCGAGTGACAACTCAGTGCGTAATCAAACATTTCTGGAATATCGGGGAAACCATTTTGATTTGAAATATACGAAATTTGCGGGACTTTTTCTGGGTCCATTCCAAGAGCCAGTGCACGTTGCTTAAGCTGTTCAGAAGTTAGGACGTCAAGGTATTTTACGTTTGGCCCATGCAGTTGAGGGTTAGCAAAAGGACCAATTTCAATTCCCTTACCATCAGTTGGAATCTGGGCAAGAAATTCATCTCGATTTGCAACATTAAATTGCAAACTCTGGTGTGCATTTGATGCACTCTGGGCATCGCTGTGGATATGTTCATTTCTAAATAGTTTCACTTCACCCAACTTCTCGATCCATGTCAACAAATCATTATCTCTAGATTTAACCCTGAGAGCAATCTTGTGCAAACACTTGCAAAAAATTGGCGCGCTCGGAGGGACTTGAACCCCCAACCCTTTGATCCGAAGTCACGCCCAAACTGTATCTGAGTGTCTCACTGCATCTCAGGAGTCATAGAAAATACGGGGCTGATACTTTCTGCTACGTGAGGAAAATTCATGCGACTGCTCACAGTTGCCCCCCTCGTTGCCCCCCTGGAAGGAAGCAGAGATGACAAACAAGAGATCAAACGGTGAAGGAACGATCTACAAAAACAAAACACGTAATCGTTTCGAAGGACAAGTCACAGTCGGAATCAAATCCGATGGCAAAACGATTCGACGGAAAGTAACTGGTCGCACACGAGCAGAAGTCGCAAAGAAAATGTCCGAAGTGCGTGAACGCTGTAGTCACGGCCCAGGACTGCCTAGCGATGTGACTGTCGGGGACTGGTTGGGTTATTGGGTTTCTTCAGTTTTGCCGTCGGCAAATATTGCTTCGGCTACTCGTGAGAGCTACGAGACTTTGTGCGCGCGTTATTTGCTTCCTCGTTTGGGTCGTGTGCGTTTGGTGAAGTTAACTCCGGCAGATGTTCGAGCGATGTTGAATTCGATGAGCGCCGATGGCTATGCGAGTAATACGCAGAGGTTGGCCCGAGC
>NSIC01000041.1 GCA_002737635.1 Acidimicrobium sp.
GCGGTGTCTTGAAGTTTTGAAGTAACGATCGAGTGAAAGCGCATGAACATCGTGAGCACGATGGCAAAAAACACGATGCAGATATTCAGCGAATAACCCAGCTGTTCTAGGGGGTTAAGTTTCTTATTATCGCTTGCTGAAATAAATGCACCACCCTGAGAAAATTCTCTTGCAACTAGATTATAGATAATGACGCTACGGGGAGAAATCGTTTGGCAGCCGAGCGATGAGCAGGCGAAAGCGTCCCGTCTTGCTGAGTTTGCCAACGGAATGAGTTTCGATGAAGTTCACAAATGGTCGGTGACTTTGCCTGATGAGTTTTGGCGCAAGGTCTGGCAGTTTTGTGGCGTGCTAGGCGAGCAAGGCGAACGCGTGATTCACAAAACGGCCATCCCGAGTGATCCGTCGGCTGAATTCATCGCTACGCAGTTTTTTCCAGACGCCAAACTCAGCATTGTCGAAAATTTCTTGCATCGCACCGGCAATAGCGAAGCAATTGTTGCGATCGACGAAACCGGTAAGCGCACTTCTCGCTCATGGGATGAGTTGCGTCAACGCGTTGCAAGCCTCGCTAGCGCACTTGAAACTCTTGGCGTCGTGAAAGGCGACAGAGTTGTCGCATGGTTGCCCAATGCGATTGAAGTCATCGAGACGATGCTCGCCAGCGCTTCAATCGGTGCGGTTTTTTCATCTTGTTCGCCAGACTTCGGAGCACAAGGTGTGCTTGACCGTTTTAGTCAGATCACTCCAAAAGTCTTAGTCGCAACAGACTCATATATATATGGTGGCAAAAAGTTTGACTGTCTCGAACGGCTTGCTGTCGTGCGTAAAGGTCTGCCAACTCTGAGCGCAACCCTGATGGTCTCGCGTGCTATCTCTGCGGCCTCGAGTGAGCTGGTCGACTACGAAACTTTTTTGCAGTCGGGGGCGAGATCGCCAGTTGCACCAAGAAGATTTAAGTTCGATCACCCGTGGTATGTGCTCTATTCATCGGGTACGACTGGCGTGCCGAAGTGCATTGTGCATCGCACGGGCGGTGTGTTGCTACAGCATGTCAAAGAGCAGCAACTGCATTGTGACATCAAGAATGGCGATCGCGTGATGTATTTCACGACAACTGGTTGGATGATGTGGAACTGGCTCGTCTCGGTGCTCGCAAGCGGTGCAACCGCCGTGCTTTACGACGGCTCGCCGAGTTTTCCGACGACGAATCGCTTGTTTGACATTGTCGATCAAGAGAAACTCACGCTGCTCGGCACTTCAGCAAAGTTCATTGACTCGGCTCGCAAGTCAGATATTCATCCAAAAAACTCCCACTCGCTGAAATCTTTGCGCACAATTTGTTCGACTGGTTCGCCACTTGCGCCCGAGGGTTTCGGTTGGGTCTACGAAAAAGTCTCGTCAACTGTGCATTTGGCATCGATTTCTGGTGGCACAGATCTGTGTGCGTCTTTTGTTGCAGGCGACCCAACGAGCAGCGTGTATGCGGGTGAAATTCAACGGCCATGCCTCGGCATGGATACAGACGTTGTCAATGAGGAGACAGAATCACTGAAAAGAAGTTTTGGTACTGCCGGAGAATTAGTTTGTCGTCAGCCGTTTCCTTCCGTGCCACTTGGTTTCTGGGACGACGGTGCCGCTGGTCTGCCTGACCCGAAATCGCCCGGTCCAAAGTTTCGTGCCGCATACTTTGAAAGATTCCCCGGCATGTGGCGCCATGGCGACTTCGCATCGTGGTCAGAGCATGGTGGCATGGTGATTCATGGTCGCAGTGACACAACTCTCAACCCTGCTGGCGTGCGCATCGGCACCGCCGAGATCTACCGGGCAGTCGAACAACATAGTGATGTACTTGAAAGTCTCGTTTTTGGCCAAGATTTCGACAATGACGTGCGCATCGTGCTAGCGATCAGATTGCAACCAAACATCACATTGTCAGATCAACTCATCGCAGATCTCAAATTGCGCATTCGCAACGCGTGCACACCGCGTCATGTGCCGGCAGTTGTTATCGCAGTTGCTGATTTGCCCCGCACACGCAGCAACAAACTTGTCGAGTTGGCAGTTGCCGACGCAGTCAATGGTCGCCCAGTGCGCAACATTGAAGCAATCGCAAACCCGGAGGCAATAACCGCCATCGTCGACGCGCTCAAGCGCTAACTCAAATTTTTAATTTTGATCATTAGGTCTTAGATTTAGCAGCGGTAAATATTCGTTTAGGTCGAGTGGGTCAAAACCGCTAATGAATAAAGCTGATGTTGCATCAGCGTTACTTGGGTCTCGGGTCGATTCGCTGAGAGCCTGTCGCAACTCGTCAAGTTGCGAATCGCTGGTTGATGAATGGGCAATTATCGGCAAACACGGCACGAGTGGTCCGTTGCAGATGACGAACAAAGATGCAACCGCTGCTGGGTCGATGCGTCGTAAGTGGGCGAGCGTCACGCTGTCAATTGATGCAACATCGGCTTCGCCATGACACAACATGCGCACACTCTCGGCGTGCGAACCAGAAATGCGCGTCTCTCCACGCCATGATTCTTGCGGACCATGAATCGCCGCGATCAGGCTGATCCATCCCGAAAGACTTTCGAACTCATTAACAGCGGCCATTGAACCTTGAAAATCAAATGGCGTACCATCAACTCGACCGACGACAACACTCCTATAAAAGTGACTCGCTGATTCTGGCGTTGTCTGTCGAAATGCACCGACAACCCGAACCCTGTCAGCGAGTCGCGTCACCAGCGGCCAGCCACAAGTTTGACTGACGAATAGATCATTACTTTGCCAAAGTTTTGACGGGTCACTAGTTCGCATCAATTCTCGTGGCAACCACGAGCATCTTTTTGCGGTCGCGTTCCATAATTTGTCGTAAGCCCAAGCGACATCTTCGAAAGGGTAGAAACCCAACTCAGCAACTACTTGGTGTTTCGAAGACATATCGTGCCTCTACCTTATTAGGTTGTGGGTTGTTGGCCGATCGCAAGGCGATATGCCGTAAAGTCATGAAGGTGAAAACACTGCAAACCAACTCAGATGGCATGCGAAGTGTTGCCGTACGGTACGTGATGGTCCTTGCTTTCGGTGTGTCGCTACTTTTGTTGAGCAGCATTGAGGTGCTTGACGCGATCGCGATCATTTCGATCGTTGCGACTCAGATTTTACTTGGCGGATTAATCTGGCGCAAGATTCGTGACTCAGCGCCAATTGAAGTCGCCGAGTTTCTAGGCATGGGCAGTGCGGTCGGCTTTTCGCTGGCATTAATTTCAAGTCAACTATTTCGTGAAATTCTGCCGCGGTCAATCGCATGGCTGGTGTTGTTGCTTGTCGCATACGGGTTTTGTTATTTCGTTAAGAATGCGTCGCTAACAGATGAAGCGCTCGTCCGAGAAAGCGAATCAGAAAGTGAATTTAAAAGCGAACCAAAGTTTGAGCTTTCGGTCATCTTTTGCGGGACACTGATTGCTCTCAGCACTTCCTGGTATTGGCTGGTGCCGACTGCTTTGGTCTGCACTGGCTTTGTTACGTGGCTGTTGCTACGAGAAAATTTTAAATCTCTCGGGGTCAAGGCGTACATGCTTTACCGAGCGATGTTGGTGCCGCTCGGTTATTGGGGGATTCAAGTGCTGCTTGACCTGACGCGCGTTGAAACAATCCGAAACTCAAATTGGTGGAGCCTGCGCTTTGGCGTGTTGCAAGACCCAGATGTCGTTTTCAATGAATCAATGATTAATTCGGTGCAGAAATTTGGCGCGAGCGACAATATTTTCTTTGCCGGTTATCCATTGCAGTATCACTGGCTTTCGTTTTCCTGGGAGGCCACACTTGGATCAATTCGCGATCTTGCACCATTCGCGGTTTCGGGCATCGCTGGCCCTGCGATTGTGATGTTTGCGATTATGACCCTTGTCTACGCGCTTGCTAGGCGACTTAGTGATAACCCTTTCGCCCCACCGGCGACAGTGGCCGTCATCTCAATGATGTGTGGCGGTCCAATCTCGTTGTTCAGAGCCCTGAATCCGTATTCCTTCTCGTTGAACTTCTCACTAATTTTCGTATTCGCCATCGTCATTTTGTTGACGGCAATTGAAAGAAAAATTTCTGCTTTCAGTGTTTTGATGTTTGGTTTGTTTGTGTTTACTGCCGTGGGTAGCAAAGTTTCAAACGCTGTCGGCATTGCGTCCGGACTTATGGTGGTATTTGTTTTTGCGTTGCTGCGTCGCGAAAATATTCGTAGAAGTTTGTTTTTAGGTTGTTCGGCCGCTCTGGCAGTCGCACTCTATTGGTTTTTTGCTTACCGCGTACCTGGTATGTCTGGCGGGTCGACTATTCGGCTTGATTTTGGTGAGATTTTTGTACAGAAAGCCAATTACTCATGGTCAAGTGCAAGATCAGTCTTGATTCTTGGCTTTGGGGCGACAAGCGCCGCGATTTTATTTCCATTGAGTGGTTTTCTATTGCACAGAGGTGACGACACTCATCCATACAAACTTGCAAATAGGTTCGCGATAGGCGCTTGTTTTACTCTCATATTTTTAGCTGTTCTAGTAGCTGATGACCCTGAGAGTTCGGCGTATTTGTTAGAAGTTGGTTTAGCTGTTTCTATTCCATTTTCGCTGGCAAACCTGTTTCGTTATGCCAAAAATATTGCTTCTAATAAATATTTCGTTGTATTTATTTCTATTACGCTCGGACTTATTAGTGCCTATATCTGGAACAGGCTCTACGACGATCTTGACGGTAGTCAATTTTCTACCGAGACGCGCCAATCCCTCATTCTTTTGATCCCTTTGCTCGTCGCATTGGTTCTCGCTCTTTTGTTTTTATTCATATCGCGCCGCCTACGGTCTGCCGTATTTGCTTTTGTGTTAGTGCTGGTTACGACGTCATCGGGAAGTTTCATCGCAAATGCTGGTTCGTCTTACAGGTTTGGGGTAGCAACTCGTTCTGGCTCAGATCAAATCGCCGAACCAATCATTGGCTCAACTGTATATCGCGAACTACTTAATTGGCTTGAAGATAATTCTGTGAACCATGATTTAGTTGCGACAAATCGCCAGTGTCTCGAAGTCAAAATAAACCCAAAAGAATGTCTTGCTCTTTGGAGTCTCACTTCGGCGATTTCGGGTCGACAAAACTTAGTCGAAGGGGTCTATCCGCCGAATAGTGAGAGCCAAAACGACGAGCGCGATAGACGCATGTCAATTGTCCTCGAATTCGTTGAGAACCCGAGTGACGAAAATCGTGACGCGCTCGTTGAGTATGACGTGAAGTGGGTAGTTGTTGATCACGCGATAACCAACTTGCGCGATTGGGCACCATTTGCCACTGAACGATTCAAAAACCTCGCCGGCTCAATTCTCGAACTAAATCCATAAACTGTTTACGGATGCAGGCCGCGCATGCGATGCGAATCCGCGATCGTCTTGATGCCGAGCACCGATGCCGCCAGGCGATACGGCAACTTCTGTTCAACAGAGAACGAATGCAATCGCTTAAATGCCGACTGCATCAATGAAATCACCTTTTCGTTGACTTCGTCTTCATCCCAACTTAAGTGTGCAAAGTTCTGACACTGTTCGAGGTAACTGCATGTCACACCGCCAGCGTTGGCATAAACATCTGGCACAACGATGATTCCGCGGTCGGTCAAAACTTCATCGGCTTTTGGGGTCAGCGGGCCGTTCGCACCTTCAACTACAAGTTTGGCTTTTATTTGCGAAGCGATGTGTTCGTCCACAGCATCACCAAGTGCGCATGGCATCACGATGTCGCAATCAACCGCAAACACTTTGACTGAGCCGTCTACACCTTTGCCGATAATTTCGCCAGCGCCAGTTTCGGTCACGCTCTTTGCTCCCGCTCGCATCTTGCGGTCGATTGTCGCGAGATCGAGTCCGCCAGCGTTATGGATTGAACCACCAACATCGGCAAGCGCAACGATCTTCGCACCGCGCGCGTGCGCGAGGCGTGCAGCCCAGGCACCAACTTGTCCGTAACCCTGAATCGCAATTCGCGAACCAGCAAGCGCTAAACCTATTTGCTGACCTGCGAGCGCGGCGGCTTCAACAGCACCACGGCCAGTCGCAGATTCGCGGCCAAGCGAACCGCCAAGTTCAATCGGTTTGCCAGTCACGACACCCGGCACAATGTGTCCGACGCTCGCTGAATACTGGTCGAGCACCCAGGCCATGACTTGGGCATTAGTACCGACATCTGGCGCCGGTACATCTTTGTCAGGCCCCAAAAACGGAATAAGTTCAGAAACATAACGACGAGTGATTCTTTCGAGTTCGCTTAGTGTCAAAGTTTTCGGATCAAGTGCGATTCCGCCTTTTGCTCCTCCGAGCGGCAAATTCATGATCGCAGTTTTCAACGACATGCCGATCGCGAGGGCAACAACTTCGTCGCGCGTCACCCCAGGGTGATAACGAATGCCACCTTTTGCCGGGCCACGAGTCGTGTTGTGATGAACTCGCCAGCCGACGAGATGGTCGCGTCGACCGTCATCGTGGCGAAACGGAATCGAAACTTCGAGCACTCGACGCGGCGCAATAATCGTTTCAATCAATCCATCTTCAAGACCCAACCATTCACCCGCTTGACGAACACGAAATTCGGCTGATTCGAGGGCGAGTTCTTTGGGCATGTGTCGCGAAGTCATGTCACCATTCTGCCTCATTGCGTCATACGTGTGGTGACGCCCTAATCAACGCAGGGTTGAGTTTGCACAAACAATGATTTACCGAGTACCGCAATTTATTTAAGCGGTCGCAACCTCGGCCATTTGCCGATCTTGTCGAGACCCGCAACCGTGCTGGCCATCGTTTCAGGCGTTACCGGGTGACTAATTAAATAGCCTTGCGCCTTGCTGCAATGCAGATCACCAAGCGCATGAAGTTGCTCAACGGTCTCGACGCCTTCGGCAACAACATCAAGCCCGAGCGAGTTTGCCATGGCAATAATCGTTTTCACCAAAGACCGCGCATTCGCATCGCTGGCCAACTCATTGATAAATGTTCGGTCAATTTTTAATCTGTGGATTGGAAACCGTTGCAAAAACGACAACGAAGAGTAACCAGTGCCGAAGTCGTCGATTGCAACGCGCACGCCGATTTCGGAAAGTCGTCGCAGTGTGTCTAGTGCCTGTTCGGGTTGTGTGATCATCACACCTTCGGTTACTTCAAGCCATAACTGCTCAGCAGGCATGCGCGATCGCATTAGTGCTTCATTGACAACTGCGACAAAATTCGGGTCATGCAATTGACGCGGCGAAACATTTACCGACATCGTGGCGTCACGTCGGCAGATGCCCTGGTTGATCCATCCGCGCAGATGGGTGAGTGCCTCGAGCAACGCCCATGCACCGATCGGCACGATGATGCCAGTCTCTTCAGCAATCGGTATGAATTCGGCAGGCGAGACATTCGTTCCGTCTTCCATATCCCAGCGCATCAGTGCTTCGAAGCCGATTACGTCCCCCAAATCAACATCGATTATCGGCTGATGAACTAGTCGCAGTTCGCGGCGTTCGAGAGCACGGTAAAGAGCCGTTTCTACCGCCAATCTTTGATTAACGCGCTCGAGCATCGACTTGTCAAAAATTGCCACACAGTTACGTCCGGCATCTTTCGCCCGATACATCGCCGTGTCAGCGTGGCGCAATAAATCGTCAGCAGTTGACGTGATCTCGCGATCTAGAACAGCAGCACCGATGCTGGCCGAGACAAAGACATCGCCTTGGCGCAACGCGAGCGGCTCATGAAAACTCTCGAGCACCATGTCGGCTAACAGTACCGCATCACTTTGATTCTTTGATTTTGCATCAAGCACCACGAATTCGTCACCTGAGATTCGGCCAACAATGCATCTCTCGGGTAAAGCCACACGCAGGCGTTGAGCGACGGAAACCAAAACATCGTCGCCTGCTGAGTGTCCGAGACTGTCGTTGATATTTTTGAATCGATCAACGTCAACAAACAAAACAGTTGGCGAGCAACCATCAAATCGCGCATTTTCAATCGATGCAGCGACATACTCAATCATCAAACCCCGATTTGGCAGACCCGTTAATGCGTCGGTCTGCGCAGAGTCGATTAGTCGAGCCTGAAGTGATGCATTTGCTTGCACAGCAAAAATTACCCGCGCAGTCACGGCTGCGGCCAAAATAAAAATTGAAACAGTGCGCACGGCGCGGTCGGTGTCATTAGTCGGGTTAGTGACAGCCAACACAACTACAGGCACAACCAGCGAAGTGGTCGTCAATACGAGTCGACTAAGCAGCGGTTGCTTGATTCGCCTTGCTGAATGCGATGCCAGTGTCGAGACACTTGGATGCAGCACCGTTGCCGAAACAAGAAACAGACTCGTGATATATGGTGCGTTCGCAATCTGCGTTGAAATGTCAAATCTTCCCGATTGATTTGTGGCGTACAACAGGTCGCCGATCAATGAGCACACAATTGCAGAACTGGCAAGCCACACAGCCGGAGTTCGTTCAGTGTCGCCGAACAATAAGGTTGCCAATAAGAAAATCACAATCGCGCTCGAGGCAAGCGTTGCGCCACGAATCGCAGTTACAGAAAAAATATCTTGGGAAATCTCTCTCGCTGGGTTCAAAAATACAACCCAAATCAAAAACCACGAACCGAGTCCAATAATCAGCGAGTCAAAAACAACATTTATTGGATCCCTGCCAAATCGGCGCTGCACCGTGACGAATAACCCGACGACCAAAACTAATTGCACGATCAAGAACAATGCCTCCGAAATTGCCTGTGTTGCACCTGTGGTCGAATCTCGGTTGTCAAATATCTGCGCAGTTATCAAGACTGCGATTAGCAGCAACAACGCGGGCCAGACACGACGATCGGGCTTGTTCACCACCACACCAAAAATAACTGCGACAAAAACCTGCATGGTGGCAACGAGGTAGATCAGGTCGTTTGAAACAGAACTGACTTCAAACATATGCAGGCCTGTAGCGACGAGAGCTAGACCGATCATCACCCATGCCGCACGGGAAACGGCCTTTGACATCACGAAAACGGTACTACAGATGTTCTAAACTTTTGGCAGGCGGGGTTCTAGTCCCTTAGTCGGCGTTTTGCGCCGAGAAAGAACTGCGCCCATGTTCGTCACTCGACACTCGAATGTTGTTGACCTAGCATTGCGCGAAAAATTGTGGCGACTCTATCGCACGGCGTATTTGCCGACGGCCGAGGCGACGGTTACACACGAGATGCTCGACCAAGATGAGTTCAACGAGCAAATCTCGCGCGACTCAAATCGCGTCTGGGTCGTCTGGAGCGATTCTTTGCCCGTGGCAATGACGCTGGTATCAACTGATGTTTCAGCAACGCGTTGGTTGAGCGACATTTATTTTGAGAAACATTTTCCTGATCGTTATCGTGCGGGCCAAGTTCATTACATCGTCTGGGTTGTTGTTGATCCAGCAGCCGATGCCAAAGGCGCAAATGTCATGCTCGCTCGGCAGGCGTTAACCGCCGAGGCTCGCGATGGTGCGTTACTGGTGTTCGATGTTCCTGAACTTCATCAGCCTGGTGCAAAAGGCGGGGCAGCAGAATTGCTATATCGCATGGCCAAGTTAGTTGGCGATGTCGAACTTTTGCCGTTGTCTACTCAACGCTATTTTGCGCTTAATTTCGCCAAGTCGCCGATCAGCAACGATGGTCAAGATGTACCAATTAGTGAGTTGGTTAGAAATACTTAATCCAAAGCCAAAAAAGCCAAAAAATCTAAAAAGTCTGGGGCGAGATAGTCTTTAGGCAGCGATGAGTGTTTCCGTAGCCGCAGTGACGGTTGTTGTGCCAGGTTCACACTTAATGTCAAGTTTGCTCGGTGAGAGAGACGCACATCTTCGACTTATAGAAACTGAGTTTCCAAACACGACTATTCGAGTTCGTGGTAACGAGATTTCAATCTCCGGCACCGAAACCGACACAGTCGGCAGTCTGTTTGAAGAATTAACTTCATTGCTACAAGGTGGCGAAAATCTGAACACCGTCGTCGTCGCGAGAAGCATCGAGATGTTGCGCTTGCACGAAAGACCAAGTTCGGTATTGACTCACGACATTATGCGGGCAAATCAAGGCAAACCAGTTCGCCCTAAAACATCGGGCCAAAAACATTATGTTGATGCAATTCGTGAGAATGTCATCACATTTGGTCTTGGACCTGCAGGCACTGGCAAGAGTTGGTTGGCGATCGCGATGGCGGTTCATGCTTTGCAGACAAAATCTGTTCAACGGATAATTCTTACGCGACCCGCGGTCGAAGCCGGTGAGCGACTTGGCTTCTTGCCGGGCGATTTGATGGCCAAACTTGACCCCTATCTTCGGCCTCTTTACGATGCGCTACATGACATGGTTGGCGCCGAAGGTGCACAAAAACTTGTCGAAAAACAAATTGTCGAAGTGGCGCCCCTTGCATATATGCGTGGTCGCACACTTAACAATAGTTTCATTATTTTAGATGAAGCGCAGAATGCGACACCAGAGCAAATCAAGATGTTTTTAACACGCATCGGTTTCGGTTCGAAAGTTGTCGTAACCGGCGACATGACTCAGGTTGATATTCCGGATAATCGCAGCGGTCTATTCGGTCTCGAGAAAATCCTCACTGGCATTGAAGGTCTCTCGTTCGTGCATCTTGGCGTCAGTGACATCGTGCGGCACAAAATTGTGTCTGACATCGTCGCTGCTTACGAACAGAAAGGTTTAGGCGCGGTGAATAATCGTGCTTGAGCCGCATAT
>NSIC01000042.1 GCA_002737635.1 Acidimicrobium sp.
TGGTGCTCATCTTGAGTTCACCCGATACCGATAACCTCGGGCGGGTGAATAGTAAACAGGTCTCAGCGCTAATCAATGATCCGCAACGATTGATCAGCCTTGAGGCGGTGCACAACTTTCGCGACCTGGGCGGGTATCCAACGATTGATGGTCAAACCACTAAGTGGCGCACCCTGTTTCGTGCCGACGGTTTATATCGACTTACACCGCAAGATGCTCAAGCTGTAATAGATCTCGGCGTGCAAACCGTTATTGACTTGCGCACACCAAACGAAGTTAAAACTCGTGGCACATTTCCGGTGAAACAGTTTCCAGTCAATTTTCATCATTTGCCGATAATTGATGCAACCTGGAACGACGGCGATACACCCGAGATTGAAGATGTCGTTGAATTTTTGGTATGGGCGTATCGCGAGATGCTCGAACACGCATCAAAGAAGTTTGCCGATGCGATTAAATTAATCTCCGAGCAAGATATCTTGCCCGCAGTTTTTCACTGTGCCGCTGGCAAAGATCGCACGGGTGTACTCGCCGCGTTTATCTTGTCGATTCTTGGTGTGCCCGAAGAAATTATCAGCGCCGACTACGGAAAAACTGCCGACGGTCACAAGCGTCTAATTAAATGGGCAGAAGTCAACCAGCCTGAGTTGGCAAATGCTTATGCAAATATGCCAGCACGGTTTGCTGCTTCGGACCCGCGCGCAATGGCAATTATTCTTTCTGACCTAAACGCAAAGCACGGTTCGGTGCAGAACTATCTGCGCGAAATCGGTGTTGATGAAAAGACTTTCACTGCACTGCGTGCAGAGTTGCTGGTTTAGCAGCTATTAGCTTTCGATAACTGTCACCGAGATTATTCGTATTTCTTCGGTTGGTGGCACGCCATTTGATGATGGGTCGGCGTTGCCTGCTTTATCAAGCGCCGGCAACGTCGTGTCGAGACCGTTTGTCACTTGACCGAATAACGAATAATTCGGCTGAAGCGTCATACCCTGTTCGCCCGAAATAATAAAGAATTGGCTGCCGTTTGTATTTGGCCCCGAGTTGGCCATCGCCAGTGAGCCGAATTTGTATTCGCCCGCTGCCGGAAGTTCGTCGGCAATTGAGTAGCCAGGCCCGCCAGAACCTGTTGCAGTTGGGTCACCGCATTGCACAACAAAACTTGGTATCGCGCGATGACAAACGGTGCCATCAAAATACTTTGATCGCACCAAGTTGACGAAATTATTGACCGTGCCCGGTGCCTTAGTTGCGTCGAGAACGATCGTTAGGTCACCTTTGTTGGTTGAGACCAGCGCCGTATAAGTCTTTGCTGGATCAATACAAAGTTTTGGTGCAGCAGTGAATTTTTGAACTTGATCGCCCGAGCCATCGGTTGGTGCACACTCGCCTTGACCATATTCGAATGGTCCTGCTGGCGCCGGCGCAACTGTTGTCTCAGGTGTTTCGGCTACGGAACTCTCAGTTGTTTCTTGCGTCTGCGCGTCGTCACTCTCGGGCCACAGGCTGATCGCGGCAACAATCGCAACAACAGCACCAACAAGCAGTGCAATACGGGTGCCACGACGAATCACTTTCTGTCGTTGAATCTGCTTTTCAAGTTCGCTTTGGCGTGCTCGACGATTTTCTTTTTGACGATTTCGTTTGTCTGTGCCCATGAGGAGAAAATGCTACAGGTCGGCAACACCAGCACGGCTAGCGTTGAAGCCCGTGGCGTTGATCGTTCAAAAATATGGTGGCACATCAGTTGCCGACCCTGAACGCATGCGCAATGTCGCGCGCCATATTGCGGCCACAAAAGCGCAGGGTAATCAGCTCGTGATCGTTGTTTCGGCAATGGGCAAGGCCACCGACAACTTGTTAGACCTCGCTCGCCAAGTATCTTCAGCCCCGACTGGTCGCGAAATGGACATGTTGCTAACAACGGGCGAACGAATCAGCATGTCTTTGCTGTGCATGGCACTACAAGACCTGGGTGTCGAAGCGATGAGTTTTACCGGCAGTCAAGTCGGCATCATCACCGATACGGTGCACGGTCGCGCGAAAATTCTCGAAATTAAAGGCGACCGAGTTCGCGAAGCAATTGGTGAAGGCAAAGTTGCGGTCGTCGCCGGCTTTCAAGGCGTAAGCACCGCAAAAGAAATCACGACGCTCGGTCGCGGTGGCAGCGACACCACTGCTGTTGCGCTCGCCGCTGCGTTAAAAGCCGACGCCTGCGAAATTTATACGGATGTAACCGGCGTGTTCACCGCTGATCCGCGCATTGTGCCCCAGGCTCGCAAATTAAAACACCTCGAGTTTGACGAGATGTTAGAGATGGCTGGTGCGGGAAGCAAAGTTTTGGCGCTGCGCAGCGTCGAATTTGCTCGCAACCACAACGTGCCGATTCATGTGCGCTCAAGTTTCACTTGGGAGCAAGGCACCTGGATAACAAGCGAAGAACGAAAAGGAGAAAAAAACATGGAAGAACCAATCATCTCGGGAGTAGTTCACGATGCCAGCGATGCAAAAATCACCGTGCTTGGCGTGCCCGACCAACCTGGTGTTTCTGCGGCACTGTTCGAGCCTCTTGCCGACGCAAATGTCAACGTCGACATGATCGTGCAGAACACTTCGACTGCTGGCACCACCGATATTTCGTTCACCCTGCCAAAAACAGACGTCGCAATCGCACAACCAATTGTCGAAAGAATCGCCAAGCAAGTTGGTGCGACCGGCGTAACGCAAGACACGAACATCGCCAAGATTTCGCTCGTGGGCGCGGGCATGAAGTCGAGCCCGGGTATCGCCGCAAAAATGTTCCGTGTTCTTGCCGACAACAATGTCAACATCGAAATGATCTCAACGAGCACGATTCGAATCTCGGTTGTTGTGGCTGCACCGATGCTCGAAAAAGCCGTGCGCTCGTTGCACACGGCATTCGATCTTGATAGTGGCGAGGACTATTCAGCGCCGCTGCCAGTGCGCAAATAACAACTAAATTGAACTGCACATGAAGTCTCGTCGCGTCATAGGTTTGCGCGCACATCACCTGCCATGGAATTCGGCGGGAAACCTCGCCGACAACGATCTGACTGCCGACGATATGGTGCGTGAAACAGGATGGGTCTTCAACAACGAAACTGGTGACGAACTAACGCTCAAGGCCTTCGTTGAAACCGGCGACAAAGAGGTGCAGCGATACATTCGGTTGTTGCACCTCGAGTCGTTTCGATTCGAGAACTCGACACTTCTTGAAATAGGCAGCGGCATCGGCCGCATGACATCAAGTTTTACAAATCGTTGCAACGCAGTGATCGCCACCGATGTTGACTCTGCATTTCTCGAGCGATGTCGACAAACAGTTGCGAGATTTGGTCGCATTGATCGATTAAGCACATTGCATGTTGCCAACGGCAAAACTCTCGGGCGTGCCGATGACTCGGTCGACATGACTTTTTCCTACATTACTTTGCAGCACTGTCAGCCCCAAGACGCTCTCAGCCTTGTTGGTGAGGCAATTCGTGTTACTCGCAGCGGCGGTCTGGTCGTGCTTAACTTTCGCACTTGGGTGCGCAAAGATATTGCACTCGTACCGCTTGGCGTTGCCGTACGTCGCTTGTGGAAAATGCCCGTTCTGGGTAGACGTCTTGCGCGCTGGCGCTGGTCAACTCGTCTTGGTTGGCAAGCCAACAGACTCAAACCCGACACGGTGTTGCAAAATTTCGAGTCGCAACTTAGCGAAGTCAAAATATTCCACTCGATAAAGCGCAAAATGTCGGTTGTCGATGCCCGAAACGAAAGCGTAAAAACCGTGCCAACGAACAGAATTAATCCAAGCCACTGGTGGTTGGTCGCTCAAGTATCCTGAACGCGTGACAAAAAAACTATCTCTCGGTATTGTCGGCGCGACCGGCATGGTCGGCAGCGTGATGCGCACGTTATTGATTGAACGAAAATTTCCTGCCACAACCGTGCGATTCTTTGCGTCTGCAAGGTCAGCCGGCTCAATAATCGAATGGGACGGTCAGAAAATAACAGTTGAAGACGCATCAACTGCCGACACAAGCGATCTAGATATCGCAATTTTCTCGGCTGGTGCAACAACTTCGCGGGCGCTCGCCGAGAAATATGCGGCGCAAGGCACGATCGTCATCGATAACTCGTCGGCGTGGCGTATGAACCCTGATGTGCCGCTGATCGTTTCTGAGGTCAACCCCGAAGACATTGCGAACGCGAAACTCGGCATCATTGCCAACCCGAATTGCACAACTATGGCGGCGATGCCGGTACTCAAGCCGTTGCATGACGCAGCCTCGCTGGTGCGCATGATTGCCAGCACTTATCAAGCCGTCAGTGGCATGGGCGTTTCTGGCGTGGATGAATTGCACGAACAAATCAAAACTGGCGCGCCGAGAGCCAATGATCTCACTTACAACGGCGAGGCAATCGCGTTCAAACCTGCGGTTAAGTTTCCGCGCACCATTTCTTACAATGTCATACCGTTTGCGGGCACTTTGGTTGACGACGGCATGCTTGAGACCGACGAAGAGAAAAAACTTCGCAACGAATCACGAAAGATTTTGCATATTCCCGATTTGCGCGTTTCGGGCACATGCGTTCGAGTGCCAGTATTCACTGGTCACTCGCTTTCACTGACACTTGA
Source organism: Acidimicrobium sp. (assembly GCA_002737635.1). Lineage (GTDB taxonomy): Bacteria > Actinomycetota > Acidimicrobiia > Acidimicrobiales > Ilumatobacteraceae > BACL27. The sequence goes on from NSIC01000042.1 coordinate 4,646, forward strand.
ATTCAAGAGAGACATCACCGTCGAGCAGGCCAGCAAAATTTTGTCGACTGCTGTCGGTGTCAGCGTCGTAGATGTGCCGACACCACTGATTGCTGCGGGCAAAGACCCAAGCTTTGTGGGTCGAATTCGCCAAGACTTCTCGATCGATGGCAACAAAGGCCTGACGCTGTTCGTCTCGAACGACAACTTGCGCAAGGGCGCAGCACTTAACGCTCTGCAAATTGCCGAAGTAATCGTCGCGAACCGAAAATAGTTTTTAAACTTCGGCTGGCACGCCTTCGTGCCAGTGATTGCCAGCAACAATTGCATCTGCTGCGCGTCGAAGGCGCAACGAATCAAGTGGCTTGATCAGCCAACCTTGCGCACCACTGCGCTTAGCCAGATGCACATCGGCGACTCGATCGAGCAACATCAAAACTGGCACCATCGGCGAGCGGCCATCGCTGTGGTCAAGGCGTAAATCCATTGTGACTGCCATTGCGCCCATTGAGCCGCATTGCAAATCTAAAACTGCCAGATCGGGTGTGCGTTGCTTTATGGCACGCGACACATCACGACCATCTCTGCACACGACGAACGAAGTGTCAGGTGTGCCAAGGGCTGCATGCACTTCATCGAGCACCCACTGAGCATCAGTTGCCAACAAAATATGCACGCGCAAATGTTAGCGTAAACGCCACGCACGAACATCTGTGGAACGGATAACAAAAATCAATGATTAAATTGCGAAAGGTGTTGTCGATTGCGATGCTCGCTTCGGCGCTTGCAGTGACTTTTGGTGCGTCAACGACTGTGAACGCCGAAGGTGGCACCAACGATCTGGCCCCAGTAGATGTAGTCGAAGTGAACGGCTTGATCGACGAGATCGTCGTCAGTGATATTGAGCAAGCGATCGATCGAGCCGAATCGTCGAGTTCGCAGGCAATTATTTTGCAAGTCAATTCATTGGGTGGTGTTGTTTCAACAACGCGCATGGAAGAACTGTTCAACAAGATTATTGAGTCGAAAATACCAATCGCTGTATGGGTTGGGCCGACAACTGCGCGCGCCTACGGCAGTGCGGCACAACTGCTGGCGGTTGCCGATGTCTCGGCGATGGCCGACGGCACGCGAATCGGTAAAACCGGAAAATTGCTGATGACGAGCGCCGGCGAAGTGAGTTTTGGTGACGCTTCAGCGACATTGCGCACGACGACACTCAACTCAAAAGATGCCAAGCGACTTGGCGCACTGAAACTGACAACCGACGACGACGGTGTGCCTGTGCTGCGCAACATGCTCTTGGCGATGAACGGACTTTCGATCAAAGGTCGAGTTTTGCAGACAGTTGTCGATGTGAAATCTGAATCAGGCGATGAACTGATTCGTGAAGCAGCGACGACCAGATTTTTCAAGCTTGGTTTGCTTGAACGACTTTTGCATACGGCGGCTAGTCCACCGGTCACATTTTTGTTTTTGATAATCGGTCTGGCACTGCTCGTCTTTGAATTTTTTACCGCGGGCATCGGCATCGCCGGCGTCGTTGGTGCAATTTGCGTCGTATTCGGCAGTCACGGTCTGGCTACTCTGCCGATTCGTGGCGCGAGTCTTGCGGTGATCATCGTGTCAATGTTGTTGTTGGCGATTGATGTGCAAGTTGGCATTCCAAGATTTTTTACGGGGGCTGGTCTCGTTTTGCTGGCGATTGGCAGTTTGACTTTGTTTCGAAGCAGCGACGGTGGAGAAATTCAACTCTCGTGGCTGACATTTGTCAGTGGGATGATTTCAATCTCGTTGGCATTTGTCGTTGGCATGCCGTCGATGGTGCGCACACGTTTTGCGACACCCACGATCGGTCGCGAGTGGATGATCGGCAGCACTGGTCGGGCCGTAGGCACGATTAATCCGCTGGGCATCGTTCGTATTCACGAGGCCGACTGGCGAGCGCGCACAAATCGCGCCACACCACTTCAAGATGGTCAAGAGTTGCGCGTTGCGGCGATCGATGGTGTGACGCTTGAAGTTGAGCCACTCGAAGGTGCGGCGCGCGATTATCGCGAGATGCGCAAACCCAAAAGCGAATAATTTTTAGGCTTGTGTTGGCTCGCCATTGAGCCTTGCACCGCCAACACGCAAGTCACCAGATCGTTTCGTGATTGCTCGTCGGTCAAGAGCCTCGAGCAACGGCACTGCGTGTTTGCGAGTGATACCGAGACTTTCGCGAAATTGCGAAACAGTGAACCCTTGCGGGTATTGCTGCAGAATTTTAAGTACCTCTTGGCGTGCTGTTTCGAGTGCGCTGACATGAAACACCGTGCCGTCGATGTCGACGAACAAACCCCGTTGCACGATTTGTCGGACGATGTTTCTGTCGAGCGTCTTTGTATCCGGAGGTGTCACACCCGCCTTGGTGAACAGACCAACATACGGATGCTCGGTTATTGATGACGCGCCTTTGATGCGAGCGCGCCCCATCTCGACAACGACGTCGGGCAGCGCCGCAAGAACTGCTTGCTCGTGAGGTTTGAGTCGTGAGATTTCTAACGCTTCAGAGCTCTTGGTGAGTTTGATCGCCAATTCTTTTCGCTTTTCGTCTAAAAGTTTTGGTGTTGTCAGCCAACTGCCAACTACTGGCTGTCGAATTTCGCCCGTCAAAAGTTCGAGATCTTTTACGGTGATCCATTGACGCTCGCTAATTACACGATCGACTGAGCGATCAGGTCTTGCTTTTGACGCGCGCACAGTTGGGGATATATCCAGCACCTCACCACCGCCAATTGTTTGTTGTCGACCCGATTCGCGCAAGATGTAACGATCACCTGGCAAAATCGGAATCGCGGTTGGCAGCGCAATGCGCACGAAGGCACTCTCGCTGGCATGCAGTTCGCGTGTGCCGATCAAACGAATTTTGGCGGCGAACTCACCTGAACCGATATACACCGAATAACTTCCGCGGCGGGTAACGCGGTGTTGCAACGTCGGCACGATTGTTAAAGAAGCATCAAACATCGTGCTTGGCAGCCATTGATCTTTGTTGACCAACGCGTCGCCACGGAAGATTTCGTCGTGACTGACCCCCACCAGATTCAGCGCACATCGATGACCGGGCGCAAGTTCATTCGCCGACTGTTCATGCTGCTGAATTTCGCGCACACGCACGCGTTGTTGTGTGCGGATCACCGTCAACTCATCGTCGAGTTTTATCGAGCCGTCGATCAAAGTGCCGGTGACGACCGTGCCCGCCCCACGCGCCGAGAACGAACGGTCGACCCAGAGTCGTGGTCTATTTCTGTTTCGGCTGGCGCTGATACTTTGTGATTCAGCAACTAGTGCGTCAAGTGTGAGACGAATTTCGTCGAAACCAGTCGATGTAACCACCGAAACACCGACGATCGGTGCCTCGCTCAAAAACGAATCACGTAACTTTGCTTTGATTTCACTGCGACGGGCCGTTGCAAGTTCAAAATCAACTAAATCAGTTTTGGTTAATGCAACGACGCCATGATTCAGACCCAGAAGTTTCAGGATTTGAAAATGCTCTTCAGTTTGGGGCATCCAACCTTCTTTGGCGTCGACGACCAAGATGCAGCCGTCAATTGCGCCAACCCCAGCGAGCATGTTGCGCAAGAAGCGAATATGACCTGGCACATCGATGAAACTCACCGTTGCACCAGAAGGCAACCGAGTGTGCGCGAAACCCAGGTCGATGGTCATGCCGCGACGCTTTTCTTCGGCCCAACGATCAGGGTCGGTGCCAGTTAAGGCCAGCACGAGCGACGACTTGCCGTGGTCGACATGACCTGCCGTGGCGATAACAGTCATTAAAAATTATTCTGCAAGCCGTTGTAGAGCCTGAACAACTATTGCGTCATCGTCTGGCTGAATCGTACGCAGATCGAGAAAAGTTTTGTTGTCTTTGACGCGCGCAATAATCGGCGTGTCGTTCATCCGCAATTTTGAAAGATAGTTGCCGTTAAGGACGATGCCGATTGAAGCGATAGTTGCGCCGGGGGCCGAGCCCGCACCCGGTACCGAGTCGAGCGTGCAAATTTCACCAGTTTTTGCCGAGGTAATAATTTTTTCGGCGCGTGATTGTAATTCTGCAATCGCAATCGTCGCCATCTTCCAAAATGCGATATCTTTCGTCGCCGTGCGACCGAGATACGAAATCGCCAGACTTTGCATCGCGAACATTGTCGTTGAACCTGGGCGAAGGGCGCGCGCGAGGGGATGTTGCGCGCAAGCCTCGATGAGATCTGCGCGACCTGCAATCACGCCACACTGCGGGCCACCAAAAAGTTTGTCGCCACTAAACATCACCAGCGCAGCACCGTCATCGATTGTTTGTCGTGCGGCGGGTTCGTTACTCAACCAACTTGGCGTGCGCGACTCGAGCCACGGACAAGTGTTGTCGATCAGACCTGAACCAATATCTGCGGCAACAGGCACCGACAAAGTGGCCAGTTCGCGAACTGGTGTGTCTTCGACAAAACCCGAAACACGATAATTCGACGGATGCACTTTAAGCACAAGCGCAATATCGTTGCCGCGTTTGTCGATCGCTTTTTTGTAGTCGCGCAATCTCGTGCGGTTGGTCGTGCCGACATCGACCAAGCGTGCGCCCGACTGCTCGGTAACTTCGGGAATGCGAAAGTTGCCACCAATTTCGACGCTCTCGCCACGCGAGACTGCGACATCGCGTGAATTTGCCAATGCGGCAACTACCAACAGCACCGCGGCGGCGTTGTTGTTGACGACAATTGCCGATTCGGCGCCACAAAGCAACGCGAGCAATTTGCCAACGGTTGATTGACGCGAACCGCGCTCGCCTGACGACATATCAAGTTCGAGATTTGATGCGCGATTAGAAGTTTGCATCGCCATTGGTGCGCGGCCGAGGTTCGTATGCAACAAGACGCCCGTGGCATTGATGACATCGCGCAACAAACTTTGTGAAAACTCAGTTGCGAGTTGATCGGCGAATTCTTTTACGGAAACTCGTGAAGTTGGGGCAGTTGTTGCCATGTCGGCGATGGCGCGACGCGCAAAATCGACGAGCAAAGCATGTGGTAACGAATGGCGAAGCGATAGCTCTCGTGCGAGTGCATCCACCGAAGGTGGACGTCCCGCAGTGTCGACCGACACGCGATTCATTGCTTTGAACCTATCGCCGAACTGCGAGTGAAGCGCCCAGGTTTTTCAATGAGATTCACAGTTATGGCTAGTCGTACTATCTTGTCGTGACTAGTTCTGGCGCCAATCAAAGATCTTCGGCTGACGACAAAAGTGCGCTTCGACCGGCAGCAACCGTGATGTTGATTCGCGATGTCGATGATGGCTTTGAGGTGTTTATGTTGCAACGCACGTACGGTGCTGCATTTGCCGGAGGCATGTATGTGTTTCCTGGCGGTAAAGTCGACGCGACTGACGGTGTCGAAGCGCTCGAGCCCTTCTGTGATGGGCTGAACGACTTTGAGGCGAGCGCGATTTTGCAGATACCAAGTGGCGGTCTCGCCTATTGGGTGGCTGCAATTCGCGAGTGTTTTGAAGAAGCTGGCGTGTTGCTCGCCCGCGATACAAAAACGAATCAAACTGTGGCGTTTGATGACGACGAAACGGAAGATCGCTTTGCACGCGCGCGCAGTAGTGTGCATGACTCGTCGTTGAACATGATCGAACTCTGTCAGCGCGAGAGTTTGAGACTCATTGCTGGTTCTATCCACTATGTCAGTCACTGGATCACGCCCATTGGCGAGGCACGACGGTTTGACACACGATTTTTTGTTGCTGACGCCCCCGAGTCGCAAGAGCCGTTGCACGATTCGCTAGAAACTATTGCGAGTTTGTGGGTACGACCTCAAGATGCACTTGACAAACTCACACGTGGAGAACTGGCGATGTTTCCGCCAACTTCAGAAAACTTAAAGTTCTTGGCGAATTACAGCACAACCGCCGAAGTATTGGCTGCGGCCAAGAAAGTTTCGAACCCCGTGGCGATTTTGCCCCGCTTGCGCACTAACAGCGACGGCAAAGTCATC
>NSIC01000043.1 GCA_002737635.1 Acidimicrobium sp.
GCGTTCATTTTGTCGGGTTACCCGCACATCAAAGAGTGCGACCTGTTCGCCAAATATGTCTTGCCAAAAATCAACCACGGCCCACTTTCATTGGTCCACACCCCAGCCACCCTCGACTAGCCCATCGCAATTAGCGACTCTGTTTTGACAGCTAGTTGAGGCGGCAGTTAATGCGTTTGATGCCGTTGATGAAACTGCTTTGCAAATAGGCGGGTTCGCCAGTGATCGTTAGATTCGGCGCGCGGCGACGAATCTCGTCGAACATTACGGCGATTTCGCGTCGTGCCAGATTGGCGCCAAGACAGAAGTGGGGGCCGCCGGCGCCAAAGCCGATCTGAACTGGTTGCGGTGTACGAGTGACATCAAACTTGAATGGCTCTTTGAAAACTCTTTCATCACGATTGCCTGAGTTATAGAACAGCACAATTTTTTGACCGGCGCTGACCTTGAAGCCGTTGATCTCAGTGTCGGCAGTAGCCGTACGGCGAAAGTGAATAACCGGTGTTGCCCAGCGAACGATTTCTTCGACGGCGGTTTTCGTGTGTGTATCGAAATTGTCGAACCAAGTTTTTCGCTGGTCGGGGTTTTCGGTCAGCGCCAACATGCCGTAAGTTATTGCATTTCGGGTCGTCTCATTGCCTGCGACAACTAGAAGGATAAAAAAACTGCCGAACTCTTGGCTCGTGAGACGCTCGCCATCAACAACGGCATGCATCATCACACTGGTTAAGTCTTCGGTTGGTTTCGCTAGGCGCGCTTCGCCCAGAGCCTGAGCATAAGAGAACATTCCGATCGCGGCTTCCATGAGCTTTTCGAAACTGCCACCGAAGTCAGGGTCGCCCGCACCCAAAATCGTGTTCGTCCATTCAAATATTTGTCGCTCGTCTTCGGCGGGGATGCCCATCATCTCGCAGATTATTTGCAGCGGAAACTTGGCGGCGACCGCGTCAACGAAGTCGAACTCTTTGTCGGCAAATTCATCTAAAACAGAATCGACGATCGTTCGCGCCTTGACTTTGACGTATTCTTCGATGCGCGAAATTTCGCGTGGAGTAAAACCTTTCGAAACAATTGACCGCAGGCGAAAATGTTTCGGGTCGTCCATGTTGATCATCGAGCCGAAAAACTCGTTGAGTTCTTGTGAGAGGTCGATGATGTTCGAACCTTTGCCGCTGCAGAAAAGTTGCGGGTTGCGACTCACATGCCAGATGTCGTCGTGGCGGGTGAGGGCAATATAGCCAGGGCCTTTCGGGGCGATTGCTAGCTCCATTTCTTCGAAGAATCGATATGGATCTGCGTCGCGCAGTTTGGCAAAAGCCGACTCGCGAAAGTCGCGTGGGCCGCGCCAAAATTCTGGCGCTGAAAGGTCGATGTCTTCGAGGCGCACATCGAATAACTGCATGGCAACAGAATAGAACTTTGGCGCACAATTCTCTGAATCAGACGACGTGACTTCAGGTAATGTCAAAGGGTGGAAAAAAAGTCGTTATTCAAAGAGAACATAGGTGAAAAGCGGACGGAAATCAGCTCCGAAATCGAATATCGAAAAGAGCGCACTGAGATGTTTGGTCGAATATCGGCCGAAGATGTGGCTGAAGCCCCATTTGTTTATTTAGACCGGCAATTAGTCACACTCATACTGACTCGCATTCACCTTTTCGAGAAAATTCTAAATGTGCACGGCTCAATTGTCGAGTGCGGTGTGCATCGCGGAAACTCATTGATGCTTTACCAGCATCTCTCCACAATTCTTGAGCCAGCTAATTTCAACAGAAAGATTATCGGCTTTGACACTTTTGAAGGTTTTCCATCTATCACCAAGCATGATCCAGACGGGGTTGTCGGACACATGCAAAACACCGACTACGAGCATTTGGCAAACTGGGTCGCGCTTCAAGATAAGAATCGCACGATCGGTCACATTCCGAAAGTTGAGTTGGTCAAAGGTGATGCGATCAAAACAATTCCACAGTATGTAAAAGACAATCCATATTTAATTGTCGCATTCTTATATATGGACTTCGATATCTATGAGCCGACTACGGTCGCACTCAAACATCTTTTACCTCTAGTTCCACGAGGTGGGGTGGTTGGCTTTGATGAGGCTGGCCAGAAGCGCTGGCAGGGCGAAACAGTCGCCCTCAAAGAAAACATTTCATTGTCCGGAGTTCGCTTGCAGAGGTTCTACTATGACGCCCACGTTTCTTATTATGTGGTTGAGTGACTTCGCGAAAAGGTCGGGTAACGGCTAGGGTTTTGCAACGTTAAATGCGCAAAATTTAAGGAGCACGAGTCATGCCAGAAGCAGTCATTGTTGCAACAGCCCGAAGCCCGATTGGTCGCGCGAATAAAGGCACGCTCACCGAATTGCGTCCCGATGATATGTCGGCGCAAATCGTGCGTGCATTGATGGCCAAAGTGCCGCAACTCAAAGCCGACGATGTCGAAGACTTGATGATGGGATGCGGCCAACCTGCGGGTGAAGGCGGTTTCAACATCGCTCGCGTCGTAGCCGTGCTTGCTGGGCTCGACAATGTGCCTGGTGTAACTGTTAACCGCTATTGCTCGTCGAGTTTGCAAACAATTCGCATGGCGGCGCACGCAATTAAATCTGGCGAGGGTGATTGCTTCATTGCAGCCGGCGTCGAAACTGTTAGTCGCTACGCATCTGGTGCAAGCGACACCGCACCGAATGCAATTTTCAAACCATCAGGCGAGCGCACAAAAGCGCGTGCCGCTGGCGGTCAAGGTGTTTGGTCGGCCCCAGCAGGTTTGGCCGACATGTATATCGCCATGGGTCAGACAGCCGAAAATGTTCGCGAACTCGAAGGTGTAACGCGCCGCGAAATGGATGAATTCGGTGCACGCAGTCAGCAACGCGCTGTCGCCAACCAAGAAAACGGTTTCTTTGATCGCGAGATCACGCCACTCACTTTGCCGAACGGCACTGTCATCGCCAAAGACGATGGCCCGCGCGCCGGCACAACTGTTGAGGCACTCTCAGGTCTCAAGCCGGTATTCCGCCCTGATGGTCAAATCACCGCGGGCAACGCGTGCCCGTTAAACGACGGCGCCGCCGCAGTCATGGTGATGAGCGACACGAAAGCCAAACAACTCGGGCTAAAACCTTTGGCGCGAATCGTTTCGTCTGGTGTTTCAGGTTTGAATCCAGAAATCATGGGACTCGGACCAATCGAGGCTTGCCGTCAAGCACTAAAGCGTGCGGGCATGACTATCGATCAAATCGACTTGGTCGAAATCAATGAGGCGTTTGCCGCGCAAGTTATTCCGTCGGCAAAACACTTGGGTATTCCGATGGAGAAACTGAACGTGCACGGTGGGGCGATCGCGCTCGGTCACCCTTTTGGCATGACTGGTGCTCGCATCATGACGACACTGATCAACGGCTTGCAACACACCGACAAGCGATTTGGTCTCGAGTCGATGTGCGTTGGCGGCGGCCAAGGCATGGCGATGATCATCGAGCGTTTGAAATAAATTAGCGCGCGCTAGCGCAAGCTATTTAAATTTCGCAGGTGCATGATGCCGGCGATGCCAGCGATCACGGCAATGCCGACTGCAACGACAAAAAAAGTTGTGAACGCGCCATACGCGCCATAAATCGTCGGCGCAATAAACGCAGTGATCATTTGCCCAAAGACAGTGATTGCACCCGACAAGCCTTGCGCTGCTGATGCTCGACCATGTGGCGCTGCTTTGGCAATTGCCGATAGCGCGGCCGGAATCATCGTTGCCTGCAGAAATCCTTCAATTAAACCGATGCCCAGAATTACCCATGGCTGTTTGACAACGCCGTAGGTAATTGTCATCAAACTGATCGGTATAGCCAACCACAGCACCACGGCAACCGGAGATCGTTTATCGATCAACTTGCCAGCCCGCGCTGAAAAGAAAATAAACGGCAGTCCGTAGACGGCAAAAGTTAAACCCGTCATTGCGTTGTTGCCGCCAAGGTCGTCCAAGAATCTGTCCCACAGCGCGTCAAACATGCCAGTCGGAAACGTGACCGCGAGAGTCAAGATCAACGCCACTCGAATGTTGCGAATTCGCAATAGGTCAAAACTCAAGCGCTGCGACTCTGTAGTCGAAGCCAATTCAGGAAACTTGCGTGGGCTGATGATAAACAAAGCCAAAACCGCGAGTGCACCAAACAATAAAAACGTCGCGTCAAGCCCAAACGGACCAATGATTAGCGAACCAATTAGTGGACCAGAAACGAAACCGCCGATCTCCATACCCGCAACCGCCCCCAATCGTTCGGCACTGCGCGACTCGTCGAGGTGTGCAGCCAAGGCACGCACCGCCGGAAAAGTTAAACCGATTGACGCACCGACGATGCCGCGCCCAACAATAAAAACCAGCAGCGAATCGCCAATTGCAAAGGTCACTGAGCCGAGTGCCGCCAACCCCAGGCCGACTTGAATCAGTTTCTTGCCATGCCCGCGGTCGGCTAAAGGGGCGACAAGTAGTTGCACAAAAAGCCCCATAGCAAAGCCGGTGCCGGCGATTAGCCCCAACGCCGAATCAGCATATTTATATTGCTCTTGCAGCTCAGACATCGAAGCAAAGACGACACTGTTCGCTGATGCGGTTGCAAAAACACTGAATAGCAACAGCAATAAATCAGCGCGCTGGTTTTCTTTAATAGTCATAGTTGTATTATCTCGAAAGTTCGTTCACGATGGCATCAAAAAAAATCGGCCAATGATGCATCGCCCAAGCGTCAAACTCTACTTCGCACAAACCGACGCATGAGATATTGCTCGTTGGGTCGTGCCACAAAAACGAACCAGTACCACCGAAGTGACCGAACGTCGATGCACTGTTTCGCGTACCCATCCAATGTGGGTGTTTGCTGCCGTGAATCTCTGGACCGAAACCCCAATTGCATGGATCAAATCTGCCGACGCCAGGCACGACACCTTCAAGTTCGGCAAATTGCGTTGTTGTTGCAACACTCGCCGTCTTTGTTGTAATCAATTGCGGGTTACGCAACTCGAGTGCGAACTCAACCAAGTCGTCGACGCACGAAACAACATCGTGTGCCGCCGAGCCATGCAAGAAACTTTTTGCCATGCCGAGTGGTTCAAAGATGGCCTCGCGCAAAAAATCACTGAAACTAATTTCAGTAGCTTGCTCGACATGGTCGGCGATCAGCTCGTAGCCCGTATTTGAATAAATCCGTTTACGACCCGCGGCGACAATCGGCACCGTGCCGTCGAAACTGTATCCACCGGCGTGGGCCAGCAAGTGGGCGAGTGTGCAGTCTTGTTGTCCGACTTGGGCGTCAAGACTCGTCGAACCATCTTCGACGGCAATCAGCGCCGCCCACGCGGTGAGCAACTTCGAAACAGACGCGGTTCTCGATGTGCGTGTCGTGTCACCAAAAGTATTTGCGACACCGCGACGATCAATGATGCAAATTGATGTGTTGCTCGCCGGCCATTCGCGAACGAGTTCGAACGCCCGCATCGGGCTATTTTGTTGCGCGAATTAATTCGGCGACGCGAAATGCCAAATCGAGAGACTGTCGCGCATTAAGTCGCGGATCACAAACCGTCTCGTAGCGCGTATCGAGATCTTCTTGCTCTACCGACTCGGCGCCACCCAAGCACTCGGTTACATTGTCGCCAGTCAACTCAATATGAATGCCGCCCGGCCAAGTGTTTTCGGCACGATGAGCCAAGACGAAACCGGTGATTTCGCGAATAATGTCGTCAAAGTGGCGTGTTTTTCGCCCGTTGGTTGCAGTAAAAGTATTGGCGTGCATCGGGTCGCAGGCCCAAACAACAGGGTGTCCAGCGTCGCGCACTGCACGAATTAGTGGTCGCAAACCAGATTCGATTTTGTCAGCGCCCATTCGAGTGATCAAAGTCAAACGACCAGGTACGCGCGACGGGTTAAGAACTTCGCACAACGACAACACAAAATCAGTCGTCGTCTCGGGGCCAATTTTGCAACCAACAGGGTTGCCGACGCCACGCAAAAACTCGATGTGTGCGCCGTCGAGTTGGCGAGTGCGCTCACCAATCCACAACATGTGCGCCGAGCAGTCATACCAATTGCCCGTTAGCGAGTCTTGCCGCGTAAGCGCCTCTTCGTATCCCAACAACAAAGCCTCGTGACTCGTGTAGAAATCAACTTCATGCAAAGCGCTGTGACTCTCGGTGTCGACACCGCACGCACGCATAAAGGCGAGTGCTCGTTCAACTTCACCGGCGACTTGTTCGTAGCGCTGGCCTTCGGCACTCGTCGTGACGAACTCTTGGTTCCAGGCATGCACGCGATTCAGGTCGGCAAAACCGCCCTTGGTGAACGCGCGCAACAAGTTGAGCGTGCTCGCCGATTGGTGGTAGGCCTGAACGAGTCGTTGCGGGTTTGGCAATCGCGACTCGCTATGTGGCGCCGGGTCGTTGACCATGTGACCGCGAAACGACAGCAACTCGACGCCACCAATTTTTTCGGTGTCACTCGAGCGTGGCTTGGCGAACTGTCCTGCGATGCGGCCAACTTTTACGACAGGCACACCCATCGAATAAGTAAGCATCACCGCCATCTGCAAAATCACGCGGAGTTTTTCGCGAATATTTACAGCCGTGAATTCTTCGAAACTCTCAGCACAATCACCGGCCTGCAACAAAAATGCGTTGCCGCTAGCGACTTGACCAAGTGACGCCAGCAACGATCGCGCTTCACCCGCAAAAACAAGTGGGGGATACGAACCAATCTGCTTAAGTGCCTGCGCCAACTCGTTTTGGTCGGGCCATTTTGGTTGTTGAGCGGCAACACTGTTCTGCCACGAAGACGGTGTCCAGCGGGCGCTCATGGTTATAACCCTATTGCCAGGGCGAGCCTCAGACGGTGAGGATTTCGCCGGCGTCGTCGCGAAGCGTATCTACCGCACGGCTTACAAGGCGTCGTGCTGCTTCGGCGGTTACGCCGAGTTCTTCGCCAACTTGACGAAAGCTCTTGCGCTCGCCGTCATGCAAACCAAAACGAGCCTCAACTGCATAGCGAGCACGCTCGTCGAGTGTGTCGAGCAAACGGTCGAGCAAGTTCGTGTCAACCATGCCCATGACGGCATCTTCTGGACTTATGTCTTCGTTCGGCACAAGGTCGCCCAAAGTTGCATCGCCATCTTCGCCGATTGTTTTGTCGAGCGAAACTGGTGTTGTAAGGCGATGAAGTTCTGCGTTCATCGCGCTCAAACCTTCGGCATCACCAGAACCTTGACGCAACGCTGCACGCAAAGTTGCTGAACGATCACCAGGAATTCGAATCAGACTTGCTTTTTGGTCAAGTGCACGACCAATCGCTTGACGAATCCAGAATGTTGCATAGGTTGAAAACTTGAAACCACGACGCCAGTCGAACTTGTCAACTGCGTGCTCAAGACCAAGGTTGCCCTCTTGAATCAAGTCGAGAAGATCCATGCCCTGTGGCAACGGATAACGACGCGCGATCGAAACAACCAATCGAAGGTTCGAACGAATGAACCGGTCTTTGGCGCGAGCCGCATTGCGAATGTCGGCACGAATCGCCGCACCGCGTTCACCTTTTTCGTGACGCTTTCTTGCTTCGCGACCAGCTTCAATCGCTTTCGACAAATTGCGTTCATCTTCGGCGTTGAGCAACGCAACTTTGCCAATTTCGTTCAGGTAGATGCCAATGGAGTCAGACATGGGGGGTTTCGATTCTTTCTGTATGGGGGGTATTCGGGGGAATTGATACATTAGGGCATCGGCACAAATAGTTCAAGAGGTAAATGAATTTTTTATAATTTTTTGAGGCAAGTTTTATAAGCCTTTCGTCACACTGATTATGGTCAGAGGGCTATTTGACTCATAGACTTTGATAGTGCCAATGCGTGTCGGACTGTTCGGGGGAACATTTGATCCGCCCCACTTGGGCCACCTTGTTACGGCTGTAAATGTCCGTTATGTGCTCAAACTCGACCTCGTCGTGCTGATGGTGGCCAACGATCCATGGCAAAAACATGGCACCCGTGATGTCGCCAGCGCGTCAGATCGTTTAGCCATGGTGCAAGCCGCAATTGCAGGTGTTGATGGATTAATCGCGGGCGACGACGAAATCACTCGCGGTGGCCCGAGTTATACCGCCGATACTTTGGCCGCTCTGCACGAGCGATATCACGGCGCAGAACTTTTTACAATCGTCGGCGATGATGCTGCTGCAAAATTCGGTTCGTGGCAACGCGCCAACGAAATCGCCAAGTTGTCGACACTTGTTGTCGTTGATCGACCTGGTTCGCCTCTAATGCCGCCCTGCGAATTCAACTGGCATCGAGTTGAAGTGCCACGACTTGAAGTGAGTTCGAGCGATCTTCGTGCGCGATTCATTGATGGTCGACCACTCGAATATTTGGTCCCTGATCAGGTCATGCAAGTCATTGCCGCTCGCAATTTGTACGGCTCAAACTCGTGACGGCGATTCCGCACCGTCAAAAGCAGCGCGCAATCGTCGCATTGTGTTGCGGTATCGCTGCCGCGTTGATATTGCCCGCCGGTCTTGTGGTTGGCTACAGCTCTGTGCTCAACTCGGGGAACGGCACGAATGTCAATAATGTCACGACGCTGAAAATTCCGAGCACACCAGTTGCGTTGTTCGCAACCGTCAACGCGTCTAGCGAAATTACGTCGATCAACATAGTTGCTCTTTCTGGCAACAGTCTGGGTGGCACAATTGTTTCGTTGCCGGCTAAATCGATGGCCGAGGTTCTCGAAGGTGAAGAGTCGCGTCGAGTTTCAGACTCGTATACGGGTGGTGACGTGTTGGCTTTTGTCGCCGATGTCGAAGGTCTTCTTGACGTCTCGTTCACGACGGTGGGCATTTTGAAGCGTAGCGATCTAGTCGAACTGTTCAATCCGATTGGACCCGCTGAAATTCTTTTAGATTCAGATGTTCGCAACACCGAACCTGATGGTACGCAACGAACAGTTGCGAAGATCGGTCGTACAACAGTTGAGACAACCACGCTTGTCGACATTTTGCTGGCCCGCCAAATTGATCAAACTGAGGCCGAGCGTTTCAATCATCAAAAGTCAGTGTTGACGGCCATCGGCAACACCGTGGGTCTCGGTCTCAAACTTGAACCAGCAGTTTCAACGGTCGAACCACCAACCGACTTCAAATCTTTTTTTCAGCGACTAATTTCTGGACCGATACAAGTTTGGCAGTTCGCGGCAACGGCGGTGCCAGCCGGTGATTTGAATCCGAACTCATTAGATATGTATCAACTTGACGCTGCTGAAGTGACGATGATCATGGCCAGCGTCGCGCCAACATCAAAGACCGGGTCAGATCTCACGGGGCAGTTGTCGGTGCAGATTGATAGTCCATTCAATAACGCGGTCGTTAGCCGTGAGATTGTTCGTCGGTTAATGGCCAAAGGTTTGAACATTGCTTTGGTCCGCGAGGTGCCGGGCCCACCCCAAGAGGTGACACGGGTGCTTTATGTCGACAGCAATGTTTTGGTTGGCGTCGAAGATGTGGCCAATTACATTGGCGAAGTTTCGGCGGGCCGAACCAACGAGCGAGCCCAAGGCATCGATCTGCAAATTGTCATCGGCGCGACTTTTGCTCAGTTTCTCGAGAGCAATCCAGAGATTCCGACGACTACCCTTAGCGACGGCGACGAATGACAAACTTTCAAATTCAACCAGAGGCTCTGCAGATTGCAAAAATTGCCGCGCAAGCCGCCGACGAAAAACAGGCCACCGACATTACGGTGCTGAATGTCGGCGAGGTTCTCGCCATCACCGATCTTTTTGTTGTCGCAAGCGCCGGCAACAAACGCCAGGTTCGCACGATTTGTGACGCCATCACCGACGCGGTGCGTACGCAGGCTGGTCGCTCGCCGTTGTCTAGCGAAGGCGTTTCGCAACAGCAATGGATCCTCATCGATTACGGCAGTGTTGTCGTGCATGTTTTCGACGACGACACGCGCAGGTTTTATGAGATTGAGCGCCTCTATAGCGATGTGCCGCTTGTCAGCTGGCGCCTCGTCAGTTAATTGTTCGTCTTGGTGGCGACGATAAAAAATTGTTTGCCGAAGATGCGCCAAAACAAAGGCACTGCCAAATAAAGTTTCACTAATAGCGGATGCGAAAGCCTTTGCGAGCGAAAAGCCAATGGTAAAAACCTCGGAATAATTCTTTCGCACTTCATGTCAACAGCAGCCAGATGTTCTTCGATTGTGCGGTCGCTCAGCGGCAGAAGATGGTCGGCAAAGTCGTAATATTCGTTGGCGCTAAAACGAAAGTTTGGGCCCATGATCGCCAGTTTTCTGGTTGGCTTTAGCGCCTGTCGTAATTGCATCAAATATCGATAAACGTGATCTGGTGTCGGAAGATGCTCTAAGAAATTTGAAACGAAAATCAGGTCGAAGTGCTCTTTGGGCAGATCGACGACGGCAATATCTCCAAATCGAGTCATGACCCCAGTTGGCCATGACTTTCGATGGTCTAGTAAATCGCAAGCCCAGCGCTCAGGGGCAGAT
>NSIC01000044.1 GCA_002737635.1 Acidimicrobium sp.
CGCCGAATGGTTTCCCCAAATCGTCATCTTCTTGATCGCCGTCACAGGTTTGCCAACTCGCTGCGCCAACTGCGCCACCGCACGATTGTGGTCGAGCCGCGTCATCGCCGTAAATTGCTTCGGATCAATCTCAGTTGCGTTGCTCATCGCGATGAAAGCATTCGTATTCGCCGGGTTGCCAACAACCAAAACTTTGACGTTCTTCTTGGCGTTTTTGGCAATCGCCCGACCTTGAGGTTTGAAGATGCCACCATTTGCAGTCAATAAATCGGCGCGCTCCATGCCGTCTTTGCGCGGCATTGCGCCGATCAACAACGCAATATCTGCGTCACCAAACGCAACATTGGCATCATCGGTAGTGATCACATCGACGAGCGGCGAATATGCGCAGTCGTCGAGTTCCATTTTTACGCCGTTCAACGCACCGAGTGCCGGCGTGACTTCGAGTAGTTGCAAAATTACCGGCGTATTTGCACCAAGCATCTGCCCAGATGCAATTCGAAACAAAATTCCGTAACCGATTTGTCCGGCCGCGCCGGTAACTGTGATGCGAACTGGTGTAGTCATAGCGCGTAAGCCTACGACAAAACTCAAGGCCGACCAATTGCTTGCATCATCAAATCGGCGTAAACCTTTTGCCCCGCGGGACGAATATGAATTTTGTCGCTATATAGATATTCGGGGTGGGCCAAAGCAACCGAATACCAGTCGAGAATTTTGACATTTTCAAATTTCGCGGGCAGTTCATTAATTCGCCGATTATTTGTGTTTTGTCGAACTTCACTCGGCACATGCACCGTCACGAACAGCACCAGCGGCACATCACGCAGCGGTACCATAATTTCATCGAGCGTCAACTCATCCACTGTGTTGTTCGTGCCTAAGTGAATGATCACAACCGAGCCAAGTCGATTCACCGACTTCATGAAGTTGGCAATTTCAAGCGCCTGACGATACGGACGACTCTTCACCGCGTCGACGGTCACGCCACGCTCTGTCAAAACATTGGCTGCCCCCAACATCACCGAGTCACCGATCGCCAACACATCGATCACTTGACCGTCAAGCGTCGTCGTCGCGGTCACGACCTGCCCAGCGATCGTCGTTGCTGTCACTGCAATAGTTGCGTCGCCGCCACCGACACTTTGCCCGCTACCCAGCACATCAACCGTGTTGCCTTCATTGTCTGACAAGTTCTGTGCAATCTCGTCAAGTGCGACTCGAGCAGTCGCCAAACTGACGACACCAAACACGGGCAGCACCGAAGCTAACGCGACCAACACGATACGCCGCTGCCGTCGCACGAGTTGTGCGCCATGTGCTGGCTCGCGAAACTCTGCCCACCATCGCGACAAGGCACCCTGCCGTACTGGCGTTTCAATATATCGATAACTCAATTCGGTGAGCGCGAGAGCAAGCAAGACCAAAACTACAAACTCATACGGTGTCAATCCTTGACCCGCAAAGCGTCGATAAAACTGAAACACCGGCCAGTGAAATAAATAAAAGCCATAAGAGCGACGCCCCAGCCACACAAGCACAGGGTTACTCAAAGTTTTTGCAATAACTTTCGATCCAGGATGCACTGCGGCGGCGATCAACGCAACACTCGCGACATCGGTCAAGAAAAAGCCGCCTTGAAACAACAAGTCGTAACCGACAGTTCCAGCGTCGGTGCCTTCAATAACGGTTTGAAATCTCCACATCATCAAAGCCAACGCAACCAACCCACCAAAGCCGACAACATCAAAAAGTTTGCTCGTGCCTGCTCGCGAGTTTTGCAACAACCACGGTCGCCACCAAATCGCCAACGCGGCACCCAACAACAAACCACTTGACCGAGTCAATGTGCCCAAGAATAAAAAATCAACACGCGACACCGACTGCCCGAACAAACTCATGAACTGTTCCGGTGTGTCGCTGATCGTTGAGATAGCCCCGCGCTGATAAACCGCGCTCATATATATAGCCAGCGTCACTGCGGCGCCAACGAACACGGCGCTAACGATTGGCAGGCGTCGCTTACCAAACTTGGCAACGACAAGCATCACGATTGGCCAGATCAGATAAAACTGTTCTTCAACAGCCAACGACCACAAGTGTCGCAACGGCACAAATTCAAACGAAGTGAAATAGCTAGTGCCGACCCAAATCTGAAACCAGTTGAAGCCATAAAACAGCGCAGCAATGACATCGCCACGCAAAGTGCCAAGTATCTCGCGCTGAAACAACGCAGCGAACACCACGACTCCTAAAACGACAACCCATAACGCGGGCAACAAACGGCGCGCACGCCGCAACCAAAACTGTTTCAAACTGACAGTGCCGCTTTTTTCTGACTCGGCGAGCAACAACAGCGTGATCAGATATCCGCTGATCACAAAAAAGACTTCAACACCAAGAAATCCGCCTGGCAACCAAAGTTTGTTGGCGTGATAAACGATCACCGCCAAAACCGAGAGCGCTCGAATGCCGTCTAGCGACGGAATATAAGTCAGAAGATCAGATCGTTTATTCATCGAACATTAAGTCTTACATTGATGCGATTATTTGTGCCATCAATTCGCACGCCTCGGTCGGGTTCAAACCAACCTTGACACCAGCACTGTTTAGCGCGTCCATCTTGCCTTGCGCCGTACCTTTGCCCCCAGAAACAATCGCCCCAGCGTGACCCATCTTTTTGCCCGCTGGCGCAGTGACACCTGCGATATAAGCGCTCATCGGTTTTGTCACATGAGTCATGATGAATTCGGCGGCCTCTTCTTCTGCCGTGCCACCAATTTCTCCGATCATGATGATCGCATGCGTTTCAGGATCAGATTGAAACTCGGCCAAACAATCTACGAACGAAGTGCCGGGCACCGGGTCTCCGCCAATGCCGACACATGTCGACACTCCGATGTTGCGCTGTTTCAATTCGTAAAGCGCTTGATACGTCAGTGTCCCCGATCGCGAAACGATGCCGACATTCGGGCCCTTTGCACTTGGTAACGCGGCGATCTCACCAGCGGTGATGCCGATGTTGCATTTGCCCGGGCTGATAATGCCGGGGCAATTCGGCCCGAGTAACCGAGTTTTCGGAAAGTCGCGTTGCAATGTTGCAAACACTCTCGCCTCGTCTTGAGCGGGCACACCTTCAGTAATACACACAACAAAACCAATGCCCGCGCGTGCCGCTTCAAGAATCGCCGCCGGTGCTGCGTTTGGTGGCACGGCAATAAACGAAGCAGTTGCACCAGTGGCCGCTACTGCACTCTCGACAGTGTCAAATACAGGTATACCTTCGACATCTTGACCCGCTTTGCCCGGCGTCACACCAGCAACAACTTGCGTGCCGTAGTCGCGATTGCGCAAACCATGAAACCGACCTTGACCGCCAGTCAAACCCTGCACAAGAACCTTTGTATTTTCGCTGACGAAAATCGCCATGTTATTTCTTTCCTGCAATTTCGACTGCGCTGCGCGCAGCCTCAAGCATCGTTGGTCGCGAAATCAGCTGCGACTCGGCAATGCCTGCTGCGGCAATAATCGCTCGTCCTTCGGTCGCGTTTGTGCCGTCCAGGCGAATAACAATCGGTGCACGCAACTTGACGCGCTTCATCGCTTCGACGATGCCCTTGGCGACTTCGTCACCACGAGTGATACCACCAAAAATATTGATAAAAATACTTTTTACTTTTGTGTCTGAATTAATCACTTCAAGCGCCGCGGTCATCAACTCGGCGTTCGCACCGCCGCCAATATCCAAGAAGTTTGCCGCTTTGCCACCCACCTGATTGACAACATCAAGTGTGCTCATCGCCAAACCGGCACCGTTGGCGATAATGCCGACTGAGCCATCAAGACCGATGTATTGCAGATTCTTTTCGCGCGCAAGTTTCTCGCGCTCGTCGAGTTCTTCGGTGGCGCGATATTCATCCCACTCAGGGTGACGAAACGCGGCGTTGTCATCAAGCGTGACTTTGGCGTCAAGTGCGTGAACATCCCCGTTCGGTTTCAAGATCAACGGATTAATTTCTGCCAAGTCGCAATCACCTTTGGTGAAGCATTCATAAAGTTTGACCAGCATCGCCGCCACACCATCTTGTGCTTTTTCAGAGATACGTGCATCAACCACCGCTCGTTTTGCCACATCGGCGCTCAAACCTTCAACTGGGTTGACATGCAATTTAACTATCGCTGTTGGGTCGACGACAGCGACATGTTCAATTTCGACACCGCCCTGAGCCGAGAGCATCAGCAAATGTCGCTTCGCCGAGCGATCGAGCGTGAACGACGCGTAATACTCTTCGGCGATATCAGATGCGTGTTCAACCCACACGCGCTTGACGATGTGACCCTTGATGTCCATGCCCAAAATATTTTTGGCGTGCAATCGCACTTCGTCGGCGTTGTTCGCCAACTTGATGCCACCGGCTTTTCCGCGACCACCAACTTGCACTTGGGCTTTGATCACAACCGGATACTTCGCGAGTTCAGCCTGCGCAACCGCTTCGTCGACCGTTAGCGCGACACCACCCGCCGAAACGGCAATGTCGTAGCGTGCGAAATATTGTTTGCCTTGATACTCAAAGAGATCCACTTAACTTCCTTTGTTTAGTTTTCTACGCGCGAGTCGAGCGCCAACTCTAACCACTTGGCGATATCACCAAGTGACGAGCCAGGTCCAAAAATTTCACCGACACCTTGTTGTTTAAGTGTTGCAATATCTTCTTCAGGTATAACGCCGCCGCCAAAAATTAAAATCTCACCCAGTTTGCGATCTCGCAATTCTTGCATCACTCGCGGAAACAAAGTCAGGTGAGCGCCCGACAACAAAGACAAACCCACCGCATCGGCGTCTTCTTGCAGCACCGTTTCGGCGATTTGTTCGGGCGTCTGGTGCAGACCCGTATAAATGACCTCAAAACCGTGGTCGCGCAGGGCGCGCGTGATCGTCTTGGCCCCACGGTCATGGCCGTCTAGGCCCGGCTTGGCAACAACTACGCGATAATTTCGTTTCACGACTCAATAACCTTACGACATGCGCCGTATCGAATTCACATCGCCACTCATGCGCGCCGTTGCGCCCGTAGTCGGGGGCATTCTCGGGTTCGCAGTTTTATTCGGTGTGACATGGATTTTCGCCAGCATGGCCACCGACAATCGCGAGCGCAACCCGGAGACTGTCGCCAAAACTTTTGAGATCGGTCGCGTCGACGACATCGCAAAACTGGTCAGCGAAGGTGGTCCAATTCTTTATCCAGACTTGCGGGACTCAACTGGCAAGCGCTCGATCGTCATCGATCACTCGGGCGACGACCCAGCGAAAGGCTGGCAGGTTTACTACGCCTACCCTGCCGACCGTGGCGAGAGTTGCCTCGTCGAGCACATCGCCGACTCGCGAGATTTCAAAGACTGTGAAGGTCGCATACTCGGCGTTGAGCAGTTGCAACTGCCTCTCGATGTTCGACCCATCGTCGAAAATTTGCGCACGCTATTGATCGACCTTCGCGCCGGCTAAAAATTATTTATCTCGCTAATTTATTTTTTCATTAATTAATTTTTTTTAGCGGCGCCCATGCCAGCGCCAAATGTTTTTTGCCATGGTTGACGAATTCGATAGTCGCTTCTACCGACTCACCCGAGCCGCGAATGTTGATGATCACGCCTTCGCCAAACGACGGATGTTCTACATCGTCGCCAACTTTCAAACCAGAATTTGCGCCCGTCAAGTCGCCCACTGCATCCCCGTCGCGTCGATATTTCGGCACCGTCGCGCGTGTCCACTCAATTTTTTTGCCTGTGGCTTGATCAGGTCGCGGACGATAACTGCCGCGACCTTCATCTGCCCCGGAGTCTGTGCTTCCTTCACGCTGCAACAACTCGCCGGGTATTTCATCCAAAAAGCGTGACGGGGGGTTGTACTGCTTCGAACCATAAAGATTGCGGCTCCAGGCGTGCGACAAAGATAATTTTTGTTTCGCGCGCGTGATGCCCACATAGGCAAGGCGACGCTCTTCTTCAAGTTCGTTTTGGTCGACCAACGCGCGACTGTGCGGAAAAATGCCTTCTTCCATGCCGACGATAAATACAGCCTCGAACTCGAGACCTTTGGCTGAGTGCAATGTCATCAGCGTGACATGGTTATCTGAGTCGAGTTGATCAGTGTCGGCAACAAGTGCGACCTGTTCTAAAAATTCGTCGACTTGTGTGAACTCACTCGCACTACCAATTAGTTCTGCCAGGTTTTCGTAGCGACCGTCTGATTCGACTGTGCCCTCTGCCTGCAATTCACTCATATAACCGCTGGCTTCAAGTGCGTGACGCAACACGGGCCCTGGGCCTTGCCCCAGTCTCGTCTCGAGGTCGTCGATTAAAGCAACAAAACTGGCGATGCCTTTTGCCGCCGCGCCACCGATGCCCGCATCGGCCGTGCGACGCAAAGCAAGTGCGAATGCAATCTGTTCTTTGTTGGCATACGCATCGAGGCGGTCAACTGTCGTGTCGCCAATGCCGCGTTTGGGCACATTCAAAATTCGCTTCAGGCTGACTTCATCGAGTGGGTTCGCAGCACAGCGAATATATGCCAGGGCGTCTTTGATTTCGCGACGATCATAGAACCGAGTGCCGCCGAT
Source organism: Acidimicrobium sp. (assembly GCA_002737635.1). Lineage (GTDB taxonomy): Bacteria > Actinomycetota > Acidimicrobiia > Acidimicrobiales > Ilumatobacteraceae > BACL27. The sequence goes on from NSIC01000044.1 coordinate 6,618, forward strand.
TACTTTGTAGGGCACGCCCGCCTGCATCAGGCTCTCTTCTAAAATTCGGCTCTGCGCATTCGTGCGATAGAACACCGCCATCTCGCGCCAATCGTGCTCGTGGGTCTTCTTCAATTTTGACAGCTGTGAAATCACCCAGTTGGCTTCGTGATATTCGTCGTCGGCATAAAACCGCACCACACGCTCGCCTTGGCCTAGTTCGGTCCATAATTCTTTGGGTTTACGCTCGGCGTTGTTGGTGATCACTGCATTCGCGGCATCTAAAATTGTCTGAGTGCTGCGATAATTCTGCGCCAACACGACGACCGTCACCTCTGGAAACGCCGTTTCAAACTGCAAAATATTTCTGAAGTCCGCACCACGAAAGCGATAGACCGATTGGTCGGTATCGCCAACAACGCAGACGTTGTGATGCGCGTCGGCCAACATCATCACGATTGCATTTTGTGCGACGTTTGTGTCTTGATATTCGTCGATCAAAATATGCTCAAAGCGTTGCTGATATTGCACCAAGACATCCTTGTGTTCGCGAAAAAGTTTCACCGTATTGATCAACAGGTCGTCGAAGTCCATCGCGCCGGCTTTTAGAAGTCGCGATTGATATTCGCGATAGATCTCGGCGTATTTCGTGTCGAATACATTGTCGGCGTTCAACAGCGCCTGGTCGGGCGAAATTAATTCGTTTTTCCACAAACTAATTCGGGCGTGCACACCGCGCGCCGGAAACCGCTTGGCATCTAGTCCACGATCGCGAATAACATAACTAACCAGGCGCTGAGCATCTTGCTGATCGTAAATCGAAAATGTTTTCGGATATCCGATCTGCTCGGCTTGCATCCGCAAAATTCGCACGCACGCCGCGTGAAACGTGCTCACCCACATGCGCTCGGCAACTTTGCCGACAAGTGCCTCGACTCGCTCACGCATCTCACCGGCAGCCTTGTTGGTGAAAGTGATCGCCAGAATTCGCATCGGGTGCGTGCCTTGGTTAATTAAGTGCGCGACGCGATGCGTCAGCACCCGCGTCTTGCCCGAACCCGCACCCGCAACGACGAGCAGCGGCCCACTCGGGTGCAACACCGCATCTTGCTGGTCAGGGTTGAGCGACGCAATATCTAATGACTTTTGCTCTGACACCACCCCTGCAGACTAGGCGCAGCGTATGCGACTATTACGGCGTCTAGTGAGGCAGAATCTTGGTTCGTGACAAGTAAAGAAAAACTTATTATTTTGCTTCCGCCGTCTGAAGGCAAGGCACTATCGGGCACGACTGGCACAAAGTTTGCAGAAACCAGTGGCACTTTTGGCAAGCCGCTTGGCAAACAGCGCGCGATTGTCATTGCAGCGTTACGCGATGCGCGCGGCGGTTCACCAAAACTTCTTGGTGTTTCTGGCGCACATCTCGCACGAGCCCAACAAGCAAACCTTGCTGTGTGCGGCGCCAAAATATTGCCTGCATCACAGCGCTACACAGGCGTCGTTTGGGATCATCTTGATCTTGGTTCGTTGCCTCTCGCGCTAATAAAATTTGCCGACAAAAATATTGTCATCGTTTCTGGTTTGCTGGGTCTTGTTGCGGCTGGTGATCCAACGCCCGATTATCGCTTAAAGATCGGCGCGAGTCTCACACCGATGGGCAAACTTTCGTCGTGGTGGCGCGACGAACTTTCACGCGCGCTCAATAAATATTGCACAGGTGCCGTCGTAGTCAATTTGCTACCTCAAGAACATTCGGCGGCGTTTGTCGCCGACGAAAAAGCGATCAGCCGATATCTGCACGTCGACTTGGCCACAAAGTCAGGCACGGCGGGTGGCCACGATGCCAAAGCAGCCAAGGGTCGGCTCGCCAGGCATTTATTACTCAACCGAACTGATCCAATTAAGGCACTCAAGTCGTTTAAAGACCCAAAATTTAAGGTGCGAATCTTAGAGCAGTTTTGATTTCAAAAACTCAAGAACTCGCTGCACACCGAGTTCTTGTCGTTGCTCGGTCAACACAGAGTGATCAGACTTTGCGGTCGACTCAAACTCGACGGCGATAAACGCATCGCCAAGCAGCTTGTGCAACTCGGCAAAACGCGTGCCGACAAGGCGGTCACCTGTATAGCGCAGACCCAAAACCTGACAACCGGCTGCGGCGCGTTGGGCAACTCGGTGTGCATCTTGTGGTGAGAGATTCAAATCTGCCGAGCGTTTTGCGCCCAACGCAAATGGCAAACTCGGCTGCGACAAAACCGGCGCCAACATGATGTCGTCAACCATTATGCCGAGAGCAAAACCGCCACTAAAACACATGCCAACCGCTCCGACTCCTTTGCCGCCAACTTCTGCATGCAGATACTTTGCGAGCGCTCGCAGCCATGAAATGATCGGTGATGTCTTGTTCAGCGCCATCGTCGTGAACTCACGCGAGATGCAAACTTTTGTTGCTGAATTGGCCATGTATTTGCCGCTCGGTGATTCACCGAAGTTGCCAACCAGTAGCGGCATCACCACAGTGAATCCTGCCGCCACAACTTCGTTGGCAAATTTTTCGACTGCTGGTGTGATGCCGGGTATTTCGTGAACGATAATTACGACTGGCCCAGATCCTTTGCGAAAAGTTTCATGGGTCACACCCTCATTCGAAAACTTTGAGCGCGACCAATCGTTCATCGCCACTAACTTACACGCTAATTACGCCCAGCAATACTTACGCGCAGCAATTTATTTTGGTCGACCTACACCCGTTACTTTCCACCAGCTCACGGCATAAACCTTGACGACATCGCCGGTGCGTGGGGACGCAATCATTTGTCCGTTACCTAAATACATGCCGACATGGCTGACGGGACTTCGCGAGAAAATCAAGTCACCAGGTTGCGCCGCCCCTGTCGGAATTCGCGTTAATGCGTAATACTGCGAGCGCGACGACCTCGGAATACCCACCCCAGCTTTTGACCACGCATAAACCATCAATCCAGAACAATCGAACGCCACACCGGGCGATAACGCACCAAACTTATAGGTCACACCAAGTTGCGACAACGCCGCTTTCACCGCGGTGCCTGCAGCCGATGACGGTGCCGGGATGTTCGAATATTTTGTCTTTGTAAATTCTGCTGCCATTCTTGCAGCTTCTTCGAGTGCCGCTTTAGCGCGACGACTTTGCTCGCCACGCAATAAGTCGCCCAAATCGCGCAACGCCTGCGCCTGTCGCGCTGTATAAACATTTGCACTTGCTTCGGCAGCGGCGAGTCGCTTCTTTGCATAATCAGCGATGCCACCTGCGCGAGTGCGTTGAGATTCAAGTTTTTTTCGTTCGCGAGCGATGTCTTCAATGACGCCCTGCAATTCGTCGAGGCCGCTTACGCCTGTGTTCAAGGCAACCGATGTTAGATACGATCGACGCACCGCATCAGATAGCGAGCCTGTCGAACTCAAAATGCTGGCCAAACTATTTGAAATTGATTTGCCAACGAAAGTTTTCAACGCGACATTTTGCAGTTGTGCTTGCATTGCGGCAAGTTCGATCTCTTTGGCTTTGATCCGGTCTTCGGTTGCGGCGATCTCTTTTTCGAGTTCAATGCCATCATTCAGGGCATCGGCGTAGTCTTCAGCCAAGGCGTCCATCTGCTCTTCCAGACGGTCTAACTCGTCAAGAATCGCCTCGACTTCGCGCTGTTTCTGGTCGGATGTCTGCACCACACCGCCTGCGCCAACCCCCGCCAAGCCACTTGCCCCAGCCGTCGCAGGGGCCAACCCCATAACGAGGGAAACGCAACAGATGGCACCAGTTAGAGGTGACACCGTCCTACGAAAACGCCCAACGGCGCTACGGGTCATGATC
>NSIC01000045.1 GCA_002737635.1 Acidimicrobium sp.
GGCGCCCGCATCACTCAAACCATTGCGCGTGTTCGGATGCTGCAACAACTCGTGCGTCATCGAAAGATCGCCGTAGGCATAATTTAAAAACGGACGATAGATCATGCCCGTGCCGCCGTTCGCGAGCAAATGATTTACGACAACTTCAAATGGTTTTACACCGGTGCGAGCAGAAATGCCCGCGACAGATTGTTCGAAAGTTGGCTCATAATCAATTGTCGCCGAAGTAATCGGAAACATTGTCTGAAAATTGTCACCAACAAATTGATGAAAAAATTTATGCGACGGTTGCTCGTCGAGAATTTGCTGCTTGCGCTGCGGCTCGCTAAGCGCAGCGGCGCGTTGGGCGATCGGCAGATGCGCAACCTCGCGATATGCCTTGTGCATTATCAGCGGATGAATCGTGCCCTGCAAAAACATGATCAACCCGATGCTTCGTCCGGCAACCTGCGCTTCAATTCGTTCGCCTAGTTTCGCCGACTCTTCAATCAACTCGAGCGTCTCGCGCCACAACTCTGGATCATCAGCAGGCTGATTTAAATTGATGCTCATCTTCACACCAGTGCGTCGAGTTAGTTCGCGCATCCATTGCCACTCTTCACCCGGCACGCGCCAGTGTTCGGCCGCCATCTGAAAAATGCCGTGGCCCGCGCGACGAATCGCATCGGCGATGCCATACAACTCTTCTGGTTTCGCACTCGTGCCCGGCACGAACTCACCGTTCTTGCTTTTGTGCAGCGATGTTCGCGAAGTCGAAAACCCGAGCGCACCAGCCAGTAGAGCCTGCTCGGTCAACATCGCCATCTGTTCGATGTCGTTGGCATTTGCATCTTCGTTGTTCGCCCCACGTTCACCCATGACAAACGCGCGCAACGCACCGTGACCGATCTGTGCACCGAGATCTAAGACGCGAGGCTTTCGCGCGAGTGCATCTAAATATTCGGGAAACGACTGCCACTCCCAATTGATGCCCTCTGTCATCGCCGCACCAGGAATATCTTCAACACCTTCCATCAATTCAATTAACCATTCATGTCGGTCGGGTTGTGCGGGCGCAAAACCGACGCCGCAGTTGCCCATCACCGCAGTCGTCACACCGTGCCAACTGCTCGGCGTCAACCATGGATCCCAAGTTGCTTGCGCGTCGTAATGCGTGTGCACATCAACCCAGCCCGGCGCCACAAGCATCGAGTCGGCATTGATCACATGTGATGCATGCGCAGTGGATGCTTTGAGCGCGGGAGTTATCTCTGCGATGCGACCATCTTTTATCACGATGTCGGCGGGGCGTTGCGGTGCGCCAGTGCCGTCGACGAGCGACGCGTCGCGAATCACGGTCGTTGCCATGAGCCAAGCCTAGATGCGTAAGTAGGATGACTTATCAAGGGGAGCAGCCATGGAAATCAATAATTCGTTCGAAGTAAAAGCCCCGATCGATGTTGCTTGGCAGACGCTGACCGACCTAGCGCGTATTGCGCCGTGCTTGCCCGGTGCGACATTAACCAGCATCGAAGGTGACATATATAAGGGACACGTAACCGTCAAAGTTGGTCCGATCGTGGCCAAGTTCGGGGGCCAAGCGATCTTTCAAGAGCGCAACGACACTGCGCATCGCGCCGTGTTGAAGGGCGAGGGTCGTGACACAACTGGCAAAGGCAATGCATCGGCGATTATCACCGCGCAACTTGAAGTCGTCGATGCAACTACGACGCGCTGCACGGTGAACACTGATCTCACGATTACGGGCAAGATCGCGCAGTTCGGTCGGGGCGCGCTTGCCGATGTCAGCGACAAGTTATTGAAACAGTTTGTGATCAATCTTGAGTCGACCGTGCTGGCGCAAGAACTAGCGAACACTGGCACGCCGGTTGAAAATGCGCCGTTGAACTTGTTGGGCTCGACAGGTTTGTCTCTGGCGATGCCAATTCTCAAACGTGTTCTGCCTGTGCTTGCTGTCATCGCGGTAGCCATCTGGTATCTGCTTCGCTAAAAACTTGTGAGCGCTGAAAGTTATTTGGGTAGGTGGGCGAGTGCTGCGTCGTGGAGAAGCGAGTTTGAAGTTATTAACGAGTTGGCGCGCCAATTGTTTTCACCGAGTCGATCAGAGCACCGCCCACCAGCGCGTTGAACAATTGGCATGAGTGCGGCAATGTCGTAAGGTGCCAAACCGATCGAGTCGATCGCGACATCGACTGCACCTTGGGCCACGAGCATGTGTTGCCAAAAATCTCCGTAGCCACGAACACGAGAAACATTGCGCTGCAGTTTTTCTAATGAGCCGCCAGTATCGAGATCACGCCAAGGTTTGTTGACTGTGATGCTCAAACTTGCGCGACGCAACTCGTCAATATTGCTGACGCTGATTTTCGAGCCATTAAAAAACGCGTCGCTCTCTAAGTGTGCCCACCAACGCATGTTCATCGCCGGCGCCGAGACAACGCCGAGCACGGGCACATTGTCGCAAACAAGCGCGATCAGCGATGCCCACACCGGCACACCGCGCACAAAGTTGCTCGTGCCATCAATCGGATCAATAACCCACTGAAACTTCGCGTCGGCGGACCCAACAATGCCGTGCTCTTCGCCGTAAACGCTGTGCTCCGGTCGCTCTAGGCGCAAAATATTAGTGATCACAGTTTCAGTAGCGCGATCAATTTCAGTGACTTCACTTTTGTCGGCCTTGCGCATCACTGAAAAACTGCGCGATGTAAAACCAGCAAGACTCACAGCGTCGGCAGCGTCGGCAACACGCAATGCAAGCAACATTTCGCTATCAAGTATTGCTTTGTCGGGCAAACTTTGACTCATGATGAAATTTTCGCGCCGATAAAACCAAGCATGACGAAAATTAATTTGGCTTGACAGTTGCTAGTTCGGCAAGCGTCGTTGCGAGCGACTCGGCATCAAGCCCAAGTTGTTTGAGAATCGCCGCAGGTTTAGCTTGCGGCATGAATTTTGTCGGCAAACCCAGCACTTCAACGCGTGGATGAACCGAGCCGGGATCATTGGTCACTAAGTCGCCGAGCATCATGCCGACACCACCATCGCGAATGCCGTCTTCAATCGTCACAACGACGCAATGTCGCGCCGCATCGGCAATCATCAACTCGTCGGCCGGCACACAACTGCGCACATCGTAAAGAGTTATCTCGATGCCGCGACTTGCAAGTGCATCGACGGCGCTCTCAGCGGCGGCAACCATTTTGCCGATCGCTAAAACGCAAACATTGGGCACTGATGAATTGCGCAATTTGCGTGCCTGCAAACCTGAGCCAACTTCTCGTTCGCCAACCGAGCGCGCCAAACCTTTCGGATATCGAATCGCAACAGGGCCAGTGTCGGCGAGCGCAATCGCATCTTCAAGCATTTGTGCCAGGTCTTGTGCGCTCGACGGCGCAAGCAAACGCATGCCCGGCACTTTTGACAGCAGTGCCATATCAAAAATGCCGTTGTGGCTCGGGCCGTCGTCACCCGTTATGCCAGAGCGGTCGAGGCAGAACACGACAGGCAAACGATGCAGCGCGACATCGTAAACAATTTGATCCCACGCACGATTCAAGAAAGTTGAATACAAAGCAACGATCGGACGCAAACCACCCATCGCCATGCCGGCCGCTGCAGTAACTGCGTGTTGTTCGGCGATGCCGACATCAATAAACCGATCAGGAAACCGCGCTTGAAACGGCAACAAACCCGTTGGTCCGGGCATCGCCGCAGTGATCGCCATGATGCGCGAATCTTGCTCGGCAATTTTGATAATCGAATCGGCAAACGCCTGCGTGTAACCAGTCGGCACTGATTTTGGTGGACCAGTAATCGGGTCGAACACCGGGGCATCGTGGAGATTTTTTTCGTCGTCGTCTTCGGCGGGCGGGTAACCGCGACCTTTTTGAGTGATCACGTGAATTACGAGCGGACCTTCTTCGACGCGTTGTGACGCCGATTGAAGTGCATACTCAAGCGATTTTTGATCGTGACCATCGATCGGCCCGATGTAGCGAACACCGAGCGCTTCGAAAAATGCGGTCGGCTGTAAATATTCACGGATGCCGGCTTTGAAAGCTTCGATGCTGCGCCCGGCTTGTGGACCAACAACCGGCAACTCATATAAAAATTTTTCAAGTTTGCGTTGACGACGCACATAAACGGGGTTGAGCCTGATGTCGGTGAGTGCACGCGAAAGCATCTTTGTGATTTTGTCTTGCGGTCGTGGTATTTCACCTGTTTCGTCGAGAGCACTTGGCGCAGTATTCAAACTTTTCGGACTCGTAACATTTGAAATCGTCGGCGCATACGAGCGACCGTTGTCGTTGAGCACGATAATCACGCGACGCTTTGAGTGACCAAGATTATTCAGCGCCTCATACGCCATGCCGCCTGTCAGCGAACCGTCACCAATCACCGCGACGATATGGCGGTGGTCAGGGTTCGGGTTTTGATCGCGGGCAACTGCTAATCCGTATGCATAACTCAAAACAGTTGAGGCGTGACTGTTTTCGATGAAGTCGTGCACGCTTTCTTCGCGGCTCGGGTAGCCCGAGATGCCACCGGCTTGGCGCAAGTTGGCAAAACCCCCGCGACGACCAGTAACAATTTTGTGCACATACGACTGATGCCCCGTGTCCCACAAAATCGCATCTCGTGGCGATTCAAAAACTCGGTGCAAGGCGAGTGTCAATTCGACGGCGCCAAGATTTGAACCGAGGTGTCCGCTGTTTTTGGCAACCGAATCGACGATGAAGTCGCGAATTTCGCCCGACAGCTCAGCGAGTTGTTCGTAGCTCAACTTTGCGAGATCGCTCGGTTGGCGAATGTCTGAAAGCGCCATGGCGCCTACAACGCTAGCCCCGCGCGCTGGGGTGGTTCTTAGTGAGTTTTGTTACGAGCCGCCGATGATTCCAGTAATGGATTTCGGTGCCAATGAAATATGCCACAGCGAACGCCAGAATTCCGCCGATGGCGTCGATCCAAAAGTGGTTGCCTGTGACGATGATGCAGAATGTCGTGATCGCCGGATAAATCAGAAGCGCGATGCGCATCCATAATCTGCGCGCGATTGGCCACAAAGCAAACGCACACCAAGTTGCCCAACCGATGTGCAGCGACGGCATCGCGGCATATTGATTGGATATTTTGCTGCCTGGACCACGATCGAATGCCCATGGCCCGCCATATTCTCGAATCGTGTCGACGAAGCCGAAATTTTCAGCGTTGTTGAAATTTCGGTACTCACTTTCGATGCACTTCGCACCGTAGCCCTCATCGGGGCATGGAGCGTCGAGCAATCTTGGCGGCATCAACGGAAAAAGTGAAAATCCGATGATTGCCAGTGCCGTCATTACCGCGAGCGTGTTTCGCCACTGGCCAAAAACGCTTGGGCGAAGTTTGTAGAGCGCAATAAAAACGCCAAGCGTGACAAAAAAATGTGCAGTGCCATAAAACACATTCATCGTCTCAATGAACCAGACATGTGGCAAGAACCAATCTTGCAAAGTTTCTTCATGATAAAGACCGATCCATCTTTCGAATCGAATAACTCGAATCGCATTCGTGAACGAGTGGTTCGGCACCGAAACACCTTCGACGAGCGTCGAACCAAATTGGTTGCGAATCATCGTGTAGACCGAATAGAAAATGCCTACGATCAGAACTTCTTTCCACCAGATCATCCGATGTTCGAAGTCAATTGGCAATGCGGGACGACGCTCAGTTTTATTCACAATCAAAGATTACGACTTATGGCAAGTCGTCCCGAGACCTCAGACGCCTAGGCTATGACCATGTTAAAAACTCAAACTGCAGAACCACTTGTTGCACCCGATGTTTTAGAGCGAGTGCTGGCCAAGGGTCGAAGCACTGGTGCCGAGTTTTCAGAGATCTATATAGAGGACAAGCGCTCGACTTCGGCAGGCCTTGACGACGGCAAGGTCGAGCAAGTCACCTCGGGGCGCGATCGCGGCGCCGGAATCCGTGTCGTTTCTGGTGAGACCACGGGTTTTGCCCACACCTCAGATTTGTCGGAGCGCGGCTTGTTGGCAGCAGCACAGGCTGCGGCGCTGGCTGCAAAACAGGGTGACGGAGGCGTACATAAAGTGCAACTTGGTGATGTTCTGCGTCATTCGGTGAACACGGTCAAACTTTCGCCCGACGCTGTTGAAAAATCACGCAAAGTCGATCTGCTAAAACGAGTTGATGCGGCGGCGCGTGCGGTCAACGCATCAATCGTGCAAGTTTCTGCTGGCTACGGCGACTCGCGCAAGCGAATTTTGATCGCCAACAGCAACGGCGTTTTCAGTGCCGACGAACAAGTTCGCACCTTGTTGCGCGTCAGTGTTGTCGCCACGGGTGACGGTGGCATGCAAACCGGTTACGACTCACTCGGTCACACGATTGGTTTCGAAATGTTCGACGAAAATGATGTCGAAGAGCTGGCAATTCGTGCGGCCAAGCAAGCCGTGACAAAACTTTCTGCACGCCCTGCACCATCGGGCGCGATGCCAGTTGTCATCAAGCGCGGCAGTGGTGGCGTTTTATTTCATGAAGCGTGTGGTCACGGTCTCGAAGCCGACCTGGTTGGCAAAAGTGCGAGTGTGTATCGCGGCAAGATGGGCGAACTTGTTGCATCACCACTCGTGACGCTCGTCGACGATGGCACGATGACTGCAGAGTGGGGCGCGATTGGTATTGACGACGAGGGTCACCCGTCGCAGCGCAACACGCTTATCAAAGATGGCGTGCTCACCGACTATATGTGGGACTACCTGCGTGCGCGCAAAGAAGGTCGCGCTCAAAGCGGCAACGGTCGGCGTCAGAGTTATCAACACTTGCCGATGGTGCGAATGACGAACACTTTTGTTCTCAATGGCAAAGAAGATCCTGATGACATCGTGCGTGCCACGAAGCAAGGCGTCTATATCGCCAAACTTGGTGGCGGTCAAGTCGATACGGCAAGTGGCGACTTTGTTTTCGGCATGACTGAGGCTTACTTGATTGAGAACGGCGAAATCACCGAACCATTGCGCGAAAGCAATTTGATCGGCAATGGACCAGAAGTTTTGAAAGATATCGACCTACTCGGCAACGATTTTGCGATGGGCAACCCTGGCACTTGCGGCAAAGACGGCCAAGGCGTACCAGTGGGTGACGGTCAGCCGACGTTGCGCGTGCGATCGCTGACGATTGGCGGCACTGCAGCATGAGTGTCGGTGTGCCAGAGTTGCAAAAACTCGCCGACTCGGTAGTCGAGCAAGCGAAACCTGGCGAACAAGTCGAGGCATATGTTTCGCGTGGCGGCGAAACTTCGGTGCGTGTCTATGAGGGCGAACTCGAGCATTTTGTTTCGGCGCAAAGCGAAGGCGTCGGCATTCGCATCATCAAAGATGGTCGCACTGGTTTTGCTTACGCTGGCACGCTCGAACCATCGGCGATCGCCGAAGTGCTGGCCGAGGCCCGCGACAACATTCAGTTCGGCACGGTTGATCAGTGGGCGGGGCTCGCTGAGTCAGACGGCGTGGCGCAGATTCCACAAAAATTTTGGGATGATGAACTCGCGAATTATCCGACCGATAAGAAAATTGAAATCACCAAAGAGCTAGAAAAACTGACACTTGCAGCTGATTCGCGGGTGCGAGCCGAGCAGTCAAATTACGAAGACGGCTGGGCAGAAACTGCAGTCTCGACGACCACGGGCATTCGCGAAAGCGGACGAGGCAACTCGTGTTATGTCTCGGTGGCAACTTTGGCCGATGATGGCGACGAAGCACAAACTGGTTTTGGTTTTTCGGTTGGCGATTCGCCAAAAGAATTTGATCTCAAAAAAGCAGCGCGCGAGGCGGCCGATCGTGCGACTCGATTGCTCGGCGCAACAAAACCAGCGAGCAAAAGCGTGACGATTGTTCTAGATCCATATGTGACTTCGCAATTCGTCAGCATTTTGTCGAGTGCGTTGAACGGCGAAAATTTGGCGAAAGGCCGAAGTTTGTTCGCCGATCGTTTGAACGAGCAAGTTGCTGATCCACGATTCACGCTTGTCGATGACCCGACCAACCCGTTGGCATACACGGCAACCGACATTGATGGCGAAGGCTTGGCGGCGCGACGCAACATCTTGATCGAAAACGGTGTGCTCAAAAAATTTGTGCACTCGAGTTACAGCGCGCGACGAATGAACACCAAGAGCACTGGCAACGCAACTCGTGGCGGTTTTTCTGGCGGGCCAGGCGTTGGTTGTTTGGCGATGCAAGTGCAACCAGGCAGCAAGACGCAAGCCGAGTTGATCGCCTCAATCGATGACGGGGTGTTGATTCAAGACGTAGCCGGCATGCACAGCGGTGTGAACACGATCTCAGGCGACTTCTCAACAGGTGCTTCTGGCATCGTTATCAAAAACGGCACACTCGGTGCGCCGATTCGTGAATTTACGATTGCATCGACACTGCAAAAAATGTTGCTCAACATCATTGATCTCGGCAACGACATCGATTGGTTGCCGATGCGTGCAGTTGGTCTTTCTTTGGTAATTTGTGACGTGATGATGAGTGGTTCATAACCAGCATGTCAATTTTGCACGCCATTGTGCTTGGCATCGTGCAAGGATTAACCGAGTTTCTGCCGATTTCTTCAAGCGGACACTTAGAAATTGTGCCGTGGCTTTTTAACTGGAACGATTACGATTCGCAAGCAACTGCCAAGGCGTTCGACACGGCGTTGCATCTGGGCACGCTCGTGGCGGTTTTGGTTTATCTTCGTCGCGAACTTGCCGCTTATCTGCGCACAGGTTTACAGTTTGCATTTCGACGCCAGAGTTCAATGACGGTGCTGGGTAAACAGGCGTGGTTCTTGGTCGCTTCGGCGATTCCTGCCGGCATCGTCGGCGTAATTTTTGAAGAGTCGATCACCGAGCGACTCGGCACGCCAAATTTGATAGCGATCAGTTTGATCGTGTTTGGTTTGTTGCTCGTTTGGGCAGATAGGCGAGCAACGGTCGCGCAAAATTCGCGCGATGTCACGCAACTTTCATTGCGAGATGCGTTGGTTATCGGCACGGCCCAAGTCTTGGCGCTAAACCCTGGCACTTCGCGTTCAGGCATCACAATCACAGCCGCACGCCTGACGGGCTATTCGCGCGACGCGGCAGCACGACTTTCATTTTTGATGAGCGTGCCGATTATTGGCGGCGCGGTGGTGTTTAAACTCGCGCAACTTTGGCGCGACGGCATACCAAGTGGTTTGGCTGTGCCGATGCTGGTCGGTATTGTCAGCGCCGGTATTTCTGGGTGGGTCGCAATGTGGTCGATGATTCGGCTTGTGCGCACAAAAAGTTTTTCGCCGTATGTCGTTTATCGGGTTGCATTTGGTGCAGCAATTTTGCTGCTAGTCGCCACAAATTATTAACCGACTAGCACGAGACTGACCACGCCAAGCGCGGCGGCGTTGGCGATCATCGCCGAGTTTGCAACCGGCACAGCCAAAACGATCGTCGCCTGTCGGCCAGATTGCTCGACGATATCGATAACCAAAACTTGTTCGAGCACTATTGCTGAATCGATGATCACATCGACATGATCGCCACTTTGCAGCGTTGGTATTGGCCCGGCACTCTGCATGGCTACAGCGCGAAACCCAACCGGAATTTCGTAGCGACTCGCGCTTTGCAGCGCGGCAGGTGCGACTATGTTGTTGTTAAATGTTGCTGCCGAGACAAAATAGATGAGGGCACAAAAAATAGAAAGTGAAATGACGACAATACGCTGACGCGTTGCATCACGACACAGCGAATACCAAGACTCGAGGATTTTTGTTTTCATGGCTACGGGCCATGTGTGCGGGCTACGAAGTTCTGGCAGCCACGCGTGGCGCTAACTTCTCATCGCGCGTGGCTACTTTGCTGGTGCCGACTTGGTTTCGGTTTTTGTGGTTGGCGCCGAGGTTGCAGAGTCGCTTGAAGTCGTCGTGTTTGAACTCGAACTTGAGTCTGAGCCGCCAGAAGTTGACGAATCGCTCGACTTGCCGCTTGATTCGCCGGTCGCTGAGCTTGTGGTCGTACCGCCCGATGTGCCAGTTGTCGAACCAGCCGATGAACCAGCCGAAGTTCCCGACGCCGCAGTCTTGCTCGAAGTGGCGCTGTCGGTTTTGTAGAAACCTCCGCCCTTAAAAGTTATGCCCACAGGTGTGAACACTTTTTTGACAGGCCGTGGCTTGCCATCTGCTGGATGTGGCGCTTCGGTCAGCGCATCATCGCTGAATGCCTGATAGATCTCGATGGTCTCACCCGAGTCAATGAACTTGTAAACATAAGTCGGCATAGGGCTTTTGATTCTAGGATGATTGTGTGGCTGTGCGCACTGCTGTTATTCCCGCGGCCGGAATGGGCACACGCTTCTTGCCCGCGACCCGCGCCACACCCAAAGAATTGCTACCTATATATGACACACC
>NSIC01000046.1 GCA_002737635.1 Acidimicrobium sp.
CGTGGCGCCGATCGGCATGATCATGAATTCTTGTAAGTCGATGTTGTTGTCGGCGTGAACCCCGCCGTTCATTACATTCATCATCGGCACCGGCATCGTCACGGCGTAATCACCGCCGATTGATCTGTAAAGCGGAAGTTTCTTGTCGATTGCTGCGGCATGTGCATTAGCAAGGCTCGCGCCAAGAATTGCGTTTGCACCAAGGCGAGCCTTGTTCGGCGTGCCGTCGAGCGAAATCATTTTGTTGTCGACATTTTTTTGATCGTTGGCGTCAAGACCGACTAGAGATTTTGCAATCTCGGTGTTGACGTTGTTTACCGCGTTTGAAACGCCTTTGCCAAAGTATCGCGAAGAGCCATCGCGCAATTCGACGGCTTCGTGCTCGCCCGTTGAAGCACCTGATGGCACGATCGCCCGACCAAAAGCGCCCGACTCAAGTGTGACCTCAACTTCAACAGTTGGGTTACCGCGCGAGTCAAGAACTTCGCGGGCATGAACTTTTTTGATCGCTGTCATCGGCATCTACCTTAGTGGCGCTAACGCGACTGGTTATTTTCGGTGATTCTGTTTGGCGATTTCCCAAAGTTCGTCTAGTTGTATCAGCGAGCACTTCGCGAGATCGAGTTTTCGTTGTTCGGCAAGTGCGACGACACTTTGAAATCGATCACGAAACTTGTCAGCCGCCGAGCGCAACGCAGTTTCGGCGTCAATGCCGAGATGACGCGACAAATTAACGACACTAAACAACACATCGCCAAGTTCTAAAGCGATTTCGCTCGCATCTTGCTTTGTTTCGATCGCTCGACTCAATTCGCCGAGTTCTTCGGTGATCTTGTCTGACGCGCCTTTGCTGTCAGGCCAATCAAAGCCAAACTCGGCCGCGCGCTTTTGCAGCTTCGTCGAATACAGCAATGATGGTGACGAACTCGCGACGCCGTCAAATACTGACTTTTCTGTTACGACACCGCGCTCTCGTTGTTTGATTGCATCCCAATTTGAGACAACTTCTTCGGCCGAGTCAGCCTGCACATCGCCGAACACATGCGGGTGTCGCCGCACGAGTTTGTCGTGAATCGATCGAGCCACATCGGCGATGCTGAAGCGGCCTTGTTGTTCGGCGATTGTCGCATGAAACTCAATTTGATAGAGCAAGTCACCGAGTTCTTCGATGAACTTTTCGTCGGTCGACTCGTCTTGGGGGTCGAGCGCATTGATTGCATCAACAACTTCGTAAGTCTCTTCGATCAGATATCGCACGAGAGAATCGTGAGTTTGTTTCTCATCCCATGGGCATTGTTCGCGCAGAGTGCGGGCGAGAGCGTGCAACTTGGCGAGTTCGCCGGCGATCGGCTGAGAAAGTTTTGGAATATAAATAGATGTCAAATGGTCGGGCTCGATCTCGCGGTCAAGGTTTTGCCAAGTCGTGTGAATGATCTTCTCGTCATCGAGGCCGAGATGATGCAAAATCACGACCGGCTCGTCGCCTGTTGCAGACTCATGAGCCAACTTGATATTCGACATTACCCAGTTGGCGTGGCACTGGGCGACAAGAAGTGGTCCGGTTTCGCCAGCGGCAAGTTCGGCAAATCGATGCCCGTCGATCATTCGCACGCCAGCATCAACTGGGTCGATCTGCAGCGCACTCCAGGCGATATCAAGAAAACTCATCGCCGGAATCAGCGTCGTCTTAATGGTCTCGTTTCGCAGCAAAAGTTGCACGGTGTGCTCGAGAACGAGAGGTGAGCCCGGCACCACATACAAGATATTTTCGTAATGCTGCGCGGCAGCGACCAACTTGTCGGCGATCGCGCGATAGACATCTTCGAACTTGTCGTGCTTTTCATATTCGTCGTCGAAACTTGTTGCGTCTTTGACAAGCAATGCACTCGGGTGTCGCGTCGTGCGAATATAACAATGCGTTGCGTTTTCGATTTCGCGCAATGTCTGCGCACTGATTGCATCGTTCGAACCTGGGCCGAGGCCAACTATTTTGATATGCGCAGTCATGCGCTAATCAATCTTGTCTGTCTAACTTGTGACGATGCCACCGCGGGCTGCATTCCAGACGCCGTAAGCAGAGTCGACGTTAATTTTTGATGTCGCAATGAGACCCGTCAACAAATTGGCACCCGCATTTGTCGCCAAGAGTTTCGAGACATCTTCGGCGACTTCAACGAAAGGTCGCACATAAATTACGTGGTAACCGAAGCTCGATTTAACAGGACCGTATGCAACGCCAGGTTTTGCCAACAATGCGCCAGCCGTGAAGCCCGGGTCGAAACCGCTTTGATATTCGGTCAGTGTGATGCAGACGTTGTCGGCACCGCCCAGCGCTCCGCCAGATTCGTTGGCTTTTGGCTCGATTGAAAACTCGCCTGCGAGTGCCGCAAATTCTGCGCCATCGGCAAACTTGGCGAGGGCTTCGTTGGCAGTTGCTTCAGTTTTGACGACGAGGTGTCGCGCACAAAGAACACCAAGTGATGCAGGCGACTTGTTATACATCTCAGCGGCTTTTTTGGCATCTGGCGCCTTGACTCGTGCGAGTGCGAGCGAGCCGGCGTTCAGTTTGATAATCAAATCTTTGAGGTGCTGCGTGTAAGTCGAAGTGTCGGTGTTCTGAGAAATCTGGGCTTCAATCTCATCGCGATCGGCTTGGGTGATTTGTTCGGCGTATTCTTTGAGCAACTGGTCTGTCGCTGCGCCTTGAACGAGTGCCGAAAGAATACTGCGCACGGTTTCGCCGTCAACTTCTCCGTCGACTATTGGTGCTTGGCCTACTTCGCCTAGTTCGGCGATGGTTTGTTCAAGTTCGGCTCGAGAGATTTTTCGGCCGTTGATTTCGGCAGCCGCATTTGATGTTGATCCGCACGCTGCTGCAAATATCGCCAATGCTGCGAGTAGGGCTGGTTTGACAACCAAAAATTTGGTGCTTTTCATCGCCATCACACTAGTTCTTGCAGTTCTACGAGTTCTTGCATGAACCCAACTAAATATGTTGCGGTGTCTTGGCCACGTGGAATTGCGACATTCAGTTCGCCAGTTTGCTCGCGATATGTCGCAGTCGGCGACAAACGCACAAGGCGCATTGATTCGCTGGCTTTGAGGTTGATCGGTGCAAGCCGCGCACGATTGTCGGCAACAACGATTTCGCGCAACCCAAGTCGATGGCATTCTGCGCGCAACTCACCTACTACGAGCAGCGCTTTGGCTTGGTCGGGTAGTTCGCCATATCTGTCGTGCCATTCGTTGCGAATGTCTTCGACATCGGCATGCGACTTGACGGCAACCAGTCGTCGATATGCGTCGAGACGCATTTCTTCTTTTGAAACATAATCGTTAGGCAAAAACGCCGTGATCGGCACATCAATTTTGAGTTCGACGACCACTTGTGGCGCTTCACCCTTCATCTCGGCGACTGCCTCGGTGACGAGCTGACAATATAGGTCATAACCAACTGCGGCGATGTGGCCGCTCTGTGCCTCACCGAGCAAGTTGCCTGCACCGCGAATCTCGAGATCGCGCATCGCGATTTTGAAACCGCTGCCGAGTTCTGTGGCTTCGCCAATCGTGCGCAATCTTTCGTAGGCATCTTCTGATAGTGCACGATCACGCGGATGAAACAAATATGCATATGCGCGGTGTCCACTGCGACCAACGCGTCCACGAAGTTGGTGCAACTGACCAAGACCGAGCAAGTCGGCACGCTCGACGACGAGCGTATTCACAGTTGGCATGTCGATGCCACTCTCGATAATCGTGGTGCACACCAAGACGTCGAATTTGCCTTCCCAGAAATCTTGCACGCTTTGTTCAAGCACGGCTTCGTCCATTTGTCCGTGCGCCACAACTATGCGTGCTTCGGGCACGAGTTCTCGAAGCACGCGTGCTCGATCTTCGATCGTCTTGACACGGTTGTGAACCCAGAACACCTGACCATCGCGCAAAAGTTCGCGGCGAATCGCCTCGGTCGCAACTCTGTCGTCTTCTTCGCCGACAAAAGTGAGAATTGGCTGACGGTCGGCAGGTGGCGTGTGCAATAGCGACAAATCGCGAATGCCGACAAGGCTCATTTCGAGTGTGCGCGGTATTGGTGTCGCGGTCAGTGTCAGCACATCGACATTTGTCTTCAACTGTTTCATTTGTTCTTTGTGTTGCACGCCGAATCGTTGTTCTTCGTCGACGACCAACAAGCCCAAGTCTTTGAACTTGACGCCTTCTTGCAAAAGTCGGTGGGTGCCAATGACACAATCGATTTCGCCCGTGGCAAGTTGTTGGATCACTTTTTTGGCACGAGCAGCCGTCAAGAATCGTGACAAGACTTCGACACGAATCGGGTAGTTGGCAAACCGTGACGCAAATGTCGAGCCGTGTTGCGATGCCAGCAGCGTTGTCGGCACTAGAACAGCAACTTGTTTGCCGTCTTGAATGCACTTGAACGCCGCGCGAACCGCGACCTCTGTTTTGCCGAAACCCACATCGCCACAGACAAGACGATCCATTGGAACTTCGCGTTCCATGTCGGCCTTGGTGTCGATGATCGCCGTGCGTTGATCGGGGGTTTCAACGAAAGGAAACGCTGCTTCCATTTCGTCTTGCCACGCAGTGTCTGGCGTAAATGCATGACCGATCGCAGAAACGCGCCGTTGATATAGCACGACGAGTTCTTGGGCGATTTCGCGAACGGCGCTGCGCACGCGCGATTTTGCGCGCGCGAAATCTGAGCCACCCATGCGGTTGAGAGTCGGTTTGTCGCCGCCGATGTATTGACGAATCGCGTCGATGTGATCGGTGGGCACATAGAGATTGCCGTTGTTGTATTGCAGATGCAGATAATCGCGCTCGACGCCGCTCATCGCCTGTTTGGTCATGCCGAGATATTTGCCAACTCCATGAACTTGATGCACGACATAATCGCCAGGTTTTAAATCTTCAAAGATGCTCGAAGAGCTGCGTTTTGGTGGTTTTACATGGCGATGAGTGCGACGGCGACCCGTGAGATCGCTCTCGGTGATGATCGCCAACTCGTGGTCGTTGAGAATGCAGCCGCTGTGCAGCGGGGCAACGACAATCGAAACGCCCGGGCTGGCCACAGAACTCGAATCTTGTTGTGGCGAGCGAACCGTGATGCCTTCTACTGTAAGAACTTCGTTGAAGCGTTGCGCCGAACTTGGCGTATCGGCGGCGATTACGACGCGAAACTTTTTCGTGATCAGTCGCAAAATACGACTGGCGAGTGCTTCGGTGTCACCAGTTGCTTGACCCCATGTCGACGAAACGATCGTCGAAGACCTTGGCGAGTCGGCAACAGGGCTGAGCGAAATTATCGATTCGGCTTTTGTATTTTTGAGAAATGTGTCGATCTCTGAATGCAAACGTGGATATTCCTGTTCGGGGTCGCGCGACCAAGTTGAAGCCAGCGCACGCGCGAGGTCGTCTTCTTCGGCGATTAGGTCTCGTGCGCGGTCGCGCATGCGTCGCGGCTCGATCAACACGATGTGCATCGCGGCGCTCTTGCTGCAGACGTCGGTGAGCACTTCGTCGTCGGTGGCAACCCATGGCAACCAAGACTCCATGCCGTCGAAGGTCATTGATTGGGCGATGCGATCCCAATTTTCTTGACCCCATGGTTCTTTGGCGATTAAGGCCTGTGCTTTTTTGGCAACGGCTTCGTTGATGATCATTTCTCTCGCAGGAAAGATGCGCACGGTCGGCAGATCTTCGGTGCTGCGTTGATCGTTGACGTTGAAAGTTGTCAGTCGGTCAACTTCGTCGCCCCAGAGGTCGATGCGAATCGGAGTATCGGCAGTCGACGGAAATACATCGATGATCGAGCCGCGTCGGGCGAATTCTCCGCGATGCTCGACGATTTCTTCCCGTCGATAGCCGAACTTCGCAAGTGTCGCGACGAGTTCTTCGGTGTCTAGTTGTGACTTCGGAGCAATTTCGAGCGGTTCGACGACCGTGTTGCTTAAGTGTTGCAAGAGAGCACGCACACCAGTGATGATTATTTTCGGACGGTCATTCTTGATGCGCCACAAAACCTCGAGGCGTTTGCCCATCGTTTCGCAGTTCGGGCTGACGCGTTCAAATGGCAAGGTCTCCCATGCCGGAAACAACGCAACATGGCGCTCCGGCAAAAAAGCGAGTAGATCATCCCGCAACTGATTAGCCATTAACCCGGTTGGCGTGGCGACGACGACGATTTCATTTTCGGTGCGTTGAGCAAGACCTGCCAGCATCAACGCCCATGCATGTTCGGCGCAAATGATCGATGCGCTTTGCTCGCCGAGCGCGGCACTTAGGGCCGGCTCAAAACTGAGAGTTGGCGCAAGCTCGCCGAGGACGCCGAGAGTCGTCATCGTGTTGGTCGCCTAGCGGGCGTTGATGTTGCGCATTGCAGCATCGAGACCTTCGGCGACGATTAGCTGCACTGCATCTGCGGCCACTTGAACCGAAATGTCGAGCAACTCGCGCTCGCGAGCTGGAATCTTCGAAAGCACGTGATCGCCGCCTTGCTCTTTTGATGGAGGTTTGCCGACACCGATGCGCACGCGTAAAAAATCTTGAGTTTTCAAATGCTGAGTGATCGATTGCAAACCGTTGTGACCCGCGAGACCGCCACCTGATTTAACTTTGACGACGCCGGGTTCTAAATCGAGTTCGTCGTGGACGACAATTATTTTTAGCGGATCAACAATCGCGTAGCGGCGGGCGAGTGGACCAACTGCATTGCCTGACTCGTTCATATAAGTATTCGGCATCGCCAACAAGATGTGTTTGCTCTGAGTATTTGTTGTTGTGCTGACTTCGGCGAACAGCGCGTGATCGCGCCCAGTTTTGAGCGTCGTGTTGAGGCGAGTCGCGAGAAGTTCGATCGTTTCGAAGCCGACGTTGTGTCGCGTGCGCGAGTATTTTGAGCCAGGGTTGCCCAATCCGACGATTAGAAAATCGAACTCGGCACCGCGTCGCTCAGGCCGCTTCGCGCGACCGAACAGCGCCATTTAGTTTTACGCCGTAGGTTTGGCGTCGCCCGCAGGAGCAGCACCAGGAGCAGGTGTTGCGCCATCAGCAGGGGCGGCACCTGCTTCACCTTCGACTGCAGCAGCAACAACAGGTGCGACTTCTTCAATCTTGGTCGTGAGCACGGTGACAACAACCAGGTCTGGGTCGCCAACCGCGGTGACGCCTGCTGGCAATTCGATTTCTGAAAGATGAATTACGTCTTCCATGCCCATGTCGGTGACATCGATCAAGATTTCGTTCGGAATATTTGCCGCCGTCGCGCGAACTTGAATTGTGTTTACAGTCGCATCGACCAAACCGCCATCGGCCAAAACTGCCTTCGCGGTGCCCTTGAGGTGTACTGGGATGTCCATTGTGATCAATTCGGTGAGCGAGATTTGCATGAAGTCAATATGACGCACTACGCGCTTCACTGGGTCGCGCTGCAACTCTTTGACGATTGCCGGATACTTTGCATCGCCAACTTCGAGTTCGAGAATTGTGTTCGCGCCTGCAGGGCCGGCGAGAGCAAGACGCAAATCGCGACGGTCAACTGTGATCTTGACTGGTGTCATGCCGTGACCGTAGACAACAGCAGGAATCTGGTCAGCCAAAACAAGTCGGCGAGACTCTGCGCTGCCCGTTGTGCGACCTATTTTTGTTTTAAGTGATGTTGGCATGATGGCTCCGGAAATCGTAAAAATCGTCAACTGATTGACGGCTTTTTATTCTAAGGGTCAAAGCCGATAGATGCCACAAGAACAATGGCGATATCGCTGAAATCTGTGGAGTTTTGCTTGTTCTATGCCTGGTTTTCGCCGCCGAAGAGATCGCTGACGCTGGTGTCTTCAAACACCGCCGAGAGAGCATCAGCCAAGATCTTGGCCACAGACAGAATTTCGAATTTGGCAATGCGCTTTTCGGGCGAAAGTGGCAGCGTGTTGGTCAGCACGACTCGCTCGATGCGTGACTTGTTGAGACGCTCAACTGCCGGCCCAGAAAGCACGCCGTGTGTCGCCATCGCCCAAACTTCTTTGGCGCCGCGTGCATAGAGCAAATCGGCGGCGCTGCAGATTGTGCCGCCAGTGTCGATCATGTCGTCGGCGAGAATGCACAACCGACCTTCGACATCACCAATGACTTCTTTTGCTTCGGCGACATTCGTCGTGTTCTTTGGTCGACGCTTGTTGATGAACGCAACATCGGCGCTCATGTCGGTGAGATGCTGAGCGAAACGCTCGGCGACTTTTACTCGGCCTGCGTCTGGCGAAACGATCACGAGACCTTCGCGAGCATTGTCGCGAACATATCGTTCGAGCACCGGTATCGCAGTCAAGTGATCAACCGGGCCTTCGAAGAAACCTTGAATTTGACCGCTGTGCAAGTCGATTGAAACCATACGCTTCGAGCCTGCTGCTTTGAACATGTCTGCAATCAGGCGGGCAGTAATTGGTTCGCGTCCTTCGGCTTTGCGGTCTTGTCGTGCGTATCCATAAAACGGACAAACTGCGGTGACACGTTTTGCTGACGCGCGATATGCGGTGTCGATCATGATTAGTTGCTCCATGATCGAGTCGTTGATGCTGCGACCGTCGTGACTGCAATGTGTTTGCATGATGAATACGTCGCCGCCGCGAATGCTTTCGCCAAATCGTGGTCGAAGTTCGCCGTTTGCAAACTCGACGATGTTGGCTTCGCCGAGTTGAACATTTAAATGTTGTGCAACTTCTTGGGCAAGCGCGGGGTGTGTGCGACCTGAATAGATGGCCATTCGTTTGGTGGTTACTTTGTCGATGGTTTTATTCACTGGGCACCATCTTAGAACGAATTGGTCTGGGGCTCGTCGGGCACAACCGTGCCAGGTTCAAGGTTCGCAAACGGACCGACATGTGAGTTTTTGCCAATCTTCGCGTCGCGGGCGTTCGTCATTTCGACTCGCGCCCCGGCGCCGACGACTGTATTTACCAGACGTGTATTAGGCCCAATCTCGCAGTTGTCGCCAATTTCTGTCTTGCCCTGCAGAATCGTGCCCGGCAACAAAGTCACTTCTTTGCCTATTTTCACGGTGACATCAATAAAAGTTTGTTGCGGGTCGAACATCGTCACGCCCGACATCAGCCAAGCCGTGTTGGTGCGACTGCGCAGTTCGCGTTCGGCCATTGCCAGTTGCCAGCGGTCGTTGACGCCGCTGACTTCACTGGCTGGCGCGGTATGTGAACCAACTTGGTGACCCATGCCGGCCAGTACTTCGATTGCGTCAGTTAAGTAATACTCGGATTGCGAGTTGTTGTTCAAGATTCGGCGTAGCGCCGGGCCGAGAAGATCACGTCGAAACGCATAGATGCCCGTGTTTATTTCATGGATCGATTTGATTTCTGATGACGCGTCGCGCTCTTCGACAATTTTCAGAATGCGGTCGTCTTTGGCGCGGACGATTCGGCCATAACCAGTTGGCGAGTCGACGAATGCGGTCAACACCGTTGCCGCATTGTTTGAATTTTGGTGTTCGTTGACAAGTGTTGAGATTGTGCTTGCTTTCAATAGCGGTGTATCGCCCGGCATGACGATGATCGTTGAAGTATCTGAAACTTCGCTGGTGGCGCCGGCTGTCGCGTCGACGCTGGTTAATCCGACGATTGTTGCGTCGCCCGTGCCGTGTTGAACTTTTTGCTCAGCAAAAGAAACATGAGCCCACTTCGGTGCTTGTTGGGTGACGAGATCGATGACTTGTTTGGCGGCGTGGCCGACGACGACCACGGTTTTTGTGACTTGCAGTTCGCGCAGGGCGCTGATCACATGAATGACCATTTCTTGGCCGCAGATAATGTGCAGTGGTTTTGGTCGGGTGGATTGCATTCGAGTGCCTTCGCCCGCAGCGAGGACAATTGCGTAAACTGACACGCCACATTTATACACGATCTACTTGCGATCAAAGTTCCGGGGAGAGGACTCGAACCCCTATATACGGGACCAAAACCCGTTGTCCTGCCATTGAACGACCCCGGAATGGGTTTGGACTGACGCCTCTACGGTAGCGAATTTTATGTGTCGTTTCCCATCTGTGTCAGATATCGTATTGCGAGTCATGGGATCACTGGTCAAGCGCCGCCGCAAGCGAATGCGCAAAAAGAAGCACAAGAAGATGCTTCGCCGTACCCGTCATCAACGCAACAA
>NSIC01000005.1 GCA_002737635.1 Acidimicrobium sp.
GTCGCAACGCAAGAAGTAAGAACACCCCAAGACTTGGCATCCGTTGATGCGCTAGTCATGCCTGGTGGTGAGTCGACAACAATGTCGCAACTACTTGAGTCGTCTGAACTATTTGAACCGATTAAGAAAATGATTCATGAAGGCATGCCAGTTTTTGGCACCTGCGCCGGGATGATCCTTTTGGCAAAAGAGATTATCGACGGGCGCGATGACCAAGTTTCTTTCGGTGCCATTGACATCGACGTGCAACGCAATGCCTATGGTCGGCAGATCGACAGCTTTGAAGCCGAAATTGAAGTCGACGGCTTTAACACGCCGTTTCACGCGGTGTTTATTCGGGCGCCGCGTATCGTGAAGGCGGCTCAGAGTGTCGAGGTCTTGGCAGAATTTGGCGTTGAAATTGTTTTGGCAAGACAAAAAAATGTCTTAGTCGCGTCATTTCATCCAGAACTTTCGCCTGATCAACGAATCCATGAACTGTTTGTAAGGGAGATTTAAAAATGTCTGGTCACTCTAAATGGGCAACGATCAAACATAAGAAAGCTGCGATTGACAAAGTTCGCGGCAAAACTTTTGCCAAACTTTCGCGTCTGCTAGAAGTTGCCGCTCGCGAAGGCGGTGGAGATGTTTCTACGAACGCTTCGTTGCGCACGGTCGTTGCCAAAGCCAAAGCGGCATCAATGACCAACGATGCAATTGAACGAGCGATCAAGCGTGGCATGGGAGAAACCGATGGCAAGGTCTATGAGTCTGTGACTTATGAGGCGTATGCGCCCGGAGGTGTGGCGATGTTGATTGATATTCTCACCGACAATCGCAACCGAACTGCCGCCGATGTGCGTATTATTTTTTCAAAACAAGGTGGGTCGATGGCTGCGCCCGGTTCTGTGGGTTGGCAGTTTTCACGCAAGGGCGTGATTCTCGTGCCGAAGTCGGCGAGCGAAGAAGAGTTGATGATGATTGGTCTCGATCACGGACTCGAAGACATCACTGCAGAAGAAGAAATGTGGCACATCACCTGCGACCCGAGCCAGGTTTATGAAATGAAGGCGGCACTTGAGTCGGCAAAAATAATTGTTGGCTCGGCGACTTCAACGATGCTCTCGGCAAACACGGTGACGATCAACGATCCTGATGAGGCAAAAGCGATTTTGAAAATCATGAGTGAACTTGATGACAATGACGATGTGCAAGATGTTTATGCAAACTTTGATATTTCAGAATCACTGATGCAAGAAGTTGGGTAGACCATGACTACAACACAATCTGTAGAAGTTGGCGACTTCGCACCAGACTTCACATTGCCCGGCACAGCAAACAAGAACTATTCGTTGTCGCAATTTCGCGGACAAACAGTCGTATTGGTTTTTTATCCAGGAGACGAAACTCTAGTTTGCACCAAGCAACTCTGCTCTTACAACAACGAATTGCAGCAGTTCGCGAAAGTCAACGCTCAGATTTTGGCTATTTCAGCACAAGACATCGCCAGCCATGAGGCGTTTAGCGCCAAGCATCGGTTCGAGTTTCCGCTACTTGCAGATACTGAAAAAACGGTCGCCAAACTTTATTCGGTTGTGGGTTTACTCGGTCTGCCGCGGCGCAGTGTTTTCGTAATTGATGCCGCTGGGGTCATCAAATATGCCCATCGGGCCCTGCTCGGAGTGACCTTTCGCCCAGTCAGCGAACTGATCGAGGCGGTCGCATCAGCCTAGACAGGCGCAGACTAAGATGAACATATGTTCGCCCAGCGTCCATGCAATGTTCTTGGCATCGATCCTGGCTTAACCCGTTGTGGCTACGCGGTCTTGCAAGTTGAGGGCAATACCGAAGTCTCAATGAGGGCATTGGGTGTTTTGCGCACCAAGCCCGAACAAGAACTGTCGCATCGTCTCGCCGAGATCGCTTCTGAGATCGACTCTCTGCTTGATGAGTATCAACCATCTGTAGTCGCAGTTGAGCGTATATTTTTTCAATCGAATGTGCGAACGGCAATGAGTGTCGGACAAGTCAGCGGTCTCGTGTTGAGTGCCGCGGCGCGACGTGGCGTTGAAGTCGTGCAATATTCGCCAAATCAAGTGAAACTTGCGATAACTGGTTGGGGTGGTGCCGACAAAGCGCAGGTGCAAAAGATGGTCAAGCAACGACTCAAATTAAATTCACTACCAAAGCCGGCAGACGCTGCAGATGCCGCCGCGATTGCGTTGTGTCATATTGCATCTAGCCCAATGGCGACAAAAGTGGCTGAGTTGGCAAGAGGCAAAAAGTGATCGGCTCATTGCGTGGTGTGGTGCTTGAACGCACGAATGACTCGACCGTTTTGCTCGAAGTAAACGGTGTCGGCTACTTGGTTCATGTCACCCCTCGCACACTTGGTGAACTCGAGCCAACATCAAAAGCATTCCTTCATGTGCATCACCATGTTCGTGAAGACGCACAAACGCTTTACGCATTTCTTGATCGTGACGAGCGAAAGTGTTTTGAAGTTCTGATCGGCACACACGGCGTAGGCCCAACCATGGCGATGGCGGTGCTGGCAACCCATTCACCAAGAGCCTTGGTCGATATTGTCGCGGGTGCAGACATTGCCGCTTTGACGCTTGTCTCGGGTGTCGGCAAGAAAACAGCTGAACGCCTTTTGATCGAACTTAAGAATCGTCTGCATTTAAACATTCTTGAATCTTCAAATCAGACTGGTGGTTCGTCAAGCGTCGGAGATGTGCGCGATGCGCTTTCAAGTCTTGGTTATTCGACAGAAGAAATTCGCGATGTCCTTCGTCAGGTCAGTGTCGGTACCGATTCAGAACTAATGTTGCGTGAAGCGTTGAACATGTTGGGGGCACGCCGTGCGTGAAGAATTCACAGATCCAGCGATCACAACCGACCCGGCTGATCTCGATGACATTGGTTTGCGCCCTAAAACACTTGATGATTTTGTCGGGCAACGCGAACTGAAAGAGCACCTTGGCATCGTTTTAGAAGCGGCACGCAAACGAGAGCAATCAGCAGATCATATTTTGCTCGCCGGTCCGCCGGGCTTGGGCAAGACAACTATGGCCGGCATCGTCGCTAGCGAGATGTCAGCAAAAATTCACATCACTTCGGGTCCGGCGCTCGAACGCGCAGGTGATCTGGCGGCGATTCTCACCAAACTCGATGTAAATGATGTGTTGTTTATCGACGAGATTCATCGCCTGTCGCGACAAGTTGAAGAGATTCTTTATCCAGCAATGGAAGACTTTCAAATAGATCTTGTCGTTGGCAAGGGTCCGTCGGCTTCATCTATTCGTTTGACATTGCCGAAGTTCACATTGATTGGCGCGACGACTCGCACTGGCATGATCACCGGTCCGTTGCGAGATCGCTTCGGTCTCGTCGCCCGTCTCGATTTCTATGAAGTCGATGAACTTGAAAAGATCGTCTTGCGCACGGCGCGAATTTTGAAAGTACCGATTGACAAACATGGCGCACTTGAAATCGCTCGTAGATCGCGGGGTACACCGCGAATCGCCAACCGGCTTTTGCGTCGTGTGCGCGATCACGCCGAAGTAAGAGGCGATGGCAACGTGACACAAGATAGTGCGCGTCAGGCCCTCGCAGTTTTTGGTGTAGACGAACTTGGTCTTGACAAAGTTGATCGGTCGATTTTGTCGGCGCTGTGTCGACAATTTGCTGGTGGTCCAGTTGGTTTATCGACGCTGGCCATCTCAGTTAGCGAGCAGACAGAGACGATTGAAGATGTTTACGAACCATTTTTGATTCAGCAGGGTTTGTTGGTGAGAACTCCTCGCGGCAGGGTGGCGATGCCCTTGGCCTGGCAGCATCTCGGCCAAACGCCACCTGCGAATGCTCCTGAATTATTTTAAGATTAAAGTCTCGTGCGAATTGAAGACTTCGATTACGAATTGCCCAGTGGATTAATCGCACAAACACCAATTGAGCCACGAGATGCGGCGCGGCTATTGGTCGATCAGGGTTCAAGTCTGCCGTTGCACCGTCATGTAAAAGATTTTGTCGAGTTCTGTCAGCCAGGTGATGTTGTGGTGGTCAACGACACAAAAGTTATTCCGGCGCGATTACGTTTGAGACGAAAGTCAGGGGGTGCGGCCGAAGTGTTGTTGCTTGAACAAAGCAAGACTTCGCCGTCTAGTTGGGAGGCTTTGATTCGGCCGGCCAAACGACTCAAAGTCGGCGAAATGCTTTTTGCTGGCGACGATTCTGAGATCGTCCGCATTGGTGAGCGCACCGAATCAGGCGACACATTCACAGTCGAACTCTCAGGTCAAACGCATTCAGAAATTCAGTCGCTATTAATGAAATATGGTGAGATGCCTTTGCCGCCCTACATCGCAACTCGTCTTGATCAGCCAGATCGATATCAAACTGTTTATGCAAATCGGCCCGCTTCGGCGGCTGCGCCGACAGCTGGTTTGCACTTCACACCAAGCCTTATGTCTGAGATTAAAGATGCCGGCATAAAGATTCTGACTGTTGATCTAACCGTGGGTCTAGACACCTTCGCCCCGGTAACGACACCAAACCCACTTGATCATCCGATGCACAGCGAGTTTTACCGCGTTAGTCAAGAAACACTTGACGAATGCAGATCTGCAACTCGTGTAATTGCGGTCGGCACCACGGCGACTCGTGCTCTCGAATCTGCGGCCACAAATAGCGTGCTGTCTGGGCGAACAAAAATATTCATCTCTCGGGGATATGAATTTAAAGTTGTCGATTTGATGTTGACGAATTTTCACATGCCCCGAACGACGCTCTTAATGATGATCGATGCTTTTGTCGGCTCACGGTGGCGTGATCTTTATGCAGGGGCGATTACCGAGCGATATCGCTTGCTTTCATTTGGTGACGCGATGCTCTTGAATCGGCATTTAGATTGAACATCTCATTTAGAAGCGACAGCTAGATACCGTGTGGTCACATGTTTGCCGTTAAATTTCGTGAAACTGCTCGAGAACAGTCTGCGCGCGCTGGTGTGGCGACAACACATCGTGGAGAATACGAAACTCCATGCTTCATGCCAGTTGGCACTCGTGGCGCGATTCGACATTTGAGTGCCCAAGATTATGAAACGCTCGGTGCGCGAATTGTGCTCGGCAACACATATCACTTGATGTTGAGACCTGGCGCGCAAGTCGTGTCAGACATGGGTGGCCTCGGTGCCTTTGCCGGCTGGAAGGGTTTAACTCTGACAGATTCTGGTGGCTTTCAAGTTTTTTCTCTAAATCCAGATGTCGACGACGATGGTGTTTCGTTTCGGTCGACCTATGACGGTTCGATGCATCGGTTTACTCCCGAATCGGCGGTGCGAACTCAGCAACTACTTGGAGCAGACATTCAAATGGTTCTAGATGTTTGTGCTCCGTTGCCTTCGACCGGCGAAGTGATCAAACTTGCACTGAAGCGCACATCTAATTGGGCGGCTCGAGCCAAAGCAACGCACACGCGTGCTGACCAAAGTTTGTTCGGCATCGTGCAGGGAGGCATCGACCCCGTGTTGCGTCAAGAGAGTGCAAAAATAACCACGAATTTAGAATTTGATGGCTATGGAATAGGCGGCTTGTCAGTGGGCGAGACCCGTGAAGAAATGTTGGTTGCACTTGCCGCGGCGATAGAACACCTGCCACACGATCGTCCAAGGTATTTGATGGGCGTTGGTGACCCAGCGTCACTAGTTGAGGCTGTAAATTTGGGCGTCGATCAGTTTGATTGCGTGATGCAAACACGAATCGGTCGCCATGGAACTGCGCTCACTTCGGGTGGCAAACTAAACATCACGCGTGCAGAGTTTTCGACAAGTCAAGACCCGATTGATTTGCAGTGCGTTTGCCCAGTTTGCCAGCGACATACGCGCGGTTATATTCGGCATCTTTTTCAGGTCAATGAACCAACTGCCGCACGACTTGTTTCAATACACAACATTGCGTTTACTTTGAACCTGATGCAACAAATGCGCGATGCGATCACCAAAGGTGAGTTCGCCAGTCTGAGAAAGTCGTTATTGGCTGTATGGGCAGACACTGCGAACGAGAAGACATAACCCCTAGACTTGTCTGCTATGTCTTTAACTATCAATTCATTATTTTCGACCGTTATTCCGAGTCTCGTGGGTGCTGCGGCTGACGAAAAAGCCTCAAATCCAATTCTTAGTTTTTTGCCTTTGGTGCTGATTTTTGCAGCGATGTATTTTCTGCTGCTGCGTCCACAACGCAAACGTCAAAAAGCGACTGCGAATCTTCAATCAAGTGTTACTGAAGGTGACCAGGTCGTACTGAATTCGGGCATTTATGGTTGGGTATCTTCAGTCGAAGATGAGTTTCTATGGATTGAGATTGCCGAAAAAGTTGAAGTTCGTGTAGCCAAGGGGTCAGTTGCTCGCAAAATATCTGCCGATTCAAAGCCTGCAGAGTGATATTTCAAGTTCTAACAAAATAAAGATTGCTTGATTTTTGATGAATAAACGTCGTCACGTCATTTCATTAACGCTGTTGATCGTCGTGGTTATTTCTGGTTTGATTGCGAACTTGGTTGCTGGCAATACACCTGCTCTCGGTCTCGACTTGCAGGGCGGAGCTTCGGTCACATTGCAGCCAGATGGTGATTTTGATCTGGCGGGTCTCGATGTCGCAGTCGAGATTATTCGTGCGCGAGTCGATTCAATAGGTGTTGCTGAACCAGAAATCATTTTGCAAGGCAGTACTGTAATCGTCAACTTGCCTGGCGTGAAAGATCAGCAACAAGCGCTTGACATTATCGGTCGTACAGGTGAACTTTTGTTGCGACCTGTACTGCAATCGGGCATGCTGAATGACAACCCAGATACAAGCGTGCCGACGACTGAGACAACCGTGCCGACAAGTGAAACAACATTGCCAGAGTCGACATCTGACTCTGTCGAAGATGGTGCGGGCAAAGTATCGGGTGGCCCAGGTGAGTCAAAAATTGTTTCCAAGTCAGGAACTGTCTCTTCGGCGACGACTGTCCCAGATACTTCAACAACTGTTGTCGACCCAGCGACTAGTTCAACGCAAGTTGCGACCACCGATACATCGGTTGCGGTTTCGACTGATACGTCACAAGTTACGGCTCCAACTCTCGAACTTGGTGATGACCCTAATGACCCAACACAAACTGTGTTGTTGCTCGACAAGCAAGGTGTCGCGTATATCGTCGGACCTGCCGGCGCATCGGGCAAAGTTTTCAATAATGATGCACGAGCCGATGTTCAATCTGGACAGTGGGCAGTAGTCGTTGGTTTGCGTAGTGGTCCAGACGGTGACCAATTATGGAACAAACTTGCCGCTGCGTGTTTTAATAGAACTGCCGAATGCCCAACAGGGCAACTTGCGATGGTGCTCGACGGCACAGTTATTTCTGCTCCAACTGTAAATGAACCAGAGTTCACTGGTGGCACCGTTCAGATCACCGGTTCATTCACCCCTGAAGAGGCTCGTGATTTAGCCAAGATTCTTGAGTTTGGTGCAGTGCCTGTTCGCTTTGGTGTTTCGCAGGCACAGACGGTTTCGGCGACATTGGGCTCTGATTCGTTACGTGCCGCGTTGATCTCTGGGTTGGTTGGCATCTTGCTCGTTGCGTTACTGCTGTTTGCCTACTACCGATTAATGGCGGTCTTCGTGCTGGTAGGCATGAGCCTTTCAATTGCCTTTTTATGGAGTGTTGTTTCATTGTTGTCGCGCACAAATGGTCTCGCGCTTTCGCTCTCGGGTATCGCTGGCATCATCGTGTCGATCGGCATTGCTGTCGACTCGTACATCGTTTTTTTCGAGCGCATAAAAGACGAAATTCGTGTCGGTAAGACCCTAAAAAATTCTGCGTTGCGCAGTTTTGAATCGGCGTGGCGCACGATCGTCGCAGCCGACACAGTTTCGTTTATTGCAGCGATTGTCTTGTGGTATTTGACTGTTGGCTCTGTGCGGGGTTTCGCCTTCTTCTTGGGTATTTCTGCGCTTACCGATATTCTCGCGACCTTCTTCTTCACACGAAGTGCAGTTCTTTTATACGCGCGCTCAAAGCGAGCACAAGGTCGCAAGATTCTCGGCATTCAAACAGTGAAGCCCGAGGCGATTTAATGAACAGGTTCTTCTCTGGGTTTGGTCGCCTGTATCGCGGCGAAACAACCTTTAATTTTATCGGCAAACGAATTGTCGGTTTGACGGTTTCGCTGATCATTGTATTTGCTGGTGCAATTTCGCTTATTTTTCAAGGACTAGAACTCGGCATTGACTTTCGAGGTGGCGTCGCCTGGGAAGTGCCAGCCGGTTCACTAACTGATCAAGATGCGCGCGAAGTTCTCGACGCAAACAACATTGAGGCGTCAAATGCCAAGATTCAATTCTTGACGGGTACCGAACTACAAGTGATGCGAGTTCAGGTTGGCGACCAGACAGAAGAAGTTCGCTTGGCTGTGCAGCAATCATTCGCCGATTTAGCCAAAGTTGAAGTTGAAGAAGTCAGTGTGGCGTCGGTC
Organism: Acidimicrobium sp.; assembly: GCA_002737635.1. Taxonomy (GTDB): domain Bacteria; phylum Actinomycetota; class Acidimicrobiia; order Acidimicrobiales; family Ilumatobacteraceae; genus BACL27. The sequence continues at coordinate 8,504 of NSIC01000005.1, forward strand.
AGTTCTTCGTGGGGTCGCAGCATCACCGAAAAGGCAATTCGTGCACTAATCGTGTTTTTCGTAGTTGTCTCGCTTTATATTTCGTGGCGACTCGAATGGAAAATGGCGATTGCAGCGTTTTTCGCAATGGTCCACGACGTATTAATCAGCGTCGGTGTCTACTCTTTGTTCGGTTTTGAAGTTACGCCAGCAACCGTCGTTGCTTTCTTGACGATCTTGGGTTACTCGCTTTATGACACCGTGGTTGTTTTTGATCGCGTTCAAGAAAACGCCAAAAAGTTTGCTGCCTCGCGTCAGTCGTTTGCGAATATCGCCAATGTGTCGACCAACGAAGTTCTGGCTCGATCGTTGAACACGACGCTTTCGTCGGCTTTGCCTGTCGTCTCGCTGTTGGTCGTCGGTTCGTTCATGCTCGGCGCCAAGAGCCTTGAAGAATTCGCGGTTGCGCTGTTAGTTGGCATGTTAGCCGGTACATACTCGTCAATTTTTGTTGCGGTTCCCCTCCTAGATTTGCTTAAGCGTGACGAGCAGAAATACAAACCATATAAAGGACAGATTGCAACTGGTCGTGCAATGTCAGAACTCATGGGCAACAGTGAAGTTTTGAGCCGCACTGCTGTTGCATCAGGCACAGATAATGTGACGCCAGAAACGAGTCAAGTATCGGCTGGCAATGCCCGAAGCCGGGTGACTTCGGTTCTGACACACCCGCCGCGACCTCGAAAAAAACGCCGTTAGCACTACGCTTTAAACATGGCCACCTCATCGAGGGTGCTGCCGTGGCGGCGCCAAAATACAACGATTGCCGAGGAGCTATCGCCGTTGTTGACTGCCTACAAATCACGACACCCGAAAGGTTCGGTGTCGTTGATTAATGCCGCCTACGAAATGGCGCGGTCTGCACATGCGAACCAGAATCGTTCTAGTGGCGAACCGTATATCAATCATCCGATTGCTGTTGCGAGAATTGTCGCCGACATTGGTCTTGATGAAGTTTCAATAGTCGCAGCATTGCTGCATGACGCCGTCGAAGATACCGAGATCACAATTTCTGATGTTGAAAGTAATTTCGGTAGCGAAGTGTCGGCCATCGTTGATGGAGTGACCAAACTCGAACGCCTGCATTTTGATTCGAAAGAAGCTCAGCAAGCCGCGACAATGCGCAAAATGCTGGTAGCGATGGCGCGTGACTTACGCGTCTTGATGATCAAACTTGCCGATCGATTGCACAATATGCGCACGATTGCCGCCGTAACGCACGAAAAGCAACAGAGAGTCGCACAAGAGACACTTGACATTTATGCACCCTTGGCACACAGACTCGGTATGCAAGAAATCAAACAGCAACTTGAAGACTTGGCCTTTGCAGCGCTATATCCGAAGCGTTATGCAGAACTCGATCACTTGGTTGCAACTCGTGCGCCCGAACGAAACGTGTATCTCGCAAAAACTATCGGTCAGGTGCAGCAATGGCTTGACGAAGCGCAAATCAAAGTCGAGCTAACAGCTCGTGGCAAACATCTCTGGAGCATCTATGAGAAGATGGTGCAAAAGAGTCGCGAGTTCGACGACATTTACGATCTTTTAGCAATTCGGATTGTCGTTCATTCAGAAAAAGATTGTTATACGGCACTTGGTGCCATTCACGGGCACTGGAAGCCAATCGTTGGTCGTTTCAAAGATTACATCGCGATGCCCAAATTTAATTTGTATCAGTCGTTGCACACCACTGTGGTCGGGCCGGGCGGCAAACCAATCGAGGTCCAAATTCGTACGCAAGAGATGCATCAACGAGCAGAGTGGGGTGTCGCTTCTCACTGGGCATACAAAGACACGGTCGGCGAAGGCGATATTGATTGGCTGAATCGGATCATCGACTGGCAAGGCGAGGTATCTGACCCGAGTCAATTCTTAGAAATTTTGAAGACCGACCTTGAGCAAGATGAGTTGTTCGTGTTTACTCCGAAGGGGCGAGTGATAACGCTGCCTGTCATGTCCACACCTGTAGATTTCGCGTACGCGGTGCACACTGAAGTCGGACACAGTTGTATGGGTGCACGTGTCAACGGTCGGTTGGTTCCACTTGAGTACAAGCTGTCGTCAGGTGATACTTGTGAAATTCTCGTCTCGCAAGGTGAGACCAGCGAGCCAACAAAAGACTGGCTTGATTTTGTGGTCTCTCCAAAGGCGCGCAGCAAAATTAAACAGTGGCTTACTCGCGAGCGCCTTGAAGATTTGGTTGAAAATGGCCGCGATGAGCTGGTCGAGCGTTTGCGTCAAGCAGGTTTGCCAGCGCAGAAAATTCTTTCGTCGCAGGTGTTGCAAGATGAAGTTGCGCTTCTCAACTTTGAAGATGTGAATGAGTTTCTTGCTGCGATCGGCGATCAACGAGTTGATGCTGTTGCGATCGTCGAGCGAATGTCAATACGAATGCGGGATGGTCAACAGCCTGATCAACTTTCGATGTCGTCTGTCGGGGGCAACAGCCTGACTTCAACGCAAAAAAACGGCGTGCATATTGAAGGCATGCCCGATGTGTTGGTTCGGCTTTCGCGATGCTGCACACCCGTCCCGCCAGATGAAGTAATCGGTTTCGTGACCAAGGGTCGTGGTGTGACGGTTCATCGGGCCGATTGTGCAAACGCCGCCGCACTCGCCGAGGATTCGGCGCGCGTGGTCGATGTCGAGTGGTCTTCCGAAGGCTCAAGCACGATGTTCGTTGCCGCAGTTGAAGTAAAGGCGCTTGATCGTTCGCGACTGTTGCGCGATGTTGCGAATGCACTCTCAGATGAGCATGTCAATATCGTCGCCTGCACTACAAGTACTGGTGCTGACCGTGTGGCACGAATGCGCTTTGAGTTCGAATTTGCCGACCCAAGTCATCTGCAGTCAGTTTTGCGAGTGATCAAGCGCATCGATGGTGTTTATGATGCGAATCGCGTGCTGCCTGGGGTTGCGTCGACTTCGTTTGAAGTTGAAGATATCGATCATCCATCGGCGCCTAGATGATGATTCGCTTATGTCGCCAAAGCGTCTAGCCTTCACGCGTGCCTGAATTCAAGACTTCGCCCGGTACTCGCGACATTTTGGCGCCCCATTCTGCGCGCTGGCGAGCTTTTCAGCAGGTTTTCGCCCGCACGGTTGAAGCTGCTGGTTATAGCTACATAATTCCGCCGATGTTCGAAGACCTTGATGTTTTCTTGCGTCTTGGCGAGGCAACAGAAGTTGTTACGAAAGAAATGTATGACTTTCACGACAAAAGTGGTCGTCATGTTGCATTGCGACCAGAGCAGACTGCGAGTGTTTGTCGAGCATTTGTCGAGCATCGACCAATTACTCCGTGGAAGGTTTGGTATGCGGGACCAAATTTTCGCTACGAAAAACCTCAGCAGGGTAGATATCGGCAGTTTGATCAAGTCGGCGTTGAGGCGCTTGGCGCCGATGATCCGTTGCTTGACGCAGAAGTCATTGCCTTGGCGGCGAAATTCTATGCCGACTTGGGATTACAAAAAGTACATTTATCAATCAACACTTTGGGTGATGCAGGTGACCGCGAAAAGTATTCACAACGGTTGCTGGCTTATTTCTCGGCAAATGAAAAGGATTTGACCGCAGATAGTCGCGCAACTTTGGCACGCAACCCGTTGCGCGTGCTTGATTCGAAGCGCGAACCAGATCAGCAAGTAATAGCTGCGGCCCCGGCAATTCGCGATTCGATCAGCGTGACCGCGAGTGAACACTTTGAGTCTGTGTTGAAGGCGCTTGATGCGTTGAACATCAGTTATGAGATCAACAATCGTCTGGTGCGCGGTCTTGACTACTACCGTCGTACAACTTTTGAATTTACTTCGACGGCACTCGAAGCAGCGCATACGGCGATTGGCGGTGGCGGGCGATATGACGGTCTGGTCGAAGCGCTTGGTGGGCCAGCGACGCCTGGCATTGGTTTTGCCTTAGGTCTTGACAGAACTCTGCTCGCGTGCGACGCCGAAAATGTCTTTGCTGCGCCGGCAAATTCAGTCGAAGTTTTTATTGTTGACACTGTGGATGGTCGTCACGCTCACGAACTTTGTCATTGGTTGCGCGATAACGGCGTTCGTGCAGACCGCGCCTATGACTTGCGCAGTATGAAAGCCCAGATGAAGTCGGCTGATCGCAGTGGTGCGCAAATCGCTCTGATAATTGGTTCTGAAGAAGTTGAGAACGCGACCATAATGTTACGGCCGATGGGTTCTGGCGAGCAATATTCAATCGCTCGAAAAGATTTACTTGGTGAAGTTCGAAAGGCTTTAGACGCAAAATGAAAGAGAAAAATTAATGACCATTAACAGCACCGCACTCAGAACTCACCTATGCGGAGAAATGCGTGCCGAAAATATCGGCCAGAAGGTCACCTTGTGTGGTTGGGTCGGTCGGCGCCGAGAACACGGCGAGCATCTTGCATTTTTGGACTTGCGAGATTTCAGCGGGATTGTTCAATGTGTTGTCGACAACTCGGTCGACGTCAGAAGTGAATGGGTGATTCGAGTTACGGGCACTGTACAGGCGCGCCCATCCGGCACGATTAACGAAAATATTCCAACGGGCAAAGTTGAACTCGCCGATTGTGTGATCGAGGTCTTAAACAATGCCGAGCCGCCACCGTTTCCTATTGACCAGCGTGGCGACGATGTTGATGAAAATGTTCGTCTCAAATTTCGCTACTTGGACATCCGTCGTGAGAGGATGCAAAAAAACTTGCGCTTGCGAGCAGCCGTGAATTCAGCGATTCGTAAATCAATGGAGTCGCAGGGCTTTACCGAGATTGAGACACCGCTGTTAATGCCGAGCACACCAGAAGGTGCCCGAGAGTTTTTGGTGCCGTCACGAAACGAACCCGGTTCGTTTTACGCGTTGCCTCAGTCTCCACAGTTATGGAAGCAGCTGTTAATGGTCGCGGGCATGGATCGTTATTATCAAATCGCCAAATGTTTGCGCGACGAAGACTTGCGTGCAGACCGCCAATACGAGTTCATGCAACTTGATGCCGAGATGAGTTTCGTGAACAAAGATGATGTCATGGCGATGATTTCAACCGCCGTGATTGCTGCCGCGAAGGCAGCAACTGGTTCAGAACCGCCACCGATTGAACGCATGACATGGCATGATGCGATGAACAGTTACGGCATTGATAAACCCGACCTTCGGTTCGAAATGAAGCTGATCGAACTTACGAGCGTGTTCGCAAAGACCGAGTTCAAGGCGTTCAGTGCTGCCGAGTCGATCAAGGCTATTTGTGTGCGCGGGGTTGATTATCCGCAACAGGCTGCATCTGGTCGCAACAAGCTCGATGCCTTGACCGAGAAAGCCAAGAAGATTGGCGCCAAAGGTCTCGTTTGGTTGAAAGTTACTGAGGGTTTGGTGCTTGAGTCGCCAGTTGCAAAGTTTTTGTCGGCACAAGAGCAAAGTGAATTGATCTCACAAACAAAAGCCGAAGTCGGCGACTTGATCTTGGTCGTTGCCGACAGTTGGTCGACTACGTGTTCTGTGCTGGGGCAACTGCGCAATGATTTGGGTAGACCGCCGGTGCACGAGGGCCCATATAGATATGTGTGGGTCGTCGACTTTCCGATGTTCGTCGGCATCAACCCGACGACGAAGTTGCCGCAACCAGGTCATCATCCGTTCTGTCACCCTCATCACGAAGACGTTGATCGTCTTGAAAGTGACCCTCTTTCGGTGCGCGCCTTGGCTTATGACTTGGTTTTGAATGGATGGGAGTTGGGGTCAGGTTCAATTCGAATTCACGAACCAGATTTGCAACGCCGAGTGTTTAGGCAACTTGGCATATCTGACCAAGATGCTGACAATAGGTTCGGGTTTTTTTTGCAGCCATTCAAATATGGTGCGCCGCCGCATGGCGGGTTCGCTTTCGGTATTGACCGTCTTGTTGCGATCTTGGCAGGAGAAGACAACATTCGTGAAGTGATCGCGTTTCCAAAAACACAGTCGGGTTCTGATCCGATGACTAATGCTCCGACGACAGTCGATCCAAATCAATTAAACGAATTGGGCATCAGGCTGTTGCCACCTGCCAAAAAATGAAAGACGACTTGTTCAGCGCCGCGGTGGCTGAACGATTGAAGTCACAAGCACCACTCGCCGCCAGAATGCGGCCAAGATCACTAGATGAAGTTGTCGGACAACGTCATCTCGTGGCAAAAGATTCTCCGCTGCGATTGCTGATTGAGGGCGATCGACTTTCATCGGTAATTTTTTGGGGGCCACCCGGCACCGGCAAGACAACTCTGGCCGAAGTCGTTGCGTTGACGACCAATCGTTACTTTGAGAGACTTTCGGCTGTTAGCGCCGGAGTCAAAGATGTACGCGAAGTTATTGAACGGGCTGCAGAGCGACTCGGTCAATTTGGTCGAGGAACGATCGTGTTCATCGACGAGATTCATCGTTTTTCGACATCTCAGCAAGATGCACTCTTGCCATCGGTCGAATCGGGGGTGATCACACTTATTGGTGCAACAACTGAGAATCCATATTTCGAAATCAATGCTCCGCTTCGAAGCCGCTCAACTTTGTTTCGGCTCGAACCATTGCTCGTCAGTGATGTCAAAGAATTGCTACAACGAGGTGTTGTCGCTGAATCGGTAACGGCCGACCAAGATGCGTTGAATGCTTTGGCTCAGCGTTGTGGTGGTGATGCGAGACAGGCGTTGACAGCGCTCGAAGTTGCGTGTGCGCTATCGCATGAAAATAGTCGGCACATCACAGCAAACCATGTCGATGCGGCACTTGGTGTAAGTGCACTGCGCTATGGCAGAGACGATCACTATGACGTTGTATCTGCGTTCATCAAAAGTATTCGTGGTTCGAATCCGCAGGCAGGTTTGTTTTGGCTTGCACGAATGCTTGAGTCGGGCGATGATGCTCGATTCATCGCCCGACGACTAGTGATTCTGGCGAGTGAAGATATTGGCATGGCTGACTCGAACGCCCTGGTTGTTGCAGTTGCGGCGGCAAGCGCGCTCGAACATGTCGGTCTGCCTGAAGCTCAACTGAACTTGGCCCAAGCGGTCGTTTATTTGGCAACTGCCCCAAAAAGCAATCGGGTGGCGATTGGCATTTGGTCAGCGCGTGAAGACATACAGCGTGGCGTCAATAGCGAAGTGCCGGCTCATCTTCGGGACGGGCACTACGAAGGTGCGCGCGAGTTTGGTCACGGGGTTGGCTATGTTTATCCACACGACGACCCAAGAGGCTTTGTTGAGCAGCAATATTTGCCCGAGTCAAGCCCGGGGTCGCCAGAAATAAAGGGCGACTACTACCGGCCGTCAAATCATGGAAGTGAGCAAGAAATCGCACAACGAATGAATAGCGTTGAGACAACTAAGAAGACACAAATCAAAGCGAGATCGAAAACATGATCAAACGAATTTTCTGGCTGGTACTCGGAGCTGTGCTTGTCGTTGTGGGTCTGAACTTTTTGAAAAAGGAGCCTGCCGAGAATCCGCAGCAGTTTTCGACCGATGCGTTGTTCGAAAAATTCATCAAGATTTTCGACATGGTGAAAGAGTATGTGCAAGGTCTTTGGCAGGGGTACTCGGGTGGCCAAACACTTAACGACCGTGAACTTGAGATGATCTTCGCGAACAAAACTGACTTCGAACCTGAATTCGACTCAGTAATTAAGCCGTCTGATATTTCGTTGAACTAAACCTGACGCCCTGCGTCAGAAGGTGAATAGTAGGCTTGACATTTATGGTGGCTGAAATTCGCACGGCGAATGAACTTCGAATGGCATTTACGGGCTTTTTTGAACAGCGCGGCCATACCAAAGTTGAGTCAGCCAGTTTGATTCCGCATGATCCGACAATTCTGTTCACCGTGGCTGGCATGGTGCCCTTCAAACCGTATTTTGTTGGTGATGAAGTAGCGCCATATAAGCGGGCAGTGAGCGTTCAGAAGTGTGCACGCGCAGGTGGCAAGCACAACGACTTGGACGATGTCGGTCGAACCAAGCGACATTGCGTGTTCTTCGAGATGCTCGGCAACTTTAGTTTCGGCGACTACTTCAAATCTGACGCGATCCCGTGGAGTTGGGAGTTAGTCACCGAAGTGTTCGGCTTTGACGGTGACCAACTTTGGATAACCGTTCACGAAAGTGATGATGAGGCTGAGCAGATTTGGCATGATCAAGTCGGCGTACCGATGAACCGAATTCAACGCCTTGGCGACGCAGACAATTTTTGGCAGATGGGTGAGACAGGACCGTGCGGTCCATGTTCTGAGATTCATATCGACCGGGGTCCTTCTTTTGGACCAGATGGCGGTCCGCTCAATGATCCGCAAGGTGATCGATTTTTAGAATTCTGGAATCTTGTCTTCATGCAGTTCAATCAAGACAAAGATGGCAGCCGCACATCGTTACCTAAGCCATCGATTGATACGGGCGCAGGATTAGAGCGAATCTTGGCTTTGAAGCAAGGCAAAGATTCGATTTGGGAGACAGATGTTTTGTTTCCGTTGATTGAACAGGCACAGTCGGCAACTTCAAAGAAATATATTGTCGGCGATTATGAAGACCGTTCAAGTTTCTCGTTGCGTGTGCTGGCCGAGCATGCTCGTTCGGCGACAATGCTGGTTAATGATGGTGTGTTTCCGAGCAACGAAGGACGTGGGTATGTTTTGCGTCGTATCTTTAGGCGAGCAGTGCGTCACGCCTATTTGCTCGGCACCGACAAGTTGGTGATGCCCAAACTTGTTGAGACCGCAGTTGAGATAATGCAAGAGGCTCATCCAACTTTGAAGTCGAATAAAGATTTTATTCTGGGTGTATTGACCAAAGAAGAAGAGAGTTTCAGGCAGACCTTGAAGAACGGCTTGACGTTGCTGGAGAACGAATTCACTGCGATCAAAACTTCTAAAAAGAAGTCAACCCTGAGTGGCAAAAGCGCATTCGTGTTGCACGACACATACGGTTTTCCGCTTGAGTTGACCCAAGAGATAGCCGGCGAGCGCAACATCAACGTCGATATCTCGGCGTTTGAGACAGAAATGAATGCACAAAGAACCCGCGCAAAGGCTGCACGCAAAGGTGCGGCAACTGCCGACGAGACGCTTGGGCAATATCGACTAGTTCTTGATACGCACGGACAGACAAAGTTCGTGGGTTACGAATCTGATACATGTCAGGCCAAAGTGTTGTCGGTAATTACCCTTGATGACTCGCAAGTTGAAGTTTTCTTGGATGTGACGCCATTTTACGCAGAGAGTGGTGGCCAAGTCGGAGATCGAGGCACCATTCGCTGCATGAGTGGCGAAATAAAAGTGACAGACACAGTGTTTGCTTTGCCAGGTCTGCGTAAACATGTCGGGGTGCTGTCGGGTGAAATATCTGATGGGGCTGAAGTCACCGCGACGATCAACAGCGATCTGCGAAACGCAACAAGAAAAAATCACACCGCGACCCACATCTTGCACTATGCCCTACGCAAAGTTTTGGGCGATCATGTCAAACAGGCTGGGTCCCTCGTTTCTGCCGAGCGGTTGCGGTTTGACTTTAGCCACTATGCACAATTGTCGAATGTTGAAATCGAGCAGATTGAGCGCATCGCAAATGCCCAAGTATTAACCAACACCGATGTAAAAAATTATGAAACTTCGAAAGAGAAGGCGGCAAAAGCCGGCGCTATCGCATTTTTTGGCGACAAGTATGGCGATTTGGTGCGTGTTCTTGAAGCAGGTGACTCGATTGAGTTATGCGGCGGCACTCATGCAATGGCCACGGGCGATATCGGTCTGATAAAAATTGTTGAAGAAGGTTCGATCGGCTCGAACCTCCGACGTATTGAGGCTGTTACCGGACAAAATGCAGTCGACTATGTGATCTCAACTGCGCGCACGATACAAAAACTCAACGAACTTTTAGATACCAATTCTGCTGCTCTTGTTGATGCGATGTCGCGTAAGATCACCGAGGTCAAAGAGCTCAACGATGAACTCAAATCGCTGCGATCATCAGCGGCTCGTGGTCGTGCCGCCGAATTCATAAGCAAAAATGTGAATGGTGTCGTCGTGCAGCGAGTTGACGAGTTGGCGCCTGCTGATTTGAGAGAACTGGCATTGGCAATTCGTGCGCACAAAGAAATAAAAGCCGTGGTGCTCGGTGGTGTCACGCCAACTGGTGGCGTGGCTTTGGTGGCGGCGACTGGTGCAGGCATCAAGACCTCCGCAGGTGACTTGATTAGTAAGGCAGCAAAAATGGTCGGTGGTGGTGGCGGTGGCAAGGGAGACATTGCAACAGCAGGTGGAAAAAACGCAAGCGGTCTCGACGATGCATTGCTCGCAGCGACGCAAGCATCCAGCAACATTGTCTAAGTATTCAATGCGTAGCCTCGGCATTGATCTTGGCACGCGAAGAATCGGAGTTGCAATGAGCGACAGCAGTGGTGTCATCGCGTCGCCTTTAACAGTGGTGGCGAGATCTGCCAATCACGGTAACGATCACAAAAAGATTCAAGAATTGATCGATGAACATGAAGTTGATTGTGTCGTGGTCGGAATGCCGTTGAGCATGTCTGGCAAAGTCGGACCGGCAGCGAAAAGTGCGCAAGATGAAATCAAAGAAATGCAAGCAACGCTTAGTGTGCCTGTCCACTCATACGACGAAAGACTTACGTCGAAGACTGCGAACGAATCAATGATGCAAGCAAACATGAAAGCTCAGGCGCGTCGTCGCATAGTCGACAAAATTGCTGCAGCAGTGATGCTGCAAGGCTGGCTAGATCATGTTGATCGGGGTCAAAAATGAAAAGTGATGGCGCTAAGACCTGGCAGGAAGATGCTTGGGATGGTCCGGATGCGTGGGGGACTAGTGAGTTCGATGAAGTGGGCACCGAGCGTCGTCCAGATTCTCGGATTGTTATTGTTGCACTTGCCGTTGTGCTGGTAGTTGTGGTCTCGCTCGTAAGCGGTGGGCTCTGGTATTTGAGGCAGTTGAATCCACCAGATTCGTTGGCGGGGGTGTCTCAAGCTGCGACGAATTTTACGGTGAACTCGGATGATTCGGTGGCGAGTGTAAGTCGCAGACTTGAAGCCGAAGGTTTCATCGTCAATGCACGAGTGTTTCAGTTTTATGTTTCGCGCAACGGCGGAATCGATTTGCAGCCTGGTTATTATCTTCTAACTCCGCGAAGTCATGTGGGCAGTATCCAAAAAGTGTTAAACACCAGCCCATCTGCAACCTTCACCAAGGTGACGTTTCCTGAAGGCTTTACCGTCGCCAAGATGGCATCGCGAATTGAAGTTAAAACTTCAAGAATCTCGACCCAAGATTTTTTGTCAGCGGCCAGCAATCCAAATTTTTCCTCAAGTTTTGGGCCAAATGACCCGAATCGCCTAGATGGAGCGCCATTTCGATTGGAAGGTTTGCTGTTTCCGGATACTTATCAAGTTTCGGGAGACGAGGCATCCTCGACCGTTATTGATCGGATGTTGCGCTTGATGGAACGGGTTGGAATTCAAGAAGGGCTTGAGCAAGCAAAAACTAAAGTGGGTCGTTCGCCTTATGAGGTATTAATCATCGCATCATTGATCGAGCGTGAAGCCAAGATTGAAATTGATCGCGCCAAAATTTCGAGAGTCATTTATAATCGTCTGGATCGCGGCATGCTGCTGCAGATCGATGCGACGCTTTATTACAACGCCGACCCAAGTGCGCCATTTAGCGATTTGAAAGCAATTGACAGCCCATACAACACATATAAGTCGAAGGGTTTGCCTCCGACACCCATTGCCAATCCTGGTCGTGCGGCTATTCGTGCCGCGCTGAACCCCGCACCGAATCCGCCGCTAAATGACCCGATCTGCAAGGGCATTAAGCAGGCCGTGAACTGTGCATACATTTTCTACGTGTTGAGTGATGACAAGGGTGGTCACACATTCGCGGCAACGATTGAAGATCACGAAAGAAATGTTGAAGCAGCACGCGCCGGTGGGTTCTTGCCATGATCAGCAAACCAATCGATGCGAATACACGTCTAGCGGCGATTATTGGCAATCCAGTAGCCCAGAGCTTGGGGCCAAAAATTCACAACGCTGTTTTTCAATCGTTGAATGTCAACTGGCTCTATCTCGCCTTTTTAGTTGAATCGGGAAAGGTAAGAAATGCAATTGATGCGATGACGACACTTGGAATTGCTGGCTATTCGGTCACGATGCCACACAAAATTGAGGTGGCGAAAATCGTCAGCAAAATCGGTGAGGTTGATGAAATAGTCAAACTCACCAAATCTGCGAACACAGTTTTGTTACGACCAGACGGCACAATCTTTGCGACAAACACAGACGGGCAAGGTGCATGCAACGCAATCGAATCTGCAAGCACACAAAAGATCGCAAAGAGCCGAGTCGTTGTTATCGGAGCCGGGGGCACCGCGAGCGCAGTTGTTTACGCGTTGATAAAAAATGGGGCTGGTGAAGTCGTAATCATTAATCGCACAACAGAACGTGCAGAACAGATTGCAAAAAACTACGACAACTGTCGGGTTGGTCGAGAAATTAGTGTTGAGATAAATCAGGCGCAGATAATTATTAATGCAACGCCAGTTGGGTTTAACCCGACAGGCACCAAGATGCACGGCACCGATCAGTCACCGATAGATGTGAAGTTGATTGGCGCGAGTCATACCGTTCTTGATGCGGTTTATCGTCCACTTGAAACCGGTTTATTGCGTGCTGCCAAGAACGCTGGCGCACAAACGGTCGATGGTGTAGAAATGTTGGTGCATCAGGCGGCGTTACAGCAAGAAGTTTGGTTGGGTCGAAGAGGTGACACAAGTTTGATGCGCAGTGTGGCGCTTGATACTCAATAGTTTCACCGTGGGAGCAGTTACGAATTTAATGACCCCGTAGTAGTCGCACCCTAGAGGTAGCCTGATATTCATGCTTCGATACCTCACAGCGGGTGAAAGTCACGGACAAGCCCTTGTCGTGATTGTCGAGGGCTTGCCAGCAGGGTTAGAAGTTACCGCGCAAAACATCAACGATGAACTGGCTCGCCGTCGTCTCGGTTTTGGTCGTGGACCAAGACAAAAGTTTGAGCAAGATGAGATTGTTTTAGTTGGCGGCATTCGCCATGGCCGAACCCTTGGTTCACCAGTTGCGATTGAAATCAAGAACAGTGAATGGTTTCGCAGTGATGTCTGGCATGAAGAAATGTCTCCTGAGCCAGGCAAGACTAAAAAACCACTGACCCAGCCACGACCGGGCCATGCTGATTTAACTGGCATGCAGAAGTATGGTTTTGACGACGCTCGCGATGTGCTCGAGCGGGCAAGCGCGCGTGAAACTGCCGCCCGCGTCGCGGCTGGTGCACTGGCCAAACTTTTGCTTAAACAAATAAATGTTTCGGTGTTTTCGCATGTCTTGCAGTTAGGCAGTGCGCGTAGCGAAAACCTGGTGCGACCGCAGACATATGATCTACAACAAATTGACGAATCGCCTGTGCGTTGTTTCAATGCAGTGGCTGAAGCCAAAATGATCGCCGAAATAGAGAATGCGGCAAAAGACGGCGACAGCTTGGGTGGCATCGTCGAGGTGTTGGCCTATGGCATGCCCGTTGGCTTGGGTAGCTATGTGCATTGGGATCGAAAATTAGATGGCTTGCTGGCCCAAGCGATCATGAGTATTCAGGCTGTCAAAGGCGTAGAGATCGGTGATGGCTTTGAAGTTTCGTCGCGTCGCGGCAGCAATGCCCACGATGCAATTATTTGGAATGAATTCGAAAATAAATACTCGCGCGAAACAAGTTTGGCGGGCGGCACCGAAGGTGGCATGTCGACGGGTGAGATGCTGGTCGTGCGCGCGGCGATGAAACCATTGGCGACACTCAATCGACCTTCGCTAAAAACGGTTGACACAGTTACTAAGCAAGAAACGGTGAGTTTCAAAGAGCGCACAGATGTGACTGCGGTGCCCGCTATGGGTGTCGTGGCCGAGACGATGGTCGCGCTAGTTTTGGCGCAAGAAGCACAAAGAAATTTTGGCGGAGACAGCATCGATGACTTTGTGCGAAACGCAAATAGTTTCGCAAAGAGAATAAGTTGAGCTTGGTTCTGGACGTGTCGTCAGAGATATCAACAGAAGTATCAACGCATGAACCCACAAAATCACTAATCGTTCTGGTTGGGTTGATGGGTTCGGGCAAGACCACTGTTGGGCGCGAACTTGCAAAGAGATTAAAATTAAGGTTCTCCGATTCGGATGAATTGATAGAAAAGTCCGCGAAGTTGTCGGTGCGCGAAATTTTTGTCGAAAAGGGCGAACCTGAATTTCGTCGACTTGAATCAGAAGCGTTGGCTGTCGCTTGCGCCAATACCGAATCAACGGTGATGGCGGTCGCTGGTGGCGCAGTGGTTTCAGATTCGAATCGTGCGTTGCTCTTGAGTCACGCTCGCTGCATCGTGTGGTTAGATGCGCCGACTTCGACTTTGGTCGGTCGAACCGGCAGGGCCAAGCATCGACCGCTTTTAGATGGTGATCCTGTGGGGGCACTAAATCAAATGCGAACAAACCGAGAAAGCTTTTACCAACAGATCGCGACGCATAAAATTTCTACACAATTGTTGACCGTTGCTCAAGTTGTCGACAAAATCGTCGAACAATGTGGATTGACAAATGTTTTGGGCATGAGCAAATGACGATGCATAAGATCAAAGTCGAATTGGGTGAGCGTTCTTATTCGGTGATGGTTGGGCACGGTGCGATCAATCAACTTGATGCAATCCTGCCGAAGTCGGCCAAACGTGCAGTTGTGGTGACGCAAAGTCAGATTGGTCTGCAACCTGAGTTGAAAATTGATAGCACTACGGTCGCTATTGGCGGCGGCGAAGAAAGCAAGAATCTGCAAACAATCGAGATGCTTGCACAGAAGTTTGCCGAGTTTGGTTTGACCAGAAGCGATGTTGTGATTGGTGTCGGTGGAGGCATGGTCACCGATGTTGCAGGTTTTGCTGCCGCGAGTTGGCACCGCGGTACACCAGTGGTGCATGTGGCGACTTCGCTAGTCGGCATGGTTGATGCGGCTATCGGCGGTAAGACTGGCGTCAATATTGCGCAAGGCAAAAATTTGGTTGGCGCATTTTGGCAGCCAAGTGGCGTTATTTGTGATCTTGACGCACTCAAGACTTTGCCTGACCGCGAGATGCGTTGCGGCTTGGGCGAAGTCGCGAAGTATCACTTTTTGACGGGCGATGATCTACTCAGTCTTGCAATGCCTGAGCGAATAGCTAGGTGTGTTGAGATCAAAGCGAAAATAGTTTCTGCCGACGAGCGAGAGACTGGTAGTCGGGCGCTTCTCAATTATGGGCACACGCTGGCACATGCCCTTGAGCGATCCAGCAATTTTTCATTGGCTCACGGTGAGGCGGTCGCCGTCGGCATGATTTTTGCGGCGCATTTGGCGCATGTGATGCAACGAATAACCAAACATAGAGTCGACGACCACTACACGGTCATCGGCGAAACTTATGGTTTGAAGGTCAAGCCAGACGAAAAGATCGATCGCCGAAAGTTAATCGACTTGATGCACCTAGATAAAAAAGCGGTATCAGGTTTGACGTTTGTGCTGGACGGACCAAAAGGCATTGAAGTTGTGAGTGGTGTGAGTGAGAAGCACTTAGATCAAGCCTTTGACGCAATGCAACTGAACGAGAAGTAATCTATAGTCATGGCCAAATCAAACTCTCAAACAGTTTTGGTGTTGAGTGGACCAAATCTCAACTTGCTGGGCGAGCGCCAGCCAGAAATTTACGGCACTGATTCTCTTGCCGATCACATGCGTCGAGTCGGCGAAATTGCGAAAGAACTTGGTCTGCAGATTGAGACAGTGAGTGCGCAAAGCGCTGCCGAACTTATCTCAGCGATTCATGCGGCTCGTGGTCGATGCGCAGCGATAATAATTAACCCTGGCGCACTTACACATTTTGCATGGAGCCTGCACGACGCCTTGGCAAGTTTCGCAGGGCCAATCGTTGAAGTGCATCTCTCGAATCCAACGACCCGAGAGCCATGGCGCCACGAGAGTGTCGTTGCCCCAGTTGCCTCAGGCACCATCGCCGGCTTCGGCGCCGATTCATATGTTTTCGCGGTGCACGCAGTGGCGACATTGCTCGCAAAAAAGAGTTAGTCGCTGTGTCGACGAACCACTCAAACGGAGAACAAATTAAATTGTCGCCACTCGTCGTAGATAGTCGAGACGAATTAGTTCGTGACGAGATGCAACTTTGTGGTGCAAGTATCGACAGTGGGTTGCTAGTCGTAGACCTCAACAACATTCGCTGGCTGACAGGTTTTACTGGTTCTGCGGGCACGCTCATTGTTCGTCCTGATGACATGATTCTGGTCGTTGACGGGCGATACGGAGATCAGGCACGTGAACAAATCAAAAATTCTGGGGCTAATTGTGAAGTTATTGAAGGCCGCAGTGCTGTGGCGTTGCGAGAAGCACTGGCTGGCGCAACAGCATCGTTGAAGTATATAAATTTTGACGCTGGCGAATTGACTGTCGCACAACTCGAGAGTATGACTGAACAGTTGAAATCTGAAATGTGCAAAATCGCACCAGTTGTGCCGAAGTTACGTCGACGCAAAACCGAGCCAGAAATTCAACGAATGCAACTCGCGGCGCTCGCCACCGACAAGGCTCTCGCTGAAGTCGTGCCGATGCTTTCGCAAGGTTTGACAGAACGGGATATCCGCGATGAACTCGACTATCGCATGCGTCGCCATGGTGCAGAGTTCACGAGTTACGACACGATTGTTGCGAGTGGTCCAAACTCTGCTCGGCCACACCATCGACCAGTCAGTCGTCGAATTGAAACCGGGGACAGTGTCGTTATCGATGTGGGCGGACTAGTCGACGGCTATCACTCCGACATGACGCGCACATTTCTGATTGGCGATGTCGACCCAGTTTTGAGTGAGATGCACGAAGTGGTGAGTCAATCACAATTGCTTGGCATCGCATCTGTGAAAGCGGGAGTGCTCGCCCAAGATGTTGACAAAACCTGTCGCGACTATATTGCAACGGCTGGTTACGCATCCGAATTTACGCACAGCACCGGGCATGGAGTGGGCCTACAAATTCATGAAATGCCGTGGGTGCGAACCGGCTTCGCTGAGCCTCTCGAAGTAGGCGAGGTAGTGACTGTTGAACCTGGCGTCTATCGTGAAGGGCTCGGTGGTGTGCGAATTGAGGACTTAGTCGTCGTTACGCAAACTGGCT
The DNA here is from genome assembly GCA_002737635.1 of Acidimicrobium sp. Classification (GTDB taxonomy): domain Bacteria; phylum Actinomycetota; class Acidimicrobiia; order Acidimicrobiales; family Ilumatobacteraceae; genus BACL27. The sequence continues at coordinate 25,782 of NSIC01000005.1, forward strand.
GCCGAATTCTTACTTCAAGCAAAAAGGATCGACAGTGCCTGCAATTACAACCAACGACCTGAAGAACGGCATCACACTCGAGATTGATAACGGTTTGTTTACCGTTGTCGACTTTCAGCATGTTAAGCCCGGTAAGGGAGGCGCATTTGTACGCACAAAGTTGCGCAATTTGCGCACAGGAAATATTTTAGAGCGAACATTTAATGCAGGTGTTCGCGTTGAGCAGGCGATTCTTGATCGCGCTGACATGCAATTTCTATATAAGGAAGGTGATGACTTCGTGTTCATGGACACTGAGTCCTATGAACAGATCAACATCACTCCCCGAGCACTGGGTGAAGCTTTTGACTATTTGGTCGAGGGCGCAAAAGCGATTATTGCTCAGCATAAAGATGAAATAGTCAGCGTCGAAATCGCCGTGACCGTCGAACTGAATATCGCAGAGACCGAACCCGGCATTCAAGGTGATCGTGTTTCGGGTGCCCGAAAACCTGCAACTCTTGAGACCGGAAAAGTTATTCAGGTGCCGTTGTTTGTGAACATCGGTGACCGAGTCAAAGTTGACACGCGCTCGGGTGAATACATAACGAGAGTTTGATGTCAACACCCCGTAAGACCCGAGTCGGGGACGACAATCGAAGTAACGCTCGCGAAAGGGCCGTGCACTTTTTATATGAAGCCGAATCGCGCAGCGTTAAAGTTGACGAAGTCATCAAGTCACAAATCTTGGTCGTTGACGACTTGGTTACGCTGTTGGCTGGCGGCACCGAAGCAAAGCGCCAAGAAACTGACGAACTAATTTCAGAGTTCTCTCATACCTGGACGATTCAGCGGATGCCTGCAATTGACCGCAACATCTTGCGACTCGCCATATTCGAATTAATCGACCGACCTGATGTGCCAATCGCCGTAGTGATTAATGAGGCGGTCGAGTTGGCGAAGCGATTTTCGACCGAAGAATCTGGTAAGTATGTGAATGGCATTCTTTCAGCCATTGCTAAAAGGGTGCGTACTTAGTAATTCAAAAAGGTTGGGTATACGAGAAAGTTTCTGAACACCCTTCGGCTTCGAGCCACACAGATCACAGCGTGGCAAACCGCGACCGCGGCGGCGATTGCTTTGATGTTTCTTTACTTGGCTGCACTGAGTATCGAACTGCATCGGGGGCTGAACACTTCGGCCTATGACTTCGGCCTATACGACCAGGGCATTTGGCTTTTATCCAGATTTCACAGCCCGTTTGTGACGCTCATGGGTCGAAATCTGTTTGGCGATCACACGAGCTTCGTGCTGATTTTTTTGGTGCCGCTGTATTGGGTTTTTGGTTCGAGTTTTTTATTGTTCGTCGTACAGTCGCTGGCGATCTCTGCTGGAGCAATACCTGTTTTTCTTTACGCACGCAAAAGACTTGATAGCGAGTCCGCTGCGACGATATTTGCGATCGTCTATCTGATTCACCCAGCCACGGTTTGGATCGGCCTAGAAAACTTCCACCCCGATTCGTTTTTGGGTCTATTCGTTGGTGCGGCAATTTATGCTGCTCTTGAAAAGAAGTGGCGATTGTTCTTCGTGTCGGTCTTGCTGAGTCTCAGCGTGAAAGAAGATGTCGCGCTGGTGATCGTTCCGCTGGGTGTCTGGATCGCATGCCGAAGAAGTCGAAAAGTAGGCCTAGCCACGGCTGCTGTTTCGTTGTGGTACATGATTCTTGCCATCTTCGGCATCCAACAAGGCATCAACGGTGCATCATTTAGAAATAGTTGGCGCATACCGTTCGGCGGCGTCGGGGGACTGATTAAAACCACATTTTTTGAACCAGCAAAACTGTTATCACATCTTGTCAGCGACTCGCGTCCGTTTTATTTGCTGCAACTATTTTTGCCGTTCGCTTTCATATTTGCGGCTTTTCCCGAAGTCGCAGCAATTTCTTTGCTCGTAATCGGTATCAATATTTTGAGTACCTTTTGGTATCAATTTCACATCGAGTATCACTATTCGTTTGTCGCGTTGCCAGCACTCGTGTTCGGCACGGTCTATGCAATCGGTCAACTGCCGATTAAATTTCGTCGGTGGCTAATCGGTGCTTGCTTTGTTACCAGCCTTTTTTCGGCGTTCATCTGGTCACCATTGCCTGGGGCGCGCACCGATGTGGCATACAACGGGTCGCGCCACCCCATGGTCGCTGCCGCAAACGAGGCGATGAGCAAGATTCCGAAGTCAGCCGTAGTCAGCGCGTATCACCCGTTAACCGCCCAATTGGCGAGACGCGAGCAAATTTATGCCTTTCCTGTGCCTTTCAAGCGGGCACTTTATGGTCTGGATGTATTTGCAGAAGGCGATGTGATGCCTTTCGCTGCCGAAATCGAGTTTGTGATTTTGCCGGCAAGTTTGGATTATCAGACGCAGCAAGTTTGGTCGGTGGTGGCTTCAGATTTTGAAATCACCTTCGCCAATTCGTGGTGGGTCGTTTATCGGCGAATATCGAAATAACAGTTGTGCACCGAAGTACTGCTATATTGATGGACGAAGTTTAAAAGTTAATCACCGTCAAATGAGTCCTGTGAGGCTCGAACGGAGGAGTATTAGTGAGCAAGTCTGTGAGATCTGACTCGTCGCGTGAAGCGATGACTGCGGCCGATGTGCGTCGCGCGATTGTGCGTATTGCCCATGAGATCGTTGAACGCAACCACGGTGTCGAAGGTTTAGCAATAGTTGGTCTACAACGTGGCGGCACCTGGATAGCCGAAGAGATTGCCGCGCAAATCAACAACATTGAAACCGAGTTGATAGTGCCAGTCGGCGCACTTGATGTCAGTCTGCATCGCGACGACATTTCTTTACGTCCAGTGTCAATCGGGGCGATCAGCAACATTCCGTTTGATTTATCGGGCGCAACTGTTGTTGTAGTCGACGATGTTTTGTATACGGGTCGCACGGTTAGGGCCGCGATGGAGGGCTTAAACAACTACGGTCGGCCACGGGCAGTGCAACTCGCGGTGCTCGTAGATCGCGGTCATCGCGAATTGCCAATTCGCCCAGACTTCGTCGGCAAAAATTTGCCGACTCATCGTGGCGATGAAGTTTCGGCAACAAGCGATGGGGTTTTTGTTACACCAAACTCAGAGGTGCATTCATGAAGCATCTGCGCTCAATCGACGAACTCGGTCTAAGCGGCTTGATGGGTTTGTTGCAACTCACAGATCACATGGCTGAGATCAACCAGCGACCAGTGCCAAAAGTGCCGGCACTCCGCGGACGCACCGTTGCGAGTTTGTTTTTCGAAGACTCAACTCGCACTCGATTGAGTTTTGAGACGGCCGCGAAGCGACTTTCAGCAGACACGATGACTTTTAATGTTTCAACTTCAAGCGTCAACAAGGGCGAATCGTTGCGTGACACCGTAGCGACGATCACAGACATGGGAGTTGATGCGTTCGTCGTGCGCCACAAGTCGGTCGGTATCCCGTGGCAGATAAGCAAATGGACATCAGCGTCGATTATCAATGCAGGCGATGGCGCACATCAGCATCCGACTCAGGCGCTCGTTGATTGTTACACCATTCGTGAAGCTACCCATGCGCAAAGTTTTGCAGGAATGAAAGTCGCAATAGTCGGAGATATCAAACACTCGCGCGTGGCACGAAGCAACATTCAGGCATTCACGCTGCTCGGCGCAAGTGTCGTGCTTGTCGCGCCGCCAACTTTGTTGCCACCTGATGTTTCGCACTGGCCAGTGAGCGTGTCACACAAACTGGATGAGGTAATTGGCACAGTCGACGTGCTTTATATGTTGCGCCTGCAGAGCGAACGTATGGCGCAAGGACATGTGCCGACGCTTCGTGAATACAGCGAACAATACGGATTGACGCAAAAGAGAGTGCTCGCGCTGAAGTCTGATGCGATAGTGATGCACCCTGGTCCGATGAATCGAGGTGTCGAAATGCAGATTGATCCATCTGACGTAAAAAACTCTTTGATTCATCGTCAGGTCGCCAACGGAGTCTCGGTGCGAATGGCCGTGCTGTTCGAGTTGCTCGGCAGTGGTTCAAGTCTCGGAGGTCAAGCATGAGCAAATCACTCGTGATCAAAGGCGGCACCGTCATTAATCGAAAGTCGCAAGAAGTTTCTGATGTCAAAATTGAAAATGACTGTGTGATTGAAGTTGGCAAAAATCTAAAAGGTGACATTCAGCTTGATGCTTCGGGTTGCTTCGTTAGCAGCGGCTTCGTTGATTTGCATGCACATCTTCGCGAACCTGGCAAAGAAGAAGCTGAGACAATAGAAACAGGCAGCCGTGCGGGTGCGCTTGGCGGATACACGGCACTCGTTGCTATGCCAAACACAGATCCGCCACAAGATTCGGTTGCGGTTGTCGACTTTGTGCGTGAACAGGGCAAGCGCGCTGGTCTTGTGGATGTTGTGCCAAGTGGTTGCATCACACTGGGTCGGCAAGGTGAATCACTCGCACCGATGGCTGAGTTGGCCCATGCGGGAGTCACGTTTTTTACTGACGATGGAAACGGTGTACAAGATGCGGCGTTGATGCGTCGGGCACTTGAATATGCCAAAGGTTTGGGTGTGACTCTTGCTCAACATTGCGAAGTTGCCGAGCTCACCAAAGGTGCAGTTATGAATGAATGCAGTTGCTGCACCGATTTAGGTTTGCCTGGTTGGCCGGCAATCGCCGAGGAGCTGATGGTGTTTCGTGACATTGAGTTGGTGCGCATAACGGGCGCGTCGATGCACTTTCTTCACTTGTCGACCAAACGCAGCGTTGAATTGGTGCGCGCAGCAAAGCGAGATGGTCTGCCGATTACTGCCGAAGTGACTCCGCATCACTTGTCGCTGACGCAAGAACTGTTGGCGAGTTACGACCCAGTTTTTAAAGTGAACCCGCCGCTGCGGTCGATCGAAGATATCCAAGCGCTTAAAGTTGGTTTGCTGGATGGCACGATTGATGCGATTGCGACCGACCATGCCCCGCATCCGCGCCGCGACAAAGAAATGTCGCTCGATTTGGCGCCGCCTGGCATGCTCGGTCTTGAAACAGCACTGGGTGTCGTTTTAGCCGAAGGTGCATGCGAGATTCGGGATGTAGTGGCTTTGATGAGTTGGAATCCGGCGAAGATAGCGCGAATTGACAATCGGCATGGCTGCGACGTCATCGCGGGGACTAAAGCGAACCTTTGCGTATTTGATCCTCAACTAACTTGGAGCGTTGTCCCCGAGCGACTTGCCAGCAAGAGCATCAATACTCCATATATTGGTCGCACGCTTCGAGGTCGAGTACGCCACACTATTTTTCAAGGAACAACAACTGTGATTGACGGTCAAGCGCAAAAATGACACGCAACATTCGACCTGCGCTGCTTGTTCTTCAAGATGGTTCACTCTTTGAGGGAGAGGCCATTGGTGCGGGAAGTTCAGAAATTTCTGCGCCGGTAATTGCACGGGGTGAAGTCGTGTTTCACACTGGGCTTTCGGGTTATCAAGAGATATTGACTGACCCGTCGTATGCGGGACAGATCATCACCTTCACGACGCCACATATTGGCAACTACGGAACGACCGCAGCCGACAGTGAATCTTCAAAAGTTTTTGCGCGTGGTGTGATTGTGCGCGAACTTGCAAGGCGACGAAGTAATTGGCGTAGCGACGATTCGCTTGATTCGTTTCTCAAACGCCACGAAGTTTCGGGTATCGCGGGCATCGATACGAGACGATTGACTCGTCTGTTGCGCGATTCTGGTGCGATGCCAGGTGCCTTTGGCACCGCCGACGAATCTGATTTGCGAAAAGCAGCGGCCAGCGAGAAAGGTACCGCTGGGCGCAATTTGATCGCCCAAGTGACAACTACCAAGAGTTATGTTCACGGCGCCGGAAAACTTAAAGTGGTCGCGTTTGACTTTGGCATCAAAACGACAATCCTGAATTGTTTGGCAGAGTTCGCCACGGTTCATATTGTGCCAGCAACGACATTGGCTGCCGACGTCTTGGCGTTATCACCGGACGGAATTTTTCTTTCGAACGGCCCGGGTGATCCAGAAATGGTGCACGGTGCACCAGCGACAATTCGCGAGTTGCTTGGCACGGGTGTGCCAATGTTCGGCATCTGTCTTGGACACCAATTGATGGCGCTGGCTCTGGGTGGCAAGACTTTTAAGTTGCCGTTCGGACATCATGGAGCGAATCACCCCGTACGCAATCTCGCAACTAACACGGTCGAGATCACGAGCCAGAACCATAACTTTTGTGTTGATGCAGATTCACTGGCGACGAAGGCTGAAGTAACGCACATCAACTTGAACGACAATACGAATGAAGGCATGCGCCTGCTCGGGGCCAATGCATTCAGCGTGCAATATCATCCTGAAGCAGGGCCAGGACCACACGACAGTCGATATCTGTTTGGCGAATTTGTGGCGCGAATGGAAGCTAGATAATGCCAAAACGCAACGACATTAGGTCGATTCTCGTTTTAGGTTCAGGACCAATTGTCATTGGTCAGGCCTGTGAGTTTGATTATTCAGGTACGCAGGCTTGTCGGGTGTTGCGCAGTGAGGGATATCGCGTGATTCTTGCGAACTCGAACCCAGCGACGATTATGACTGATCCTGATTTTGCTGACCGCACATATATTGAGCCTCTGACGCCAGATTTCATCGAAAAAATTATTGAGCGCGAAAAACCTGACGCGGTTTTGCCGACTCTTGGCGGTCAAACTGCTCTGAACTTAGCCATGGAGTTGTTCGCTCGGGGCAAAGTTGGTGTGCCAGGCACACCCGAACTGATTGGTGCGAACGCCGAGGCGATTGCCACTGCCGAAGATCGCGGCAAATTCAAAGAAGCAATGATCGAGATTGGGTTGAGTGTGCCACGTTCAGGTATCGCGCACACTTTGCCTGAGGCGCAGAAGATTGTCAAAGAGATTGGTCTACCCGTGATCATTCGTCCCGCATATATTTTGGGTGGGCGCGGCACTGGCATTGCACACACTCCAGAAGAGTTCAAGGCGGTTGTTATCAATGGTCTGGCCGCCAGCCCAATTTCAGAGGTGTTAATCGAAACTTCGATCGTCGGTTGGAAAGAATACGAACTCGAAGTGATGCGTGATCGCAACGACAACTGCGTGATCATCTGTTCGATCGAAAACGTCGACGCAATGGGTGTGCACACCGGTGATTCGATAACCGTGGCACCAGCAATGACATTGTCTGATGTCGAGTATCAAAAAATGCGCGATGCTGCGTTTGCATGCATTCGACGGGTTGGCGTCGAAACAGGCGGGTCGAACGTGCAGTTTGCCGTCAACCCGACTACAGGTGAGCAAGTTGTGATCGAGATGAACCCTCGCGTATCGCGAAGTTCTGCACTGGCTTCAAAAGCGACTGGTTTTCCGATTGCCAAGATCGCCGCGAAGCTTGCTGTCGGCTACACATTGGATGAAATTTCGAACGACATCACCAAGAAGACTCCGGCGAGTTTCGAACCGACGATCGACTATGTAGTGGTCAAGATTCCGCGTTGGGCCTTCGAGAAATTTCCGGGTACATCTGGTGTGCTCGGCACGCAGATGCAAAGCGTCGGAGAAGCAATGGCAATTGGGCGTACATTCACCGAGAGTTTGCAGAAAGCGCTTCGTTCACTCGAAATAGGTCGATTCGGTCTGAACTGCGACCCGGGTGAAGAAATTTACATGTCGTCTACTGACGAAGAATTGCTTGAGCAAATTGCAATTCCGACACCTGAAAGAATTTTTCAGATCGGTGAGTGTTTGCGTCGAAAAATTTCTATTGAAATTGTCGCCGAGTACTGCAAGTTTGATCCATGGTTTTTGGACCAAATGCTGTCGATTGTTGAAGAGCGCGAATTTTTGGCGTCACACGATGTCGCTTCACTGACGAAAATAGAGTGGCTTCGTGCGAAACGCATGGGTTTTGCCGACGCGCAATTGGCTTGGCTTTGGAAGATTGCCGAAAGTGAAGTTCGCTCGGCCAGATTGGCTCTTGGTGTTCGACCGACATATAAAGCCGTCGACACGTGTAGTGCTGAATTCTCTGCTCAAACGCCGTATCACTATTCGACCTACGAAGATGAGTCTGAGATCCATGCAACGACCAAAGAGTCGGTAATTATCTTGGGCAGTGGCCCGAACCGCATTGGTCAGGGCATTGAGTTTGACTACTGCTGTGTGCACGCCAGTTTTGCGCTGCGTGACGCTGGCTATGAAACAATCATGCTGAATTGCAACCCAGAAACTGTTTCAACCGACTATGACACATCAGACAAGCTTTATTTCGAGCCGCTGACACTTGAAGATGTCTTGAATGTAGTCGAGGCCGAAACAGTTTCGTCGGGTGTGGCACCAAAAGTGATCGTTGGTCTGGGTGGTCAGACTCCGCTGAACCTTGCTACACGACTGCCGGCAGGTTTGATCGCCGGAACTAATAGTGAGAGCATTGATATCGCTGAAGATCGCGAAAAATGGAGCGCCCTGTGCGAAGCCAACGCGATTGCTCAGCCACCAGGTGGCACAGCACGAAATGTCGATCAGGCGGTTGAGATTGCCAACAAGATCAACTATCCCGTTTTGGTGCGACCAAGTTATGTGTTAGGTGGACGGGCGATGCAGATCGTTCACGACGAGACACAATTGCGAAACGCAATGCAAGAGATGGATCAGGCTGGTTCGCTCGGCCGTGAAGGCGGGCTTTCGGCAGAGCGTCCGGTACTTGTAGATCGATTCTTGGAAGATGCGATCGAAGTCGATGTTGATGCAATTCGAGATGCAGGTGGCGAAGTTTTGATTGGTGGGGTGATGGAGCATGTCGAACAGGCGGGTGTGCACTCAGGAGATTCGGCGTGCACGATTCCGCCCGTGACTTTGTCGCCAAGAATCATCGATGAAATTGAAAACACCGTCAAGAAAATAGCGAATGCGCTGAATGTCATTGGATTGATAAATGTTCAGTTTGCTGTTGTTGGCTCGACTGTTTACGTGATTGAGGCCAATCCACGAGCGAGTCGCACTGTGCCATTTGTTGCTAAGGCAACCGGCGTGCCATTGGTAAAAGTTGCGAGCCGAGTCATGCTCGGCGCATCTCTCGGTCAACTGCGGCAAGAAGGTCTCTTGTCAGAGCGTGTGTCTGGTCGTCATATTTCTGTAAAAGAAGCAGTCTTGCCTTTCAATCGATTTGCCGGAGTTGATACTGCACTCGGACCAGAAATGCGTTCGACAGGTGAAGTTATGGGCATCGACGATTCATTTGCGCGTGCCTTCGCCAAAGCGCAATTTGCTGCCGGCACGACGCTGCCTGAAAGCGGTTTGGTCTTCGTATCGCTCAACGATCGCGATAAGAGTGGCGGTGTCGAAGTTGTGAAGGGTTTAAGTTCTCTCGGTTTGCAAATTGCTGCAACGTCTGGAACGGCTAAATATTTGACTGAACATGGATGCGTTGTCACTCGAGTTGTCAGTAAGTTCTCAGAACGCAAAACTGTCCACACAAACTTTGATGATGCGGTCGAACTCATTGAGGCAGGCGAGATTGTGCTCGTGATCAATACTCCTCGTGGCTACGGCACTCGCAGCGATGGCGAGGCAATTCGCAAAGCGGCCAATAACTGTCGCGTCTCGGTCGTCACGACTCTGAGTGCCGCGAGCGCCGCCGTTCACGGAATGATCGAGCAGCACAACCGACCATTCACGGTCAAGTCACTGCAAGAATTTCACGCCAGATAATGAACCGCAAAGCGATTTCGATTGGTTCAGTCGAACTTGCCCAACCAATATTGACTGCATCTGGTACTGCGGGTTACGGTGCAGAGTTTGATTCGTACTTTCCGTTGCGTGAGATTGGTGCAGTCGTCACGAAATCTGTTGCACACTTTGCGTGGCCTGGTAACGCAGCACCACGACTTCATCCAACCAAGGCGGGCATGCTCAATGCGGTCGGCTTGCAGGGCAGTGGTGTTGCAAGTTTTATCGAACGCGATTTGCCGCTGTTGCAGCGTGCTGGGGCAAAGGTCGTCGTCAGCATTTGGGGTCACAGCATCGATGACTATTTGCAGGCGGCCAAGATGTTGGCAACAGTGCGCAACGAGATAGCGGCGATCGAAGTTAATCTTTCGTGCCCCAATCTAAGTGGCGATCATGCAATGTTCAGTCATGACGCAACATTGAGTGCACAAGTAATTGAGTCATGTCTAGTTGCCGAGTTGCCATTGTGGGCGAAGTTGAGCCCGAACACGTCGCTACTCGTAGATGTGGCTCGCGCAGTGCATTCTGCTGGTGCTCAAGCGGTGACACTCGTCAATACGGCAATTGGCATGGCAATTGACACGGATACTGGTCTGCCCGTGCTCGGAAATATTCGCGGTGGTTTGTCGGGTTCGGCGTTGCATCCAATTGCTGTGCGATGCATCTATGAAGTGCGAGCTGCACTGCCGCGGATCAAAATCTTGGGGGCGGGCGGTGTCGTATCTGGTGAGACCGCAGCCGAGTTGATGCTTGCTGGGGCGGATGCAGTGCAGATCGGCACGGCAACTTTCGCCGATCCAAAAGCACCGATCAAAATCCTGCGGCAACTAAACAAGTGGGCTGATGTTCACTCAATCTCTGATTGGTCACAGGTAACTTCTGCGTCACACCGGGGTGGTCTTCACGCAGATGCTTAAATAGGCAGGTTTTGAAAGATAGAACTAGAATGAATTGATGGCAAAGATGCCTGTTGGCTTTGGCACACGCGAGATCGCGATTGCTGGCGTGCTTAATCTGCGTCTAGAGATGAATCAAGTGCTTGAGCA
>NSIC01000006.1 GCA_002737635.1 Acidimicrobium sp.
ATTGACGAGAGCAAATGTTGATGATACTTGTGAATAGTCTCAAGAGTTCGCTGTGCTTCGTGATGCTCAAGTGCCGCGTCAGCAGTTTCGGCGACCATCGCTCGCATTTCTTTTTCATGCGCTTCGCCCTCGATGAATGCAAGCTGCTCAGATGTAATGCGAAGTTCATCACGTAACTCGCGCATCGTCTGTGTGCCTCGGCGCAAGCGCCGTTCAACAAAACGATTATTAAAATTTTGTGTTGTCATTTGTGCCCGAGGCGGGAGTCGAACCCGCACGCCCTTTCAGACAACGGATTTTGAGTCCGTCGCGTCTGCCATTCCGCCACTCGGGCTTGCCCACTAAGCGTATCTACCAATATCTTGAGCCCACACTGTGCATCAACTGCACAATCACTCACATTTCTTCTACGATGTAGTCAACACGAAAGGCACCTCTTAAACGATGCTTGCATTCACCTTTCCTGGTCAAGGATCTCAACGACCAGGCATGGGCAAACCTTGGATCAACCACGAGAGTTGGGAGCTCGTCACCGAGGCGTCCGAAATCACCGAGCGGGATGTCGCCGATCTGTTGCTCAATGCCGATGCCGAGACACTCAAAGACACCCGTAATTCCCAGTTGACAACTTTTGTCTCAAGCCTGATGGTTCTCGACGCCGTTGAGCGTCTTGGCTTTGAGCCGAGCCTCTGCGCCGGTCATTCACTCGGCGAATACACCGCACTAACCGCCAACGGTGCACTCAGTTTTGAAGATGGCATTCGTTTGGTCGTCGAGCGAGCTGCTGCGATGCACGAAGCGTGCGCGAAGAATCCCGGTGTGATGTCAGCAGTGCTCGGCCTTGATGATGAGCAAGTTGAGACTGCTTGTCGTCGCGCCGACAGCGATGTTTGGGTTGCAAATTTCAATGCACCCGGTCAAGTTGTGATTGCCGGCACTTCGGCTGGCGTTCAATTGGCATCTGAACACGCCAAAGAGCTCGGTGCTAAGCGTGTGATGGCGCTACCTGTTTCTGGCGCGTTTCATACTCCACTAATGGCGCCCGCACGCGAGAGACTTCGTGAAGCAATTGCTTCGGCAAAACCGCGCGATTCAGACGTGCCGATCGTTTCAAATGTTGATGCCAAGGCGCACGACCAAGGCAATGAGTGGACGACGCTTTTGTCGGCGCAACTTTCTAGCCCCGTGCGTTGGAAACAATGTCTACAGACGATGTCAAAAAGTGGGATAAACAACTTCGTCGAACTCGGACCAGGCGGTGTGCTCACAGGCATGGCCAAGCGCACGATCGAATCGGCGCGAACTCTAAGCATCAGCACACCAGATGAACTCGACAAGCTGATCGAATGGATCGGTGCGTCGTCTTTACCGGCACAACAGCTTCATGAAGGTGAACATCTTTTTGCTGTTGAACGCTTGGTTGTCAGCCCTGGAGCGGGTATATTCGTGCCGAGCAAATCAATCGCCAATGGTGCGCGTATTAGCGTGGGTGATGTGCTCGGCATGGTTGGCGAACGAGAAGTGCGCTCTTTTTTTGACGGCGTTTTACAGAACTACATCAGCGTTGACGGCGAGCGATTGACAGCACATCAACCAATCGCATGGCTCCGAACAATATGACCGTGACTTTTTCATGCCGATAATTCCGGGGGGCGCAATCGGCGCAAAAATTATCGGCTGGGGCACTTCGTTGCCGCCAAAAGTCGTCACCAACGACGACCTATCAAAAACAATGGACACCTCAGATGAATGGATTCGTGAACGCACTGGCATCGAGCGTCGACATATTGGCGGCACGACTGCAAGTTTGTCGATCGAGTCAGGCCGAAAAGCAATCGAAATGTCGGGCATTGATCCGTTGTCTATTGACGCGCTAGTTCTATCGACGACGACACCCGACAGAACGGTGCCAGCAACAAGTGCCACCGTGCAACACGGTCTTGGTCTGCGATGCGGCGCATTTGACGTCAACGCAGCATGTTCGGGTTTCGTCTATGCACTCATCACCGGTCACGGCCTCGTAGCGATGGGTATGAAACGAATTTTAGTGATCGGCACCGACACACTTTCACGCATTACCGATTGGACAGATCGCAACACTGCGATCTTGTTCGCTGACGGTTCTGGCGCCGCAGTCATCGAAGCCACTAGCGGTCCTGGTCAATTACTCGGCTGGGACTTTGACGCTGATGGTTCACTCGAAGATCTTCTTTACGCGGAAATCGGGGGCACTTTACACATGGAAGGTAAAGAGGTCTTCCGTCGTGCCGTGCGCATCATGGTCGAATCTGCTGAAAAATCTATCAAAGCAGCGGGTCTTACGACGAATGAAATTAATTTGGTTGTCCCCCATCAGGCGAACCTTCGCATAATTGAGGCTGCTTGCAAACGACTTGACATTCCGATGAGCAAAACTTCGGTCGTTTTGAACGAGACAGGCAATACATCATCGGCGTCAATTCCATTAGCCCTGTTCGATGCAGTTGACCGGGGTCGCGTTAAGTCTGGCGACAACGTTTTGCTCGTTGGTTTTGGTGCCGGAATGACAGCCGCGAGCGCCGTCATAAAATGGAATCAATCATGAGTCGAGTCGTCTTAATAACTGGAGGTGCCAAAGGCATCGGTCTTGCCTGCGCTCAACATTTTGCGAAACTCGGCGACAAGGTTGCGATTACATACAACAGCACAAAACCGACCGACGATTTTTTCGCCGTCAAGTGCGATGTCACATCTCAAACCGAAGTCGACGCAGCCTTCGCCGCAATCGAAGAAAAACTCGGACCTGTGCAAGTGCTCGTCTCAAATGCAGGTATCACTAAAGATCAGTTGCTTTTGCGTATGAGCGAAGCTGATTTTTCGTCGGTGATCGACGCCAACCTCACTGGCGCATATCGAGTTTGCAAACGAGCCACACAGAGCATGCTCCGCGCGCGTTCGGGTCGCATCATTTTGATGTCCTCAGTCGTTGGCCTACTCGGTTCGGCAGGTCAAGCCAACTATGCAGCATCAAAAGCCGGGCTTGTAGGTTTCGCGCGATCATTGGCTCGCGAACTCGGCTCGCGAACGATCACCGTGAATGTCGTCGCACCTGGCCCAGTTGAAACTGACATGACAGCAGCGCTTACACAAGAACAACGCGACAACATGCTTAACGCTGTGCCACTCGGTCGAATGGCGACAGCGCAAGAAATCGCCTCGGTTGTTGTATTTCTCGCCTCGCAAGATGCTGGCTATATAACTGGTGCCGTAATCCCAGTCGATGGCGGTCTCGGCATGGGACACTAGACTTATTACATGGACCAACAACTTTTTGATCGTTTTAAAAAATGTGCAGTGGATGTACTGGCAGTTGATGCGGCCAAGATCACAATGGAAGCCAGCTTCAAAGACGATCTTGGCTCAGACAGTCTCGACTTGGTCGAATTCGTAATGGCCCTTGAAGAAGAGTTCGGCATCACAGTGCCTGAAAGCGATCTAGAAGGCGTTGACACTGTGGGCAAGGCCTTCAACCTCGTAACCACAAAAGTTTCTTGATTTCTAACCTGCTCTAACTTTCATGCAGGGTGCAGGTCATCGAGTTGCAATAACTGGCTACGGCGTAGTCGCGCCGTGCGGTATCGGTAAGCAAAACTTCTGGCAAGGACTTCTTGGCGCAGGCATTTCAGGCAGCCATACAGTACAAATCGAAAACTGGGATCCATCGCCATATTTCGCGGGCCCAAAAGAGGCTCGCCGTTCTGACCGTTGCGAACAATACGCATTGGCCGCCGCATCAGAGGCACTAGCACAATCAGGATCACTGCCCTACGACGCGACTCGCATCGGCACGATATTTGGCACCGGCATTGGCGGTTTGCGCACTCTCGAAGAACAAGTCATCGTTCGATTCGAAAAAGGCGAACGCCGCGTCTCCCCGTTCTTGGTGCCAATGATGATGTCAAATGCATCGGGTGCAGCAATTTCGATGCGTTATGGTTTTCAGGGTCCTGCCGAAACTATCTGTACTGCATGCGCTGCAGCGACACACGCTCTTGGTTATGCCGCCCGACTCGTGGCCTGGGGTCGATGCGATGCGGTTATCTCTGGTGGCGCCGAATCTGCCGCGACGATCACTGCCGTTGCTGGTTTTGTAAACATGACAGCATTGTCAACGACAAAAGTAAGCAAACCGTTTGATGCAACGCGCGACGGTTTCATTTTCGGCGAAGGTGCCGCAGTTTTTGTTCTCGAGCGATTAGATCTAGCGCTAGCACGCAATGCAACAATTTACGGAGAAATCTTGGGCGCTGGCAGCAACGCCGATGCACACCATATAACCGCGCCGTCTCCTGGCGGCGTAGGTGCGATCGCGTGCATGAAACTTGCACTCGATGACGCTGGTCTTTCGCCGAGCGACATCAAACAGGTAAATGCTCACGGCACATCGACACCGCTTAATGACGCTGCCGAGGCAAGTGCAGTCACAGCGGTATTTGGTGCAACAAAACCACCCATGACCTCAATCAAGGGTGTGACTGGACACCCACTCGGCGCTGCAGGCGCTCTTGAGGCGGCAGCTGTTTTGCTTTCGTTCGAACACAAGTTGATTCCTCCGACTGCAAACACGACGGTTGTTGATCCTGGGATGTCAGGCGTTGATATCGTCACCGGCAAAGCGCGTGCTTGGCAACCGGGGCCAACGATTTCAAATAACTTTGGCTTCGGTGGCCACAACGGCTCGATAATTATCGCGCCACACCCTTAAGCGCCACGGAACACGCGTCGATGCTCACGCATCGACGATGACAAATAACAATTCGCACTCGCAAGCAATTTCGCCGTTGACTTTGGCGACACCTGTGCCTTTGCCCGCTCGTGCCGACATGCGACCGAGTTGCACTGACATCTCAAGCACATCACCTGGCGAAATCTGACGCCGAAACCGCGCGCCATCGAGACCGCCGAAAAGTGGCAGTTTGCCTTTGAATTTTTCTTCGCTCAAAATCGCGCACGCCCCTACTTGAGCGATCGCCTCGCAAATCAACACACCAGGCAACGTCGGTCGACCCGGAAAGTGTCCTTTGAAAAATTCTTCGTCACCGGTCAAGCGCCAAAGACCTGCCGCGCTTTGTCCTGGCACCAATGCGACTAGTTCATCGACGAACAAAAACGGCGCACGATGCGGTATCAAGTCGCTCGGTTTTGGCAGCGAGAACTCCGGCGATTTATCGCTCGATTTCAACATGGCAACAATTTAGCGTTTTGACACAACCGGGCTGTCAATCGCTGCACGAACCTCAGCAACATAGTTTGCAACAGAGTCAGCCCCTTCTTCGAGCAATCGTCGCACAACTGATGCACCTTGAATCACGCCGTCAGCAACAGAACAAGCCTGTTTGGCCTGCTCGGCGTTCGAAACGCCGACACCGACCAAGACCGGCATGTCGGTGATTTTCTTCAATCGCGTGGCCATCGCTACCGCGGTCGTTGCGAGTTCTGCCCGCTCGCCCGTAACGCCCAGCAAACCGACGGCATAGACGAAACCGCGCGCACGATCAATAACTCGTGGCAGTCGCTCATCGGGTGCGGTTGGCGCCGCCAACATCACCGTTTCTATCAGCGCTTTATCTGCCGCGACTGCCCACTGCGCCGATTCTTCGAGCGGAAGATCTGGCACGATTGCCGCAACTACCCCAGATTCACGAAGTGAGTTCGCAAATCGATCATGACCCGCTCGAAAAACGGTGTTGTAATAACACATAACTATTAACGGCACATCAACATCAACAGAGCGCAGTTCGTGCAAAATCGAAGTCGGCGTCGCACCATCACGAAGTGCTTTCTCTGAAGCCATCTGAATTATCGGTCCATCCATCACCGGATCAGAAAAAGGAATGCCAACCTCAATCGCATCTGCGCCATTGGCTGCTGCTCCGCGAATCGCATCAATCCAACCAGCTAGACCACCCGTTATATAAGGAACAAGAATCTTGCGACCAAGTTTTCGAGATTCGCGCAACCGCGTCTCAAGTGCGCCCGGGTTATGCGTTGCAATCTTCATCACCCTATTTGATCAATCCAACTCGTCGCCAAGAATCGTCATCATCTGCGCAACATCTTTGTCGCCGCGACCTGACAAGTTCATCAAAACTGTTTGACCTTGAATATTTGGCGCCTCTTTGGCGATCCATGCAACAGCATGAGCGCATTCAAGTGCAGGAATAATGCCCTCGGTGCGTGCCAACAACTTAAAACCCTCGATCACTTCTTGATCGTTCACGCTTGGATATTCGGCGCGACCGACAGACGCAAGATACGAATGCTCTGGTCCTACGCCTGGATAATCGAGACCCGCACTGATCGAGTGCGCTTCTTGTACTTGACCATATTCGTCTTGCATTAAATAACTTTTCATGCCGTGCACGACACCTGGAGTACCTCGACCAACTGCTGCGCCGCCCGCAGGCTCGACACCGACTAATCGTGTTTTAGCATCGACGAAGCCAGAAAAAATACCCATCGCGTTCGAGCCACCACCAACGCATGCAACAACAACATTTGGGTCTGTACCGCCGCACATTTCTTGAAATTGCTTGCGCGCTTCTTTGCCGATCACACTTTGAAATTGACGAACCATAAATGGATACGGATGCGGCCCCATGACAGAACCGATGCAGTAGTAACTAGTTTCGACACTCGCCACCCAATCTCGCATCGCTTCATTGACCGCATCTTTTAGAGTGCGACTGCCTGAATTCGCCGCTTCAACCGTCGCCCCGAGAAGTTTCATTCGAAAGACATTCAAAGACTGACGCTCAACATCAACAGCGCCCATGTAAACCTTGCATTCAAGACCAAGCAGCGCTGCTGCCGTAGCAGCCGCGACACCATGCTGACCTGCGCCAGTCTCGGCGATAATTCGCTTCTTGCCCATTCGCTTGGCGAGCAGTGCTTGACCCAGCACGCTATTAATTTTGTGCGAGCCAGTGTGATTGAGATCTTCGCGTTTTAATATCAATCGAATGCCGAGCTGTGCACCAAGATTGTGGCACTCGGTCAAAATCGACGGACGACCCGCATATTCGCGCAACAGATCATCGAGTTCGGTTCTGAAAAGCGAATCGTTCCACGCATCGTTGAACGCCCGCTCGAGTTCTTCGCAGGCTGGCACCAAAGTCTCCGGCACAAATCGACCGCCAAATTCACCAAACCGACCGTCGGCACCTGGCGTCAACAACTCACTCGGTACAGGTTTAGCGTTCATGAAGACTAAATGTATCCTGAAACACTGCTACTACGCCTCCCAATTAAAGGGCTGACTATCGCCTTTTGTTTTCTCGTTTTCTCTGATCTGGTCTAAGTCTTCAAATGCTGCGCGGGCATTCTCGATAAATCGTTTCAATTTGATCGGATCTTTATAACCGTGACTCTTCTCAACTCCCGACGAAACATCGACGCCCCATGGTGCCACCTGGGTAATCGCCACCGCTACATTTTCGTCAGTCAGCCCACCTGCCAACAAAACTCGAACCGTATTAGGTATTTGACTGAGCAATTCATGATCATAAGTTGAACCAGAACCTGGTATCGGTGAGTCAACCAAAATGAGGTTCGTCAAATAATCGTCCGCGTTTTGCGCTTCTACCGAGCCAGCGACGACTGCCTTGACAACCCAATTGATCTCAACCATAACTTCGGCAACATTTGCGGCCGACTCATGGCCGTGAAGTTGCGCGCCGAATAAACCCGCCTCGCGCACTGTGTCGATGACTCGTTGCGGGTGTTCGTCACGAAACACACCTACAGTCAGAACATTTTGTGGCAAGCGTCGCACGATTTCTTTTACCCGTTGAGGCGCAACTTGTCGAGGCGACGGAGCAAAAATAAAGCCGAGCGCGTCAGCGCCAAGGGCGACTGCCAACAAAGCATCTTGCTCGTTGGTTATGCCACAAATCTTGATGAACATCAGACCCGCAATTCGCTGAGAGTCTTGGCGATGTTGTCAGCCGTCACGAGTGACTCGCCCACCAAGACGGCGTGATAACCCGCATCGCGCAGTTGCTGAACGTCTGATCGTGTCTTCACGCCAGATTCGGCAACTCGCAACACACTGCTTGGTA
This sequence comes from Acidimicrobium sp., assembly GCA_002737635.1. GTDB lineage: Bacteria > Actinomycetota > Acidimicrobiia > Acidimicrobiales > Ilumatobacteraceae > BACL27. The sequence goes on from NSIC01000006.1 coordinate 8,100, forward strand.
TTTTCGCTGCCATGCGCACTGCTCGTTGCTGATCAACCTCAAAAGTTTTAAGGTCGCGTTGGTTGACACCCACAATTGATGCACCAATTTCTAACGCGATCTCAAGTTCAGGTTCGTCATGGACTTCGACCAAAACATCTAGATTCAGTTCTGTAGCAAAACTATGAAATTGCTTGAGCTCGGTTTTGTCGAGAGCCGCGACAATCAACAACACACAATCAGCATTCATAATTTTCGCGTCACAAATGTCGTGCATCGACACGGTGAAGTCTTTGCGCAGCACGGGCAAATTGGTCGCGTTTCTGGCCGCCAGCAAATCTTGGGTTGAACCGCCAAAAAACTCTGAGTCGGTCAAAACTGATATACAACTTGCCCCTGCTTGTTGGTATTGCTGCGCGACGAGATCAGACTGCAAACTTTGGTTGAGTGCACCGCGTGACGGTGACCGACGCTTAATTTCGGCGATAACAGCCAAGTGGTGTTGAGACTCTTCGATTAATCGCTTGGCGAAACCTCGTGATTCACCACTCTTTTTAGCAACAGTTGTTAGATCTGTCAGTGATCTTGTGTCGCGCGACGCAACTTCGCGATGTTGAGCGAGAATTTTGTCGAGATACAAGAATTAAAGTCCCTTGCCACCAATCGGTGTCAAAAACGAAAACTCTGGCGCGCCATCAACAAATGGAGCAAGAGTCTTTGACCAAGACTTAAATGCTTCAGAGCCCATGTGCAGATTCGCCGCATCTTGATCGGCATACAGTTCATAGAACCACACCGTGTTCGGTTCAACGGCATCGTGATGGAACGCATAGAACTGCGTACCTGCCTCACCCTTGGCTGTTTCAATGCCGGGCATGACGGCCTCGGTCATGGCCTCGCGTTGACCCTCTTTGATTTTAAGTTTTACCACTACTGCTACTTGCGACATTACTTCTCCTTTGATGTTTGCTTACGACATTTTAACTATCAATCATTTACTTCTAATAACCGAGTCTTTGAGAAAATTCGGACATCAACACATCGATCTTTACACGGCTCTGTGCCGTTGTATCTCGCTCACGAATAGTCACTGAATCATCTTCAAGCGAATCAAAATCAACAGTTACGCAATATGGCGTGCCAATCTCGTCTTGGCGGCGATATCGGCGTCCAATCGCCTGTGTTTCGTCGAAGTCACACATGTATCTCATGCCGAGCATCGCATGAATTTTTTTGGCCAAAGGCATCAGAGTGTCTTTTTTCGACAGCGGCAATACTGCAATTTGAAACGGTGCCAATCGTGGATGTAGGCGCAAGACGGTGCGTGGCTCGTCGTTAACCAAGTCTTCGTCATACGCGGCAAGCAAGAAAGCCGCCATTGTGCGATTTGCCCCGGCTGCAGGCTCTACAACATACGGAACATATCTTTCGTTTGTTGATTGATCAAAATACTCGAGTTTTTGTCGTGAGTGCTCGGCGTGCTGTTTCAAGTCATAGTCGGTGCGTTGAGCGATGCCTTCAAGTTCGCCCCAACCCCACGGAAACAGAAACTCAATATCGCTCGTGCCCGCTGAATAATGCGAAAGTTCATCCTTGGCATGTTCACGTATTCGCAACATCTCAGCCGGAATGCCGTAGTCGATATACCACTGCAATCTTGACTTACACCAGTAGTCATACCATTGTGCGCTCTCGCTCGGCGGCACGAAAAACTCGAGTTCCATTTGCTCGAACTCTCTGGTTCGAAAAATAAAATTGCCTGGGGTGATTTCGTTTCTGAAACTTTTACCAACTTGGGCAATACCGAACGGCGGTTTCTTGCGACTTGTCTGTAGCACATTGGCAAAATTAACGAACATCCCTTGCGCCGTCTCTGGTCGAAGGTAAACCGTCGCACCTTCACCTTCGACTGGCCCCGCATGAGTTTTGAACATCAAATTAAAGGCGCGTGCATCTGTGAATTCGCATCCCTTCTTCGATTGCGGACAATCTCGATCATCGATCTGATCTTGTCGAAAGCGACGTTTGCAGACCGTGCAGTCAACGAGCGGATCGCTGAAATTGCTTAAGTGGCCACTCGCTTCAAACACTTGCGGAGCGCCAAGTATTGCGGCATCAATCAAAACAACATCGTCGCGTTGCTGCACCATCGTGCGAACCCACGCTTCTTTGACATTGCGCAACATCAACGAACCCAACGGGCCATAATCATACGACGACCTGAATCCGCCATAAATCTCACCACTCGGATATACGAATCCGCGGCGCTTACAAAGGTTGACGACCTGATCTAAATCTTTTGCTGGCACCCGCTCAGACTATTACAAATCCATACAAATTTACGGTCAGGTTTTGCAACTAATACTCAGGACGCTCAAACACTGCGACCGACTTGAGGCGACGCTCGAGATGATGCTCCATACATTTTGTCGCAAGATCGGATACCTCGCGAGTTGCCGAACTCTCTGGCAAAGAAAGAGCCTGATTCAAATGTCCACCGACAATATTTTGGATGATCTTTATCGCATCATTCGAAATAGTCGCGCCACTGCGACAACTCTGACATTGCCCGCCGCCACGAAATAGGTCGAACGCCACGATCTTGTCGCCAGACGCTCCGCAACCCACACAACTCTCAACATGTGCACCAACTCCCTCAACGACAAGCAACTTAAAATAAAATGCAGCCAGAACCAACGCTGAGTCGTTTTCTGAAAGCCATTGCAACGCTCCAACCAACATTTTGTAAAGGTGCGGTGTTGGCTCAGCCTCCATGCCGAGTTGGTCAACTGCTTCAAGCATTGCCAAACCGCGTGTCAGACGATCCAAATCGCTGTATAGACCTCTTGCGTTCGTCACCAATTCAACCTGATTTACCGTGTCTAAGTCTTTGCCTTTGTTCAGCAATACATCAATATGACTTAATGGTTCTAGGCGAGCGCCAAACCGAGACGACATTTTTCGCACACCGTTGGCAACTGCGCGAACCTTTCCGTGTTCTTCGCTCATCATCACGATTATGCGATCTGCTTCGCGTAAATCATATGTGCGCAACACAACCGCCTTATCGCGATACAAACTCACGAGTCGACACCACCAAAGCGACGATCGCGACGTTGAAAATCACCGATAGCCATTTGAATGTGTTCGACATCGCATTGCAACCACGGCACATTCAAGAACACAAGTTCGCTATACGCGAGTTCCCACATCAAAGATTCAGGCACCTGAGTAGGCGCACCCAACACCAAAACCAAATCGGGTTCACCAGATGCTGGTGAGAGAAGTGTCGCCGCAAGCTTCTCTTCATCGATCTCTTGACTACTGCTCAGTTGAGCCACGGCATTGACAAACCGCTCTTGACCATCCGCGCAAGTATCGACCACGACAATTAGTCCATGTTCAGCGATCACAGAAACTCTGTCACCAGAACGCTGACCACCAAAAATCGAAATGATTGAGTTACAGATTGCTGTGCGCTCAATCGCGCTCGCGTCCCCTGAGTAAGGATAAATAGAAAGCCACCGAACTCCGACTCCACCAACTGAACGCACCAACGCATCGATCTGAATTTTCCATTGGTCAGGGGTAGTTTTTAGCCATTCAACGATGGTTCCGGCACACACCAAGACATGAGCCAATTCGCTATTCAAATCGCGCGTTGTCTTAGACATCATTACATTGTCTCACTTTTAAACGACTCAACTCGCCAATCAGAGTTGTTAGCGTTGAAATAATGAATTCAAAATCGCTCCACGTGGCCTGCATCATGGACGGTAACGGAAGATGGGCTCGTAAGCGCGGTTTGCCCCGTACGGCTGGTCACACCGCGGGCGAAGAATCACTTGCCGATATTGTTCGTGCTGCTTCAAAGCGCGAGGTTGCATACTTGACGGTGTTTGGCTTTTCTACCGAAAACTGGGTGCGCCCGCGAGCTGAAGTTCGTCATATTCTCGGCCTGCACAAGAAACTCTTCGGACGAATTGCTGAACTTAATGAAAATGACGTTCGCGTCAATTGGATAGGTCGTCCATTCGACGAGCCCGGTTCGCGCACACCGCTTTACGTGCAACGAGCAATTCGAAAAGCCATCGAAGACACCAGAAACAACACCGGCATGGTTTTGACTGTCGCATTCGACTATGGCTCACGAAGCGAACTGACTCGTGCAGCCAAAAAACTTGTTGAATCTAACGCCGACCTCACCCCCGCAAACTTGCAACGAGATCTCTATGACGCGTCTTTGCCGCCGGTTGATGTACTCGTTCGAACCTCAGGTGAATCTCGAATCTCAAATTTCTTGCTCTGGCAAATCAAAGCGGCGAAAATCTATTTCACCGAGCGACCATGGCCAGATTTCGACGCCGTTGATCTTGACGCCGCCATCGCCCTGGCAAAGAACTAGTCGATTAAACACGACGATGCGCGAGACCTCGTAGTGCCGCCAAATATCGCCGACCAAGAAGTACTTGACGCATTGCGCCGTGTTACAAATGAATTGAGTAACGCTGAACTTCGCCAGGGTCAAGATGAGATGGCTGTTTTGGTTGGTCGTGCTCTCCGTAAAAACCGACATCTAATCGTGCAAGCAGGTACAGGCACGGGCAAAACGCTCGGCTATCTAGTGCCTGCAATTGTTTCGGGTCGACGCATTGTTGTATCAACGGTGACAAAGGCGCTGCAAGACCAACTTTCACAAAACGATCTTCCATTGTTGGCCAAAGCCCTAAACCCGACCCTCGATCACGAATTGACATGGACAGTTCTGAAGGGTCGCAGCAATTATTTATGTCGCCAGCGAATCGCCGAACTCGCCGATCGCGCCCAGTCTCGACTTGAACTCGACGACCTCTCGGTGCGCACAAAATCAGATATTAAAAAACTTTGCGAATGGGCAGAGTCGACACAGACGGGAGACGAAGGCGAACTCGATTGGCAACCACAACGAAATGCTTGGTCGATGGTTAGCGTCACCAGCGAAGAGTGCCCTGGTGCATCTCGATGCCCAAATGGTGAGAGGTGCTTTTCTGAGCGCGCAAGAAATGAAAGTCAAACCTCCGACATCGTGATCGTCAACGGTTGGCTTTATGCGTTAGACATCGTCACTGAGGGCACGATCATCGGTGAACATGATGTCGTCATTTTTGACGAGGCGCACGAGCTTGAAGATGTCGTCACCGATTCTGCGGGGCTTGCGCTATCACCGAGTCGCATAACGGCAATTGGTTCGGCGATGAGATCGATAATTCGCGACGACGCGATGTCGGGTGGGTTTGCCAAGAGTGCCGCCCGACTGCGCGATGCGATTGTGCCGTTCATCAACAAGCGACTTTCATTGCCCCTTGACAATGAATCTCGCGAAACTCTCGTCGAAGTGCGGGGTCGCGCAAACGGAGCACTCGAGTCGCTGCGCACCATCGCCACAAATGACGAGTCAGCCAAACAAAGAAAACTCCGTGCGCAATCTCTTTGCACTCGTTTCATCGAGGACCTTGATTTGGCCCTCACCGATCGCAGCGGATATGTCGCATATGTCGCCGGCACACCTGACCGATGCTCACTTGAGATGCGCCCTTTAAATGTGGGTGCAGCGCTGCATGAAGCTGTTTGGTCACAGCGCACTGCGATTTTGACAAGTGCGACAATTCCGAACAATCTGCCCGAGCGACTCGGCCTTGTGCCCGAGAGTTTTGATGCATGCCATGTGGCAAGCCCGTTTGATTACGAAAATAATTCGCTGTTGTATTGCGCATCACATTTGCCCGATCCGGCACAGGGGGTGCGCGACAAAGCGGTGCATCGCGAAATTGAAGAGTTGATCAACGCAGCCGGTGGCCGCACCCTTGCGCTATTCACGAGTTACGCGCGATTGAATAGTGCTTACAGCGAACTTGAAGACAAACTTGAATTCAAAATTCTCAAACAAGACGATCTTCCAAAAATGGAGTTGCTGCGCAAATTCGCCGAAAATGAAGCTACATGCTTGTTTGCAACGCAAAGTTTCTTTCAGGGTGTCGATGTGCCGGGTCAAACGCTAAGTCTCGTAATCATTGACCGTCTGCCGTTTCCCGTGCCGACAGATCCGCTGATGAGCGCGCGCCGAGACGCCTACGGCAAATCTGCATTCACCGCGATTGACATTCCGATTGCTGCAACAAAATTGGCGCAAGCCGCTGGTCGACTAATTCGCACACAAACCGATATCGGAGTAGTCGCCGTTCTCGACCCGCGACTCGTGACGAAGGGTTACGGCAAGTCGATAATCGAAATGTTGCCCCCAATGGAGTTCACCAACAAACTCGCAAGAGCCAAAGAATTTTTGGCTTACGCCGTCAAAAGTCGATAACCCATGCCGCGCACCGTCACAACTATTTTTGGGTCGTCTGGTACATCTTCGATTTTTAATCGCAGACGTCTGATGTGGGCGTCAACCAAACGACTATCGCCGAGATATTCGTAACCCCACACAAGTTCAAGCAATTGATCACGTGATAACACCTTGTTGGCGTTCTCCATAAAAACATGCAACAAGCGATACTCGGTTTTCGTCAGCGGAATTTCAACATCATTTTTTAGGACGATTCCTTGATCACTGCGCATCTCGACATCGCGCACCGTGAATCGATCAAGAGTTGCAGAACTCATCGACAATAAAGTTGTTCGTCTCAGTGCTGCACGAATTCGCGCGGCGAGTTCTTTTGCCACGACGGGTTTAGTCACATAATCGTCGGCACCCGCCTCGAGACCGGCCACTAAATCGTGTGTGTCGGTCTGAGCCGTCACCATGATTATCGGCACAAGACTCTTGCTTCGAAGTTCGCGACAGACATCGAAACCCGACATGTCTGGCAGTCGCAAGTCAAGCAGCACCAGATCTACGGTTTCTGTCGAAAAAGTTTTCAAACCAGAAGCTCCGTCGGCGGCTTCAAGCACCTTGTAACCCTCGTCTTCAAGGACGAGTCGCAAGGCTGCCCGAATATCGCGATCGTCCTCAATAAATAGCAAAGTTTGCACGGCTCTATTCTGCCCCGAAGTTGGATTTTGTTACGAGAAAGTCACAGTTTTATCGGGGTTTCATCAAATTGGCCGAGCAGTATTTGGTTGTCACACCGGCGGGAAGTCAGGCTCCCCCTTGACTCCCGCCGGTGGGGGTTGGCAAAAATCCCGCAATGCTTGAAGTGTGCGAGCCCAAACTACGGCATCTGAGTCAAATCAAAGTAAAAACTTGAGTCGACTTGTAGATCTAAAAAACAAGATGCGCGGCCTTCGCGGTCGCATGATCCTTTATTTCAGTCTTAGTGCTTTCGCGGCCGCTCTTTCTTTGAGCATCGTTACTTATGCATCGACTCGTGCTTACTTGCTCGACCAACGGTCTGAACTGGCAACGAGTCAAGCGATCAATAACGCACAGTTGCTGCGCACGCTCGTTGCCGTAAACTCGCAAGACGCTGGCGACATCGTCACCAACATCCGCACTGAAAGCGGGGGATACGCGATTCTGCACCTGGTCGATGAAGAATCATTTTTTGCCCAAGAGCCTTTGCGCTTCACGCAATCAAACTTACCCAACGAACTCTTAACCAAAACTTTGGCTGGCCAAAGCGCCCGTCAACGGTTCGAGTTCAATGGTGAGCCATACGAAGCGCTCGGAATTTCAATTGCGGCAATTTCTGCAAACTATTTTGAAGCTTTTCCGTTGACTGATGTCGAACGCACGCTGAATACGATTCGTACAACACTCATTTTCGGAATCATTTTGATCACAATTGCAGGTGGCATCTTCGGTTTTTCAAGCAGCGGCAGCGTGTTGCGACCATTACGCCGAGTCGCATCAGTTGCTACTGATATCGCATCAGGCGGTCTCGATGTGCGCCTTGAAGATGAAAGCGACCCGGAACTCTCAAGACTTGCTGTTTCGTTCAACAACATGGTCGATGCAGTGCAAAACCGAATTCAACGCGAAACGCGATTCGCCAGCGATGTGAGTCATGAACTTCGCTCGCCGATCACTGCGCTCGCCGCAGCAGTCGAGGTGTTGCAAAGTCGCCGTGACGATCTGAGCGATCGCAACAAACAAGCATTCGACATTATCGCCAGCCAAGTTCATCGCTTCGATCGCACCGTTCTTGACTTGCTCGAATTGTCGCGCCTCGACGCTGGCGCCGGCAAAACCCAGGAAGAAATTGTCAATCTTGCCGATCTTGTCAAGCGCGTTTGCCAGCGTCACGGCTTCGCTGAAGTCGCTTTTGCGACAACGCTTGATGCCGACGATGAAGCCGTCATCGATAAACGCAGAATCGAACGTATCGTTTTAAATCTGCTTGAAAACGCCCGTGATCATGCTGGCGGTGCAATTTTGATTGCAGTGAGTGGTGATGAAAACCAATTACATATCGCAGTTGATGATGCTGGTGCAGGTGTCGCTCAAAGCGAACGCGAAAGAATTTTTGAGCGCTTCGCCAGAGGCACCGCATCACGAAACAGCACTGGCAGTGGGCTCGGTCTGGCAATCGTGCAAGAACACGCGCGTGCTCTTGGCGGACATGCGTGGGTCGAGACAAATAGCAACGGTGGCGCGAGGTTTATCGTCTCAATATTGCGCCAAAAATCAGCCGAATTGACGAGACCGATGTTATGAAAAGGCTGATCGCGGTCGTTGTGTTAATAGCCATCAGCAGTTGTGGCGTACCAAGCACGAGCAAAGTAATCCAACTTTCGCCGTCAGAGTTGCCATCAGAACTCAGTGAACAAACGACAACAACTTCAACTACTACCACGACGATTCTCATCGACGAATCTGTCGAAGATAGGGCGACTTCGTTACCAGAAGTTCTCGCTGAGCCAATTGAACTCTATTACATAAGTGCAAATCGGCTCGTTGCAACAACTTTGACGATTGCGAGCCCCGCAACCACTTCGCAAGTTTTAGCCGCTTTAATTGCCGGACCCCCACCTGGCGACAATGGAGTGGGTCTGCGTAGTGCACTACCGCTGAATCTGAATGCTGAAATACAAATATCTAAGGGCATCTTGCAAATAGACACAAGTTCTCAATTCTTGAGCGATCTCTCGCCAATTGATCAACGCTTGGCAATCGCTCAGATAGTTTTGACTTTCACCCGTCGTCCAGGCGTCGGCCAAATAATTTTTACGGTCGACGGACAAAGCATTGCCGTACCGCGTGGCCGAGGTGATCTCGCTAAACCTGGCACTGCAGTTAGTTTCGATGACTACTCATCACTATTAGTGACAGTCGCCGGCTAATCGCTTTATCTAGTAGCCGAGGCGCTCGACCCGGTCGGCTCGATGTTGCCAGTCTTTGTCGACCACGACGAAAAGTTCGAGAAATGCACCTTCGGGCATCTGCTTGCGAACTTCAATGCCAACCGACTTGAGCACACTGCCTGATTTGCCAATCACCATGCCTTTTTGACTTTTGCGCTCGACAACTATTTCGCAACGCACCCGAGGCCACTCCCATTCGGTGACGCGCGTGGCAATCGAATACGGCAACTCGTCACGAGTGACTGCCAACAACTGTTCGCGCACTAGTTCTGCCACCCACTGCGCTTGCGGCGTCTCAGATGTCATCTCGGGCGGATACATCGCCTGACCAATCGGGGCCCGCTTTACAAGTTCGGCGATCAATTGCTCGACACCCTCGCCAGTCTTGGCCGACACCGGAAAGTATTCGGCTGCACCCAAAGAAGAAATCGCGCTCAACTGCGCCAGCAACTTTGCGTTGGAGACGGCATCAATCTTATTGATCACGACTATTGCGTTTTGAACATCGAGTTGCTCACTCACCCACTTGTCGCCTGTGCCAAAAGTTTGGGTCGCATCTATCAACAGACACACAATGTCTACGTCACGCATCGACTCAAGGGCTGTTGCGTTGACACGCTCACCGAGTGCCGTCGTCGCCTTGTGCAGACCTGGTGTATCGACAAAGACAAGTTGAGTGTCGTCAATATTGAGAATGCCCCGCACACGCGTTCGCGTTGTTTGCGGTTTGTTAGAAACGATGCTGACCTTTTTTCCGATCAATCTATTGAGCAAAGTTGACTTGCCGACATTGGGTCGACCGACCAAAGAAATAAAGGCACTACGCACGAAAGAAGGCTACCGAGATGAGATGCATCGATCTGCCAGAATTGAATAATGTTAAACATTGATTGGCGCAAATGGTTTGATCGAATGCAACCACAGACGTTGCAGATCGCAGCGATGTTGCTCTATCTAAATGGCTTTTTTGCCCTAATCAGCGTCATTGATACGACAGATTATTTGGGATATCTGCGCAATCGCTTCTCTATCGGCGTGGTCGTTGGCTTGATAGTCGTCGCGTTGCACGCTCTTTCGGGTTTGTTGATGGCCAATGACCTAAAACTTGGATACAAGTTCGCGATCATTGCCGCGTTTTCACCGTTCGCCTTGAGGTTCTGGGCGTATACAGACCTTGAAAACGTGAGTGGCATCGGCTCGTCGTTCTATCGCAAACTAAGCGGAGGCAGCACTATTAGTTTGGTCTTCGAGATTGCGCTGTGCGCGCTGATCTTGCATCCACAAAGTCGGAGCCATCAGAAGATCTGGTATCGCTAGTTCAGTTCGTCACGCCGACCGACAGCCTGCCAAACTAGGGTCATGGCAAAGCTTGTTATCAAAAATATTGACGAACTGAAGAACCAAAGCGGCAAACATCTCGGCTATTCCGAATATCTGACGATCACCCAAGAGCAAGTTAATTTATTCGCCGATGCGACCGGCGATCACCAGTGGATTCACATCGATGTCGAGCGTGCTAAAGCTGGTCCTTTTGGTGGACCAATCGCCCACGGCTATTTGACTCTTTCGCTCGGACCAGTTTTTCTACCGCAAATTTTTAGCGTTGAAGGTATCGCGATGGGCGTCAACTATGGCACGAATAAGGTTCGCTTCATGTCGCCAGTGCCGGTGGGTTCAAAACTTCGTGCTGGCGTAAAACTTTTGAGTGTCGAGGATGTAACTGGCGGCGTGCAGGTCACGCTCGAAACTACATTCGAAGTTGAAGGTGCAAAAAAACCATCTTGTGTCGCAGAAGTTGTCTTTCGCTACTACTCGTGACGGCAATCTAGTTATCTGAAGTTCTTCATAACTTCGGCAAAAAGTTCGACAGTTTCGGTGCTCGGATAGTCGGCGCACCACGGCACGAAACCGCTGCAACCAAGATCAATATATTTCTGAACCTTCTCAGTTACCTGCTCGACAGTGCCGACGAGATTATTGCTTTGCCATTCGTCAAACGGGTCGGCGCGCAGACTCAACGAGCCCGCAGCCTTGATTTCTTTTTCGGTTCGCCGAATGAAAACGTCTGGCGACCAAGTCTTTCGAATCTCTGATTCGTCGCGACCCACGGCTGCGCAGTGACCTTTCAGAATTTCTCGCTTTCGCGCAAATTCTTCGGGGCTGCCACCGAAGTTCGAGTAATCGGCATAACGCGCCACGACTCGAAGAGTTAATTGCTCGCCCCCGCCGCCAATCCAAATTGGTGGGTGCGGCTTTTGCAACGGCTTCGGGTCACAGTTGCCCCGCACCAAGTTGTAATACTTGCCGGCATAAGTAGTTTCTTCTTCGGTCCACATTGAGCGCACAATCTCCACGCACTCTCGCAACATCGCGATTCGAACTTTCGGTTCGGGAAAGTCGTAGCCATATCCACGACACTCGTTCTCGTACCAGCCCGCACCAATACCCCAATCGAGGCGGCCACCAGAGATAACATCGAGCGTCGAAGTTATTTTCGCCAACAAACTGGGCTCGCGATAAAGATTGCAACCAACCATTTGACCGAGTCTGATTTTTGAAGTTCGCTGACTTATCGCCGCCATCATCGTCCAACATTCAAAAACTGTTTCGTGTGCGGGTCGGGGCACATTATGAAAGTGGTCGTAAACCCAAATCGAGTCGTAACCGAGTTTTTCTGCCAATTGGGCGACTTCAACTGCTTTGTTCCATTTGGCAACAGGGTCTGAGATCGTGACTAACTCCATTTTCCAACCTTGCGGAATGAACACGCCAAATACCGTGTGCTGTTTGGTCGTCATAGTGGCAGATCTCCCGTCGCAGACTTGGTCGAGCCGTGATCTTTATAGGCAGCGATCGTGCGTTGCGCGATGCGCATCTGATGTATCTCATCGGCGCCATCGGCAAAGCGGCTCCATCGGGCTTGTTGCAACATGTGTGCTAGGGGCGTATCGGTCGAATAGCCGAGTGCGCCGTGCACTTGAATTGCACGGTCGATGATTCTCCACAAACTATTGGCCACGAAATGTTTCGCCATCGAAACTTCTGACGTAAAACTCTGGCCATTTTCGATCTTGTATGCCGCGTGCAACACCATCAGTTTGCACTGATAGAGCTCCATCGCCGAGTCGGCGATCAGCCATTGAATGCCTTGTTTTTCGGCAAGTACCGAGCCATGTGAATATCGCTTCAATGCGCGATCGACCATCATGTCGAGTGCAATTTCTGCCTGACCGATCCAACGCATGCAATGCGCGAGTCGGGCTGGACCGAGTCGGTATTGTCCGAGCAAGTGACCTTGACCGCGCCCACCCAACATATTTTTTGCTGGCACCCGCAGGTCTTGCAACAAAATCTCACAATGATTATGACCGCCCGACATTGTTTCGACATCGCGGACAATGTTGAAACCTTCACTAGGAATGTCGACAATGAAACAAGAGTTCGCTGCTTGGGGCAGATCGGGATTATCTTCGGTGCGCGCGACCAATAGCGCGAACTGGGCGCCGCGTGCGCCAGAAATAAACCACTTGTGGCCGTTGATTACCCATTCGTCGCCGTCTTGATAAGCCTGCGTTTTAATCAGCGTCGGATCACTGCCGGCAACCTCGGGCTCGGTCATCGCGAAACAACTACGTGCAGTGCCCTCACAAAGAGGTCGCAAATATTTCTCTTTCTGCTCGTCAGTTGCCCAGTGTAAAAGAGTGTGTTGATTACCTTCGTCTGGCGCCTGAGCGTTCAGCACGAATGGACCAATGCTTACTTTCGCCGCCTCAGCAGAAACCGCGGCCATTGCTGTCGGACCAAGACCCATGCCACCCCACTCAGCAGGCATGTGCGGCAACCACAAGTGCCAATGTTCGCGAGCTCGACCGCGCAACTTGACGATTGTGCGCACAACTTCGCCACGATCTTTTTGATCAATTGCACCCCATTGAGGTCGCACTTCAGAATCCATGAATTCGCGAACCTTCATACGAACAGTTTCAACTTCTGGTGAAAATGAAAAATCAATCAAGGCAAATGTCTCCGGTGTTAGTTTGTCAGACTTGTGTCACAAAACCACTACTAGCGCGACCAAACCGAGATCCCGTAGCCTGACACGCGTGACAGGCAAGGCGCAAAAGCGCAACAAGTGGGATCGCCAAGATCTGCCCAAGGGTGCAGAAAAGGTTGAGGCGGTGCGCGAAATGTTTGATGCAATCGCCCCAAGATACGACTTCGTTAATCGTTTGATGACTTTTAGATTGGATACTCGTTGGCGCAAAAAGACAATTGCCGCGCTCAATTTGCCCAAGGGTTCACGTGTGCTTGACCTAGCGAGTGGTACGGGTGATCTGTGCATCGAGCTTCAACAAAACGGTTACCAACCAATCTCAATGGACTTGTCGTTTGGCATGTTGAGCGCCGACCGCAGTGGAGCACCGCGAACACAGGTCGACATTTTGAAACTACCAGTACCGAATATGTGCGTAGATGGTGTAACTTGCGGCTTTGCGTTGCGCAATCTTGAGAACTTGCAGATGTTTTTTATTGAACTGGCAAGAGTAACCCGACATGGTGGTCGCATCGCTCTGCTTGATGTGAGTGTGCCGACTAATCGGTTCGTGCGATTTGGCAACGGCATTTACTTTGGTCGCATCGTGCCAATTATTGGTGGGTTATTCTCAGATCGGGCCGCTTACAAATATTTGCCACGAAGTGTCGCTTACCTACCATCAGCCGAAGAACTGATAGCGATGTTGAGGCAATCAGGTTTCACCGATGCACAACACAAACAACTGTCCGGTGGCCTAACTCAATTGATCGTTGCCACGCGAAACTAAATGCGCTCAACGACTCAGTTACTCTCGGCGGTCACTGACCAGCAGATTGACCTAAACAACTTCGCGGCCGAAGACGGCTATCTATTCGTGCGAGACGGTGTCGGCGTCGCTGGTCGGGGTGTCGCCAAGCGAATTGGTCGCGATGAAGTCGCAACCGAGCTTGCCGCGATTAAAGATGACAACCAAAGTGGCATCGCGGATGCGGGCCCGATCGCAATTGGTTGCATCCCTTTCATTAGTAGCGACCCACATGAGTTTGTGATTCCCAGCGTTGTGATCGGCAAAACAGCCACGGGTCAACAATGGTTGACAACGATTGATGATGCGGTTTTTGAATACCGAGCGCCGGCAACAACGATAGTCGCAGCATCGTTTTCAGTGAACCAAGGCGTTGCCATATCGCATTATCTTGAGGCGGTTCGTTCGACTGCTCAGGCGGTACGCGAGAAAAAACTCGACAAGGCCGTAATTGCTCGCGACATTTTTGTGACGAGCGATCGACCTTTTGACATTTGCGCTATCTTGCAACGCTTGAAATCATCGTTCGGGTCGAGCTACCGATACTTGGTTGACGGCTTTCTTGGCGCTTCGCCCGAGTTGCTTGTCGCTGTCCAAGGCAACAAGGTTTCAAGCCATCCACTCGCCGGCACTGCGCCACGCACGGGCGACCCGGATACGGATAAAAAAATTGCCAAAGACTTGGTCGCCAGCACTAAAAATCAACTTGAGCATCGCATCGTCATTGACATGGTGCACGAGACTTTATTGCCATGGTGCTCATTTCTTGACTGGCAACCTGAGCCATCGATAGTTGCAGTTGCAAATGTGCAACATCTCGGTACCGAAATTTCGGGCCAACTCAGCGAACCACGACCGAGTGTTCTTGATCTCGCTTACGCATTGTCGCCAACCCCGGCCCTTGGTGGTGCACCTAAACAAGCAGCGCTTGAGCAAATCGCGACGGTCGAAGGTATGAATCGGGGTCGCTACGGTGGCGCAGTCGGATATGTCAACAAACAAGGCGAAGGGGTCTTCGCAGTTTCTATTCGTTGCGCCGAGTTCGACGCGGCGCGCAAGACTGCTCGCCTATTTGCTGGCGGTGGCATCGTCGGCGATAGTGAGCCGATGAGCGAACTGGCCGAAACACAAGCCAAGTTTCAAGCGATGCTGGCAGCACTCATTCGACCGTAACTAACAAAACTAAAAATTCGTGAAAAGTAAACGCAAGTTCGAAGCCACCATTTGATTGATTCGGTCGTGTACTTTGACATTTTCTTGGCGATCAGTGACCACCCTTGCCAACCATGGGCCACGCTGTGACAAAACTTCACCGAGTTCTGAAAGATTATTGATCTCGTGAACGATGATTTGATGTGCCCGAGCCAACAAGTTGATATCAACTTCGTGTGGTGTACCAAAAATTTTCTCAAATTTTGCCTGATCAAGCGCCTGAGCTTGGGGTAAGAACGAAAAAATACCACCGCCGTTGTTATCGATCACGATAATTCGTAAATCAATATTTCGATCTGCAAGATTAAGCATTCCGTTCGCATCGTGCAACAGTGCAATGTCGCCGATCAGCAATGTTGTGGGTTGACCAGTCGCCAATGCCACACCCACACTTGTCGAAACAACGCCATCGATGCCATTGGCACCACGATTGGCGTGAACACGCAAACCAAATCTTGGCGCACCAAACCACTCGATGTCGCGAATCGGCATTGAACTCGAAACAACCAGATGTGATGACTCTGGCAGCGACGAATAAATCGCACGAGCAACGCCCGGCTCGGTCAACCCTGGTTCGTCAGCGAGTGCCGCATTGATCGCTTTTTGGGCCGAGTCTTCAGCACTGCCCCACAAGTTCAACCATGAACTTTCACCAGCCGGGACATTTTTCGCTTTGTCGGCAACTGATGATCGCGTAGCGATAATTTCTGCACAAAGTTCATCAATATCAGTAACCAGATGCATTGTGCATCGGCGATCTGGGTCGGTGAGGCTGGGTGTTGTCGTCACGACGATCTGATTTGCAACTGAATTTACTAGCCAAGAGTTCACAACTTTTGAGGCCGGCAGAGTGCCAAAACGTAACACGACATCTGGTTGCAATTGCTTTGCCGATTTTTCGTCGCGCAAAATTGAATCTGCCGCGGCGACGACAACTCTGTTTGGCACGCGAACATTGCTTCGCGGATCTGCAAGCACCGACCAACCCAAAGTTTCGGCAAGCCTCAAAACCGATTCGGTGCGATAATTTTCTGGGCCGGCCACAATCACACCTTTTTTATGATTCAATGCGTTATCTAATTTGCGTAACTTTCGCTTCGACAATTGAGTGACCTTGTTGGCGATCACAGTCGATCGATCATCACGCGCTGGCAAAGTAGTTGCGGCGCCCATTAGGGGCTCACGAAAGCGCAGATTCAGATGAACCGGTCCCCGAACTTGACCGACACTCGTCGCAAAGAGATCGCGCGCAAGTGTGCGCCAAGTGCGACTTTCTGAATCATCGGCAACTTCTGCGTTAAAAAACTTTCGCACGGCGACACCATAAAGATTTCGCTGATCAATCGTCTGTGGTGCACCAACACCTTGCAACTCGGCTGGTCGATCTGCAGTGCAAATTAAAATTGGCACTTCGCTGTGGTGTGCTTCAACAACTGCCGGATGAAACTCGACTGCAGCAGTGCCTGATGAACAAACAAGTATCGCTGGCACTCCAGAGGCCTTAGCGATGCCGAGCGCGACAAAGGCCGCACTTCGCTCATCATGAAAAATATGCATTGCAATCTCGCTTCGATTCGCGATCTCAAGCACAATCGGTGTGGATCTCGAACCCGGCGAAACAACGGCATGGCGCACGCCACAGTGAAGCCACTCATCCACCAAAGTGGCGCAAAAAGTCGCCGTGGTCGCCGCCGAAGAAGCCATGCCTCTATCGTGGCAGCAATGAGTTCAAAAAGTTTGCTGAGTAGGGCAAAGCGCACAAAGTCACTCTGGATTAGCGCAAACTGATGCTTGCCACAGAGCAATTTGGCAACGGACCAAGAACCGTTTTGGTGCACGGCTTCACACAGACGCGTGAAACATGGCAGCACACCATCAATGCACTTGACCAACAATTCGAGATAGTCGCCGTCGATGCTCCTAACCATGGTGAGTCTTGCGATATTTCGCTCAATTTAGAGTCAGGCGCGAAAGCCATCGGCGAAGTCGGCGGCACTGCTAACTATGTCGGCTATTCGCTTGGGGGCAGATTTTGTCTGACGCTTGCGCTCGCTGAACCCCAAAAAGTTTCACGCCTGGTTTTAGTGAGCACAACAGCAGGCATCGAGGACAAACAATTACGACTAGACCGAATAAAAAGCGATGAAGATCTTGCCGTAAGAATCGAACAAATAGGCATCGATAAATTTTTGGATGAATGGCTCGCTCAACCACTTTTCAGAGACCTCACAACCGAGACAAATCAAAAATCTGTTCGCCTGAACAATACGGCAACTGGTTTGAGTTCGAGTCTGCGTCTTTGTGGCGCGGGTCGACAGCAACCAACCTGGTCAAGACTCGAAGAGTTAGCAATGCCAGTGCTCATAATCGCTGGTGCTGACGATCAAAAATATCGCCAAATTGCTGAGCGTCTAGTTTCAGAAATCGGCGACAACGCAAGTTTGGCGATTGTTGCAAACTCTGGGCACACGCCACACCTCGAACAGCCGGACTATTTTTTTAATCTGTTGAAAGATTTCTTGTCGGATCAGTAGCTATTCAGCTAACCAATAAGCCGATACTAAGTGATAGTGCAACAATCATCTGCACGCGACCAGTCATCGTCAAGACTTCGATTAGCTCTGCGCCGGTAGCGCCGCGCACAACACGCTTAATCGGCTTGATCGCTGCAAGTAAACCGATTAATCCCAACAATGCGGTTGTATGCGATACGGCAACAAGACAAACCGTGATGCCGGCAACAACGAACAAAGCAACGTAAAACTTTCGAGCACCTCTATCGCCTAGGCGTACTGCAAGGGTTCGCTTGTTTGCGAGCGTGTCACCAGCAATGTCTCGCAAATTGTTGACCGCCAAGAGGGCGCAAGCAAGACAACCGACAACGACCGATGACAAAAAACTTTCAGTCGTTAGTGTCTGATTAATTACAAAGGTTGTACCCATGGTGGCCACAATGCCGAAGAATACGAACACGAAAACTTCACCCAAACCCAGATAGCCATACGGATTTTTACCACCTGTATAAAACCATCCCGCGAAAAAGCAGAGCACGCCGACTAGCAATACCCACCAAGAAGTCGTTGCAGCAAGAGTCAGACCAAACACAGCAGCAATACCGAAAGCAACAAAGGTCGCGCGCTTAACTGCAACAGGACTCTTTGCCCCAGAACCCACGAGGCGTAATGGCCCGACTCGGTTTTTGTCGGTGCCCCGAACTCCATCCGAATAATCGTTGGCGAAATTGACCGCAACCTGCAGGGCCAGACTGACAATCAAAGCCAAAAAAGCATTTGACCACTTATTCTGCGATGCGACTGAGAGTTGTGCGCAGGCGGCACCCACTACAACTGGCGCTATCGCTGCTGGCAAAGTTTTCGGTCGCGCGCCTTGGATCCATAATTTGGTTGAACCTTTCACATCTCTAACTTAACAACAAAGCATCTACGCTGAAATGGTGCGCGAACTAGTAGCAATCGATATGCCAGCTAGTGATGCATTCGTGACGACTGTTAAACAAATTTGGGATTCGGGTAATGCTGTGCTTCCGATAGACCAGCGACTGCCTGAAATCTCACGCACCAAGTTGCTCGCCGAGATGGGGGCATCGGCTGTCGTAAGCGCCGATGGGTCGCACACGACACTCGGGCACGGTCGACCCGTTGAAATTGGTGATGCACTAGTCATCGCGACTTCAGGTTCAACTGGTCAATCAAAGGGTGTCGTTCATACGCACGATTCGATTCTCTTCGCAACGAAAACGACGGTCGCGCGACTTCGTTGCACGGCCGAAGACCACTGGCTGGCATGCATCTCACTTGCCCATGTTGGCGGACTGTCGGTCGTGCTACGGGCATTGCACCTTGGTTCGCGCCTGACTATCAATAGCCGCGCAGACCAAGCAACAATTTTGGCCGCGCTGGACAATGGCGCGACGATGACATCACTCGTACCGACGGTTTTACGGTCAGTCGATATATCCAGATTCAAAACTGTTTTGATAGGCGGATCAAATGCCCCCGACAATTTGCCTAGCAATGCAATTTCTACATATGGTTTGACCGAAACTATGGGTGGTGTTGTCTACGACGGAGTGCCACTTGATGGTGTTGAAATTCGTCTCGGTGAAGACTCTGAAATCGAAATTCGAAGCAAGTCGTTGTTGCGCTGCTATCGCAATGGCGTTGACCCGAAAACCAATGATGGCTGGTTACGGACAGGTGACTTGGGTGATCTGCGCGATGGAGGACTAAAAGTGCTCGGTCGCCAAGATGAGCTAATCAACACCGGCGGCTTCAAAGTTTGGCCAAGCACCGTTGAAAACTCAATTCGACAACTTGAAGTGGTGACTGACGTTTTCGTTGCTGCTACACCAGATAAAAAATGGGGGTCAGCAGTAACGGCATGGGTCGTTTTGCAACCGAATGTTGCGAACCTGCAACTTATAGTGTTGCGTGATCATGTGCAAGAAACTCTGCCTGACTACTGTGCACCACGCAAACTATTTGTCGTCAAGCAGATACCGAAGTCGAGTCTTGGCAAAGTTCAAATGACCCAATTGCTGAAGCTCTCGCACGAGTCATATGAACCACATGAATCGCACAAATCAATTGAATAGCTCAAGCAGCGAACCTCACTCGCACTCACCCAGATTGCCAAAGTCTTACTGGCGATTATTCGCATCATCGACGATTTCGAACTTGGGTGACGGCATGGTCGTTGCGGCCGCACCATTGCTCGCGCTTACGCTCACGGACGACCCTCGATTGATTGCCGCGATTAGTTTCGCCGCAATGCTGCCATGGCTCGTGCTGTCGTTACCTGCCGGGGTCTACCTAGATCGTCAGGATCGCCAAAAGGTTATGTATCGCGCGAATCTTATTCGTGGTCTACTTTTTAGTTTGATTGCAATTGGCGCTGCGACAGAAACGCTAAATATTTACCTTTTGATTTCGGCTGCAGCCATTGGCGGAATCTGCGAATTGTTTTTTGACATGAGCTCGCAGGCAATTCTGCCGGCGATTGTCGACGAAGAATCTTTGGAGGTTGCGAATAGCAGGCTCTATATCTCGGAGATTATTAGTAATGGCTTTGTTGGGCTTCCATTTGGCGC
Source organism: Acidimicrobium sp. (assembly GCA_002737635.1). Taxonomy (GTDB): domain Bacteria; phylum Actinomycetota; class Acidimicrobiia; order Acidimicrobiales; family Ilumatobacteraceae; genus BACL27. The sequence goes on from NSIC01000006.1 coordinate 28,527, forward strand.
CTGGATCTTCGTAGTTGCCATCTACGCCCCTTTTGGAATAAATGCTGTTGCACTCGTATTGGCGGCACTGCTTATTCACTCGATTCGAATCAAAGACAAACCGCTGACCGCGACTTTAGAGAATTCTTTCGGCGAAGATCTGAAGCAAGGCTTGACTTGGCTATGGCGACACGATTTGCTGCGCACGCTAGCGATCATGCTCGGAGTGGCAAATATGTGCGGCATGTTTGCCCAAGCCGTATTTGTAAAATTCGCGCGAGATGAACTCGGGCTCGGTGCTCGCGGATTTGGCATCTTGCTTGCGGCAATCTCTGTTGGTTCAATTTTGGGTGGTCTGATCGGCGAAAGAGTTAGCAAAAAACTTGGCGCCACTACTGCAATCATTCTCGCCTATATTGTTTTTGGTATATCAGATGTGATCCCAGGCGTGTTTCCTGAAGTTTGGGCAGTCGCGTTAAGTGGCATCGTGATGGCAATCGCTGGCACCACCTGGAATGTGATTACTGTCAGCATGCGTCAGCGTCTCATACCCACAGAGTTATTTGGTCGCGTAAATAGTGTCTACAGATTTATCGGCACCGGAAGCACAGCAATCGGCGCACTCATCGGTGGTCAGATCGCATTTTCGTTTGGTTTACGCGCAACTTATCTCACTTCGGGCGTGGTCTTGCTGATCGCGCTGATTACCCTCGGCCCAGTGTTCTTACGGGCGGCGAAGATTTACATCGAGCCAGAGCGAACACCTGCACCACCGTCGATTACGATAAACAAAAACGCATGAAATTTCGCTGCGACATACAAGGGCTACGTGGCTTTGCAGTACTCGCTGTTCTCGCTGACCATTTTGCCCCAGATGTCCGTCAGACTTCGGGAGGTTTTGTTGGGGTCGACATCTTTTTTGTTATCTCAGGATTTCTCATCACCTCAATTATCATCCGCGAATTAGACAACAACGAATTCACCCTTAAAAAGTTTTGGACGAGACGAATCAAACGAATTTTTCCAAGCTTGGTTGTCATGCTTGCGATCACGACCCTTCTACTGTGGACGGTGTCATCAGAGTACGTTAAGTACGAATTACTTAGGAACTTAGCGAAAGCAGCAACTTTCACATCGAACTTGGGCTATTCCCAAACTCAGGACTACTTTGGTGGGCAAACACAGAATCCGTTGCTACATCTGTGGTCTCTGGCAATTGAGGAACAATTCTATCTTCTCTGGCCATTAACTTGCCTCTTTTTATATAGGACCAACAAGAAGCTAACAATCTACTTCAGTTACCTAATTACATCGATCTCCTTCTTCGCAAACCTGGTGGTTGTTTTTTATTTTGAAACCAAGTCTTTTGCTTTTTACAATACTTTCACTCGAATTTGGGAGTTGATGCTTGGCGCACTTCTTGCCCAACACTTGCTAAGAAGTGGAGACTCGGAGAATCGCAAGCCAAGTGCAACCCATCAATTAGTTTCATTATTCGGACTTTTATTGATCGGCACTTCCCTCACGATCACAACTCAGGATTCAGCGTTTCCTGGGCACCTTGCTCTCCTGCCCACATTTGGAGCCGCAGCAATTATCTTCGCCGGTCCACAGAATCTCATTAACCGACATGTTTTTGGAAATCATGTATTGACCTGGTTCGGCGGAATTAGTTACGCGTTATATCTCTGGCACTACCCATTGTTGTTTTTGATGAGAACAATTAATCCAGGTAGAACTAATTTCTTGTTGCTTTCTTTTACGTTCTTGATTTCGGTTCTGGCTGCACACGCAAGCACAAAGTTTGTTGAATCACCGATTCGTCGAGTCGCCTTCCGTCGCTCGGCGTTTAAAGCGTTATCTGCATCCATGCCGGTGCTTCTCATTATCGCACTTATACTGCAAAATGCAATCGATAAGAATGATCTAAGTTTTGTTCTGGACAAATACTCTGCACTCGATTTGGGAAACCAATCCGACTTAGATTGCCTGCGATTCCGAAAGGAAATCACTGTCAGAACATTGAAGCGTCAAGGATGCTTTGATGCTCCGAGTGATGGCGACAGAACTGTGTTTCTAGTCGGTGACTCTCACTCTGGTTCTTTACGAGCAGGACTACAACCATACTTAGAGTCCAACGGTATCTCTCTTTTTGGAGTCAGCACTGGATGGTGTAGCTGGTGGCAGATTAAACCCCTCGATGATGACCGCATTTGTGCAGAAATAACTCGAGAGTTTCTCGCATCGATATCAAGATCAAAACCCGAGATTTTAATAATTGACGGATATTGGGCCAAAATTGCACGTGGAGTTGATGTCCAGAATATATTGATTGAGTACATAGATCTGGTGCAGTCTTTGGGTGTCAAAAAAGTCTTAGTTGTGGGTCAAGTACCCACTTACGAAGCCGGACTACCCCAGCATCTTCAGAACTTGTACGTCAGTAAAGGTCTTCCAATTCCCGAACTAACACCACGAGCACAAGTTACCAACGATCCCAAAGGCACTCAGGAACACATGCGAAACTTTGCCTATCCTCTCAATGTCTATTATCGCTCAATTGACGATCTTCTTTGCATCAAAGACTCATGTCGCGTAACTATCGGCCCGAATCTTGCCAACGATCTCATAGTGTGGGACTACGGACATCTAACTGAAGCAGGTGCAACCTTCGTATCAAAAATTCTTTTTGCAGATATCGAACAGTTACTTGCAAAGTAAATCGGCAATGTGTTTTTGTGGGCGGCGAAGATTTACATCGAGCCAGAGCGAACACCTGCACCACCGTCGACCACATAAGTTTCGCCGGTAATCCACGACGCCAAATCAGAACATAGAAACAGTGCCATGTTGGCGATATCTTCGGGTTCACCGAGACGCTTGGTCGGCAATGCAGCAGCGAGTTTGTCGCCGAAATTCTCAATCAACACGGATGCGAACTGTGTTTTGACCAAACCTGGCGCGATGCCAACAACTCTGGTCTTACCCAACTCGCACGCCAACTGACTCGTTAAGTGAATCACAGCCGCCTTGGTCAGATTGTAAACACCGAGACCTTGCTCGGCACGCAAGCCACCGACTGATGCGATGTTCAGAATCACCCCAGGATTGTTTTGCATTGAAGCGTTCCATACTGCTTGGCTCCAGAACAATGGGCCTTTTATATTGACTTGAAATGTCTTGTCGAACCTTGCTGAATCAACGCCGAGCGTCTCGCCGTAATAAGGATTAGTCGCCGCGTTATTGACCAATATGTCGATCTTGCCAAAGCGTTTCATCGTCGCATCAATGCAGGCTTGTGCTTGATCGATGTCACCAGCATTTGCTGCGAACACATCAGTTTCACCATCCATCTCTTTTGCGGCTGCCTGAAGAGCATCAAGTTTGCGTGATGTGAGCATGACTTGTGCGCCCGCATCTACAAAAGACTTGGCGATGGCTTTGCCGATGCCTCGTGACGCGCCAGTGACTACGGCAGTCTTACCGCGCAACGAGATTTCCATGAAGCGAGACTAACCGCTTACTTTTTGATTTGCGAAATTCTGATTACCTGAATACGACGACCGTCTAGTTCTTCGACGCGAAACGTCAATTGATTAAGACTTACTGACTCACCCACTTCTGGCACATGACCAAGTTCGCCAAACACGAGACCACCAATCGTGTCGTAATCTGCGGTGCTGATTTCTGATTCAAGAATTTCATTTAGTTTGTCGATCGTTGTGACACCCACAACCAGCAGATCGCCATTGGGTTGTCGCTGTACAGACGTGTCGTCTTCATCGTGTTCATCGCCGATTTCGCCAACGAGCTCTTCGAGACAGTCTTCGAGGGTGACAAGACCTGCAAGCAGACCATACTCGTCGGCAACCATCGCCAAATGAAACTTTTCTTGTTGCATCTGGCGCATCAAATCAGCTACTGGTTTCATTTCAGGCACGACTTCGACCGAATGAACGGCAATTTTTATTGATTCAGAGCCACGACCTGCTCTTTCAACAGCGATTAAATCTTTTGCATAAACGACACCAACCAGATCGTCTTGATCATCGTCGTCAGCGCGCAAAACCGGCAGACGACTCAACTGACTATCGACGATGATGTCAATTGCTTGAGTGACCGTTAGATCATCGTTGATCGTCACCACATCAGGACGCGGCACCATAATCTCGCGCACGACCGTGTCTCCAAACTCGATTACTGACTCGATTAGTTCGCGTTCTTCATGTTCGATCACTGCGTCATGCGCTGCAGCCTCAACGATGCCGAGAAACTCTTGTTCACTAATAAACGGACCAGCAGCAAGACCTTTGCCACGAACGATCGCATTCGTCAATTTGATCAAACCATGCGAGATCATGCGTAATGGATAAAAACTTGTCAATGCATACACCGGCACAGCGGTGATTGTCGCACCACGTACAGGATGAATCAAGCCGTAAGTTTTTGGCACCGCCTCCGCCAAAACAAAAAAGACGAGCACGTTCAGTGTCACGCCCACGGCGACGCCGGGTGCACCGAATAATCGACCCGAAACGATACCCATAAGTGTTGCTTGAACTGTCTGAAAGATGTTGACTGTCAAGAGCAAAGGATTGACCCACTTTGTTGGATCTTCGGCAAGTTTCAAAATGATTTTCGCACGCTTTGCATTTTGATCTAGCAGCGCCTGGGCTTTTTGCTTTGTGATGCGTGAGAGACTCATCTCGGCAAGTGACAACCCAATTAGGGCAATCAGAAGTACAAGTACCGTAACTAACATCCAATAATCTACGGCGGTCGGCGCACTGGCGAAAATCATTCGTAAACCCTGCTGAACGTTGAAGGCATCGGACCACACCAATGATGCAGTTCGAGTAATTCTCGCTCACGCGACTGCATTTTCTTCGCGTCGCCGTCTTGATCGTGGTCGTAACCCAAAACATGCAATACACCGTGAGTGACCAAAAGAGCTAACTCGTCGTCGATATTGCCGGCATGTGTCGCTGATTGGCGCTCTGCTACAACCGGACAGACAACAACATCGCCGAGCAAAACAGGTAAATCATTTAAATCGATATTCGATTTATCAGGGCCGCGCGAAAACGCTCCAGGTCCTGGAGTGCGCACAGCATCTACAGCATCAAGCGGAAACGACAACACATCAGTTGAGCCGGTCTTGCCCATATATTTCTCATTCAATCCAGCGATCGCTGACTCGGGCACGAACATCAACGTCAACTCGGCGGCGCCACGCACCCCTTCAGCGATCAGTACATTTTTTGCTAGTTGATGCCAACGTGCAACATCAATCACCACGTCGGTCTGCTCGTCGGCACAGAAGACTTCAATCTCTCCATCTCCGCCAACTTTGCGCGGGCTAGTGCGTTTGATATGCGGCTCAAGCACGATTA
>NSIC01000007.1 GCA_002737635.1 Acidimicrobium sp.
TGCTAACTGCGACCGAAGACCTTTTTCGTGTAGTTAGTTGTCAGTGCAATAACGACAATCGCCAAACCGACACCAACCAAAGTCGTTTGCGTGGACTGATCTATATCCAATAAAAACGCGCCCACGAACAACGCAACAACGAACAGCCAGTCAATTATCCGATGCACGCCACGCGAAATTATCTTGTACGCACTAAACGGTCCGTCAACAACCGTCACGTTGATCAGCAGCGCTATACCGTACGCTGCCAAAACAAACGGATGACTCGACTGCGCGCTCATTAATATGAGAGCGGCAGCAATCAGATATTCAACGATCTGATGTAACCAAAAACCTCTTCCACTCGGCTTTAAGTCTCCCATTAGTCTGGCAGCAAATGCTGATGTTCCCTCAAGAACTTCGCCCCAATCCTCGCCGGAGCTTGATCAGCAGGGCGCAACTTCTCTTGCACTCTACGGAAGCGCCCTTGTAACGTCTCGTCTTCTTCTGTCTCTTTCCAAGTTCCTGCAATTCGCATCATCATCTCTGTCGTCACATCAATTATCTGCTGAGAAGTATTTTTCACAATCTCATAATCAAAGCCTAAGCGATTTTGATTATGCGACCACTGTTGATTTTCGACCATCCAGTCGAAGCAAGCGATCTCACCATCATTTTTAAATCTCGAAAGCTGCGGTATGAACAAGTCACTTGATCCGTAGGTTCCCCTGAGTTCATAGCAGTCAGTTGTGACGGTTTTTTTTCCAAAAATTGAACCTAGCCACCACGCACCGCTTCCTCCAGTTATATAAAACTGGCATCGTGAAGATAACCAAACATCGCCAAACTCGTTCCGATTCAAAAATGAATAGTCGATAACATTTCGACCTAAAGATTTGGGAAGCTCATATTCTTCGTGCACCCCCATGCGAACCACGGCAATTTCTTTGGAAACCAAATCTTGAATTACAGGAAAATAACTCTCGAGATCTGGGATTGATGCGAGCAAATCTTCTTTAGGTCCAGTCAGATGCTCTGTTTGTTTGTAGTCAACTAATTCACGATATTTTTTTGAGGGAATTGAAAAACAAACAAAAGGCGATGTACTAGCAAGGCCCAATTCGTTCTCAAGAATCCTGCCATTTTCAATTTCCCAATCCATAAATTGAAGGGTGGTTTTGCCTGCATTCCAAGTTTTAAATTTGTGTGATGACCGGTCCATCACTCTCTTTCGGCGCACTCGAAAAACTGGCCATATAAATCTGACTCCTTCTGCCAGCCAGCGTTGCTTCTTTCCAAGAATCCAAATGTGTCGTCGATACATCAACGCCAACTGGTCATTCGGAAAATCAAGTGCATACAAAGCAAGAATCCAAACTCGACCTGAAATACCGCGAAACTGCAAGTCCCGCAGCCCGGTCTCCAAATCTTCAATAAAATACGAAATCTTCGGCAGTCGAGTATTCATCTGCCATATTTCAATTGGCCGACATAGGCTAATCGGCGCGAGAATCAGAGTCAGTGCGAAGCCACCTAAAACTTTTAGACAAAGCGTCACAAACTCTTGCGCGATTACAAAATTTGAATTGCGCGCGCCATTAACATCAAGAATTACTTCCTGTTGAAATTTCTCTTCAACGAGACGAAGGTTCATAAACGGAGCCTTTAATCTAATCCGCTGGCGCGGGGGCTAGATGTAACCAAAAACCTCTTTGTGAAGAAGCGATGGTTTACATCATCCCCATTCCGCCACCTGGCATGCCACCACCGCCTGCTGATGCAGCGCCTGGCTTCTCAGGCTTGTCTGCAACGAGGCATTCGATGGTGATTACAAGTGCGGCGATCGAGGCTGCGTTTTGCAACGCTGCACGAGTCACCTTGGCTGGGTCGATGATGCCGGCCTTGACAAGGTCAACATATTCGCCAGTTGCTGCGTTCAAACCAACATTGCCCTTGGCGGCTTCGACCTGTTGCACCGCAACAGCGCCTTCGATACCAGCATTGTCGGCAATTGCGCGAGCCGGCGCGGTCAGCGAGTCATACACGCTGCGTGCACCAGTTGCTTCGTCACCTTCAAGCGACTTGATGACCTTGAGCACACTCTCACGGCTGCGCACCAACGCGGTGCCACCACCAGCAACAACGCCCTCTTCAATCGCGGCGCGAGTTGCTGAAACAGCATCTTCAATGCGGTGCTTCTTTTCTTTGAGTTCAACTTCTGTTGCAGCGCCGACCTTGATCACGGCAACGCCACCAGCAAGTTTGGCGAGACGCTCTTGCAACTTCTCGCGATCCCAATCAGAGTCGGTGTTGTCGATCTCAGTCTTAATCTGACTGATGCGACCTTTAACCTCGTTCTTGTCACCAGCACCGTCAACGATTGTTGTCGTCTCTTTGGTGATGATGATCCGCTTGGCACGACCCAAAAGATCAAGCGTCACGTTCTCAAGTTTCAAACCGACTTCTTCGCTGATGACCTGACCGCCAGTCAAAACTGCCATGTCTTGCAACATCGCCTTGCGACGATCGCCAAAACCTGGCGCCTTAACGGCTGTCGAATTAAATGTGCCACGAATCTTGTTGACCACCAAAGTCGCAAGAGCCTCGCCCTCAACATCTTCGGCGATGATCACAAGTTGCTTGCCGGTCTTCATCACGCTTTCGAGCACTGGCAACATCGATTGCACAGTTGTGATCTTTGACGAGTAATACAAAATGTATGCGTCTTCAAGAACCGCTTCTTGGCGATCTTGATCGGTCACGAAATATGGGGACAAATAACCCTTGTCAAACTGCATACCCTCGGTGAAATCAAGTTCAATGCCGAATGTGTTCGACTCTTCAACAGTTACGACACCGTCTTTGCCGACTTTGTCGATCGCATCAGCAATAACTTTGCCGATCGTCGCATCGCCAGCCGAGATTGTGGCGACGCTTGCAATGTCACTCTTGTCATCAACTTCTTTGGCCTGACTCTTCAACGACTCAACAACTGCAGCAACTGCCTTTTCGATGCCACGCTTGAGCGCCATCGGGTTCGCACCAGCAGCAACGTTGCGCATGCCGTGACTAACCATGGCTTGCGCCAAAACTGTGGCCGTCGTCGTGCCGTCACCAGCAACGTCATTTGTCTTGGTCGCAACTTCTTTCACAAGTTGTGCGCCCATGTTTTCGAATGGGTCTTCAAGTTCGACTTCTTTGGCCACCGATACACCGTCATTGGTGATCGTCGGCGCACCGAACTTTTTGTCAAGCACAACGTTGCGACCTTTTGGTCCGAGCGTAACTTTGACTGCATCAGCCAATTTGTTTACTCCGGCTTCAAGTGCGCGACGCGCTTCTTCGTTGAATTTAAGAATCTTTGCCATTTTTGTGTCCCTGTACTAAATAGAGGTAGTTATTGATTTGGTAAATTACTTGCTGACGATCGCGAGAACATCGCGACTCGTAAGAATCAAAAGATCATCGCCCTTGTGCGAAACTTCTGTGCCGCCGTACTTTGAGTAAAGAACGACATCGCCGACCTTGATATCGAGTGGTGTGTGCTTGCCAGTGTCATCGCTCCAGCGACCTGGACCCACAGCAACAACAGTGCCTTCCTGTGGCTTCTCTTTGGCCGTGTCTGGAATCACGAGACCCGACGCAGTTGTCTTCTCGGCTTCGTTTGGCTTGACCACAATCCGGTCATCAAGTGGCTTTAAGTTCATATCGGTCCTTATTCTTTCTAGGTTTTTCGGGTTAGTTTCTGGGCTTACTTGCGTTCGATTCTCAATTAGCACTCGAACTATGCGAGTGCCAATGCTATTGACAACGGGCTATTTTTCCAACACAAATCAACTGCCCGATGCGCGCAACCCCGGCAAATTCACGCCAATATGGGCCAGTCGCTCGGCCAACAGCCACACCGGCAGTCCAATCACTGTGTCCATCTCGCCGCGCACCTCAGCCACCAACGCCGCACCCTGCCCCTGCACGGCATACGCCCCCGCCTTGCCCATCGATTCGCCCGTGCCTAAATACCACTCGAGCATTTCAGGCGTGACTTCGCACATCATCACGCTCGCCGTATCGAATCCGTTGGCACTTCTTCCGTCGCATCTCACGCTTACTGCCGTGTGCACGCTGTGAGATTTTTTCGACAAATTCTGGATCATCCTGCGTGCCTCATCCAAGTCTCGCGGTTGACCAAAGATTTCACCATCAAGCGCCACAGTCGTATCTGCAGCAATGATCACGCACCGTTGCTCGTGTCGCAATGCAACTCTGTCAGCTTTAGCGGCCGCAATGCGTTGCACATAGCTCAACGGGTTTTCGCGATGTCGTGGCGTCTCATCAATCTCAGGTGGATCAATCTCAAAAACCAAACCAAGTTTTTCTAAAATTTCTTTTCGGCGCGGTGACCGCGATGCCAAAATTATTCGACTAGTCACTAAACCCAACCAGTTTTACAAAGCAACTTCAGCCACCGCTCATGTGCGTCAGCGTCGCATCATCTGGTGCTACGAGATCGTCGAGACTCTCCAAAAATCCGTGCGGCAAAGCAATGTTCACCGGCCCGTTGTGGTGCCCGCGCACAAATCTTTCGCCGCCTTCAACGATTGATGCAGCAGGATCGCACCGGTCGATCAACTGAAGCAAATGCTCAATGCTTAAAATTTCACCGAACTGCCGCCGCAAGTCGCCACCAACCGGGTATCCGGTCAAATACCAACCAGCATGTTTGCGAAACTCACGAATACCTCGGCCTGGTGGAAAGTGCGCTTCAAGCGCGATCGCATGTCGCAACATAACTTCAAGCACCCAACCGAGTTTTGGTGTCGCTGGTATCTCTTGGCCGTTGAACATCGCCACCATGTCACGAAACAACCACGGCTTTCCCAAACAGCCGCGACCAATCACGACGCCGTCGCAACCAGTGACACGCATCATCTCGCGCGCGTCGTTTGCTTCCCAAATATCGCCGTTACCTAGAACCGGTATATCGGTTACGGCACTTTTCAACTCAGCAATCGCTTCCCATCGCGCAAACGGTGCATAATGCTGCTCAGCGGTGCGTGCATGCAACGCAATCGCCACGACACCAGCGTCTTGACAAATTAGACCGGTGTGAATGTGCGTCAGCAAGTCGTCATTCAAGCCGATGCGAAATTTGCATGTGATTGGTATGCCAAAGGCAGAAGCTGTCTTAACTGCCGTCGTGACAATCTCGCGCAATAAATTTTTCTTCAGCGGCACCGCCGCACCGCCGCCCCGCCGCGTCACCTTCGGCGCCGGGCAACCAAAGTTTAAATCAATGTGATCAACCGCGTTGCGCCGACCCAGTTGCGTGATCGCATCAGCCATAATTTTCGGGTCGCTTCCATAAAGTTGCAAACTACGAAACGATTCATCGGGTCCAAACGCAATCATCGCTTCTGTTTTTGGGTTCTTATAAACCAATGCCGCCGCCATCACCATCTCGTTGACATAAACGAGACCCGATGCAAACTCACGACACAGCGTGCGAAACGGTTGGTTCGTTACACCCGCCATCGGCGCCAATACGACCGGGGGCCAAATGCTTCGGTCACCAAGTTGCAGCGGTTTTGCCGTCACAACTTTGTTCATACGCTCGCCACCGTTAAACCCAAATTCGGATACGCCCCTGCGTCGAGGTTCGACTCACCACTCAACTGCAATCGATGCCATCCTGCCGATGCAATCATCGCCGCGTTGTCTGTGCACATTGCCAGTGAGGGTAACACCAATCGAAAATCTTTTCGCTCACATGCACGCGCAGTCTCACTGCGCAACAATGAGTTCGCCGCAACTCCACCGCCAAGCGCAACCGTGCTTGCGCCGAGATTTTCGGCAGCGCGCATTGTTTTGGCCACCAGCACATCGACCACTGCGCGTTGAAACGACGCCACTATGTCTTTTGTTTTCGCACCTGAGTTTTTGCGCACATAGTTGACCACCGAGGTTTTTAACCCACTAAACGAAACATCTAACCCGTCGTTCAACATCGCTCGTGGAAAATCAATCGCTTCGGCGTCACCAGTTTTCGCCAACGCATCAATCGCCGGTCCGCCTGGGTAACCCAAATCTAAAAACCGCGCAACTTTGTCGAATGCTTCACCCGCAGCGTCATCGCGAGTTTGCCCAACGATTTGATAAACACCAGGTTTGCGCACTTCAACCAACATCGTGTGCCCGCCCGAAACAAGCAACACCAACATCGGAAACTCGACATTCGGGTCATCGAGTATCGCTGCATAGAGATGTGCTTCAAGATGATTTACGCCAACAAACGGCACATCGAGTGTCAACGCCAAAGCTTTTGCCGCCGCTACACCAACTAGCAGCGCACCCACCAAGCCCGGACCAACGGTTGCGGCGACCGCATCAACGCGATCAAAACTCAAACTAGATTTTGAGATCGCCTCGTCGATCACAGGCGTTATCGCCTCGAGGTGCGCACGACTCGCGATCTCTGGCACAACACCGCCAAAGCGCGCATGCACATCTAACTGCGATGCAACAACCGACGACAAGACATCGTTGCCTCCCATAACGAGAGCCGCTGCAGTCTCGTCACAACTTGTTTCGATGCCAAGCACGACCGTCGCGCTATCGATTTTCAGTTCGTGCTTCACATTTAGCCCGTTCACATTCTGTCCAATTCAATTTTACGCAATTGCTCCGCGAATTCAGGTTGTTGCACCCCGGCGCACCACATCACAATGGCGTCGTCACGATTTTCATAATATTTTTTGCGCATACCAGCAGGCACAAAACCAAAACGGCGATACAACTGCTGTGCCCCTACATTCGTGTGTCGTACTTCAAGCGTCATCGCCTCACACCCGCGACGATTTGCCTCCCACGCCAAGTCGAGCAACAACTCAGTCGCAATTCCGCGACTGCGCCACATCGGATGCACAGCTAGGTTGGTCACGTGCGCATCATTTTCGACGTACAACAGCCCGCCGTAACCAACTAACTCGTCGCCAATCGTGCCAACTAAATAGTGACGCTTTCCGACACGGGCCTGTTCAAGTTCTTCGACAAAAACTTGCGCCGTCCACGGTCGTGGATAAACCTGCTGTTCAATCGGCATGATCTTGCGAATGTGCGCCCGCCGCATCGGCACGATCACCAAATCTTGCGACTGATTACTAGTTTCAGCCAGCGAATAATCTTCGCGATCGTTTCCTTTCGCGCGTATGAACCGATCCAAAATACTCATGAATTCACCCGTGTGGCCCAATTAATTTCAGCATCAGGCGCCCGCAAATAAAGTGCCTGCACCTCGGTTGCAGTCTGCCACTGTTCAACCAGAGCCAACTCGGCAGCGATCAAGGCCAACACCGCCGCACTGGGCTGTGCAAGTTGCTCGCTCGCCCATTCGATCGACAAACCAGTCGTTTCAAGCATCTCGCTCAACTGCTGGCGATAGCGCAACGCTCCATTGCCAACAATCAAAGTTCCTTGACCACGATCCACGATGTCGACTACACAGTCACCAAGACTGCCGACTCGCGGCGGCTTTACTTCGATACTTGAGCCAATGTCATTGCGATACATCGCCCAATAAAGTTCGCCGCGTCGGGCGTCGATCGTCGACAACACGACACGGTCAGTGGTGGTCACTGAGCGCGCCAAAATATCCAAACTCGAAACCCCGACAACTGGCACATCAAGCACTTGGGCAATCGTCTTAGCCGAGGCGATGCCAACTCGCATGCCAGTAAACAAGCCGGGGCCTATATCGGCAGCAACCACGTCAATTTCACGCATCGAGATTTCTGCCTGAGCACACACGCTCGAAATCATTGGCGCGAGCAATTCGGCATGACGCCGATCGCTCGTCACATGAGCGCTCGCCAACAACTGCTTCGAGTTGTTGACCGCCACGCTCACGGCATCAGTCGACGTATCAATTGCCAAAATAATCATCAATCTCAGCCTCGCGCCAATACTTTGAAATTCGCCGCCAATTCTTCAACTAGTTTGCGAATTCGGCTCTCCCATTGGGCGCCGCGACTCGAAACAGTCACGCCGCGCATCTCGGTCTGGGCTGTTGCACTAGCCGCGTTACTAGCCGCGCTACTAGTCGGGTCTTCAGCATGCTCAAACCGCAGTACCAAAGCATCGCCCAATTCATCGCCGACAATGTCGCCCCATTCGACGGCGATCACACCGCCACTGTCTTGCAGTTCATCGAGTCCCAAATCTTCGAGTTCGCCGGTGCGCTCAAGGCGATAAAGGTCGGCGTGATGCAACGACATTCTCCCCGAGCCGTAGTTATGTAGCAAGTTAAATGTCGGCGAGGTAATCAAATCGGTTATGCCAAGTGCGCGTCCAAAACTCTGCGTAAAGGTCGTCTTACCCGTGCCCATCTCGCCAGCCAAAACGATCATGTCGCGCGGTCGCACATGCGCGGCAACAATTTCTGCAAACCGCCGTGTATCAGTCAGCGACCCAAGCAAATACTTCATCGCGTCTAGTTTCTATTTTCAACATATACGCGTGTCACGCGCGCACTAACGCCACAAACAATTTCATAGCCAATCGTTTCAAGTCGAGTCGCAATTTCGTTCGCCGAGATCACTTCATCGCCCTGTGAGCCAAGCAACACAGCCCGATCGCCGATCTTCACATCGATCCCGCCACAATTGACCATCAGTTGGTCCATCGTCACAACACCAATAATCGGGCAACGCTTGCCAGCGATCAAAACTTCGCCGCCGACACTCCATAAGCGACGCGGCACACCATCGGCATATCCGAGAGGCAGCGTCGCGATATTCGCAGCGCTGTCTAGTTTTTTGCGCAATCCGTACGAAACACCCTCGCCAGCCGCAAGCCACTGCACATGACTAACTCGAGCATGTAGCGACATCGCGGGCCGTAAACGACTGGCTACATTTTCGGTTTCATTGCTCGGTGCAATTCCATAAATCGCGATACCGACTCGCACTAAGTCGGTTGCTGCGTTCAAACTTCGCAACACGGCGGCCGAATTCGAAGTGTGCACAAATTTTGGTCGCAACTTTTTGCGATCAAGTTCGCCGACAAAGTCGTCAAATCGCTGCTGTTGCTTCGCAGTTTCATCATGACTCGGCAAGTCGGCGGCCGCAAAATGCGTATAAACGCCCTCAAGTTGCAACGAGCTCAGGGCATTTATCTGCTCGACTCGCGCTATCGCGCTCGCAACAGGCACACCAACTCGATGCATGCCCGTATCAACCTTTAAGTGCACCTTGCCGACCACCCCGAGACGCTTGGCAGCAGCCGCATAACTATTTATAGTCGCCTCGTTATAGACGGTGGCTACTACTTGATCGCCCAACATCTGTTCAAACGCAACTTCGGGTTGCTCACTGACAATCAAAATCGGCGCCACAATTTTTGCTTGACGCAATTGATGCGCCTCATCGGCCAACGCAACACATAAGCCGCTCGCGCCCGCGCTTAACGCAGTTCGTGCAACTTCAACGGCGCCGTGACCATAGCCGTTTGCTTTGACAGTTGCCCAAAGTTCGGCACGCCCTGCCTGCTTGACGAGCGCCGCAACATTCGTTTTTATTGCGCCCAGATCGACTTCGACCCACGCCCAGCGATTAACCGAATTCATCGCCGAACTTTTTGCTCAGTTGCTCGCGACGACAGCGATCGCTGTGTCGTCAGTGTGCGAAAGCGAAACAAGCCAACTTTTCACACCCTGTGCTCGCGCAAGTTCAAGAGCTCGACCAGTGACAATCAATTCAGGCGCGCCAGTTACCGAATTACGGATCGAAACATCGCGCAAATCAAAAGCCCCGAGCCCAACGCCAAGTGCTTTCATCGTTGCTTCACGAGCCGCAAAGCGAACAGCCAAACTTGGTGCACTATCTGCACGACCCGCGAGCGACTCAAGTTCGGCTGATGTAAAAACTCGCGTACGCAAATTTGGCGTACGATCCAGCGCTTCGCGAAATCGCTGCACACTGACCGCATCAATGCCCAAACCAATCATTCCGCCTACTTCTCCGGGCGCCAGTGATCGGCCATGTCGCTGATCGGCAAGATCAGCAAGTCGGCAACCGAAACTTCGGCCAGTCGATCTTCTCTAAACGTGCCTTCAGTTTCTGTCACCCAGTCAACGAGTCGGTCATAGCGACGGTCGTAACCTTGCAAAACTGCTCGCATTGCCGTGGCCGGCAAACGGTCATGAAACATCACATGCAACAAAGTGATACCGGTGGTCTGCCCACCTTTTGTCTCTGGCACCATAATCACCGTGCGGTTGTCGCTACGACCGCGTGCCACGAGCACTTCTTGGTCACTTGCCACGCGCCGTTTCGTACCCACAAGTTGTGAATTGCGATCAACCCGCGAGGTCAAGTTCTTCGACATTCCACCTCGATCGACGATTGCAATCGTCGCCGAACCTCCGGCGATGTCGCCTTCGATTTGATATCGCGTAAACCCGGTCACGGCGCTTACTGCTGCATCTAAATCGGCGACGATCTTCAACACGCGATACGAAAGTCGCTCACGCGCCACGCCTGCTTCAAGCAACGATTTCACCAACTTGCGATCGAACAACCCTTCGTCACTGCGCGAAATACCCACCGTGACAGTTTTTGCTTGATGCTTGATCGCATCAACCGGACGCGTCAATTCATCAACACCACGTGTCAGCGCACTGGTCAGATCATCGAGCAACAACTCTGGTGACGCAATCTTCCCCGAACTGCGCTGATACGCCTGCACAGGGTCGCTGGCCAATGTGTCGCGCAACATCGTCACGATTCGCACGGCGGTGCTGGCTTCTAAGTTGCCGTCGTAGTTTCCGGTGGCGAGTGCATCGGTAAACCGCGTCGCTGGTGCACCCAACTCGGTACGAATCTTTTCCAGCAATTTGTTCGCCTCACCGCCACGCTCAACTGCGTGCTCGACAACTTCGCGCGCTTCACGCAACGGTCGGGCCAAAGCATCAATCGCCAAAGCCGCCTCATAGCCGAACAAATGTCCGACCATCACACTCAAAATAAACGCCAGATGCGTCTCGACATTTGGCACCAACAACACTGCAGCCGCCGCATCAAACCGCGTCTGACCCGCAGTGGCAACCACAATCGGCAACGCTTTGTGTGCACGATAAATCGCAATCTCTTTTGCCACATCTGATGCGTTGCCCTCGAGCAAACCAGTCGCACAAACGAAAATCAATGGCTCACAAGACAAGTCAATGTGCTTTTTGTCTTCGGTCGAGTCGCTTGAAATCGACTTATAACAAAGCTCAGACAATTTGATCCGTACCTCTTGGGCCGCGATCAAATTCATGCCGTTGCCAACGACCGTCCAATAGCGTCGTGAAGACGCAAACTGCTTGGCAGCCGCCGCAATCGCTGGTCGCGTCGCCAAAACTTCAACAAGCGCGTCGGGTATCTTGCGCAAACCCGACAGCAGTTCATGTCGCGCACGATCAGAAGATTTGCCTAGAGCTTTCGACAACGCACATGCGTAGAGCACACCGGCCGCAACCTGCGCATAAAACGCCTTGGTGCTGGCCACACTCATCTCGACGTCGCGACCGTCAGATGTATACATCACGCCATCTGCTTTCGCCGACAGTTCACTGCCACGACGATTGACAATCGCCAAAACACTCGCGCCTCGTGCTCGCGCCAAGTCAACGGTGCGATTCGTATCTGTTGTCGTACCACTTTGGCTAACCGCGACGACGAGCGTGTCACTCATATCGAGTTGCAAACCAAAACCCGAAAGTTCGCTGGCCAGCAAAGCTTCTGCACTCAAACCGATGCCAACCAGTTCGTTCAGCAACTTGGCCAACGCTTGACCCGCAACGGCTGCAGTTCCCTGACCAATCACGCGAACCTTCGTTATCACGCCCGACGCCAAGCGATCACAAATCGCTTTTGGCAGAACCTTTTCACCCAAATCGGAGGTCAACATGCCGTTGTTTTCAACGATTCGTCCACGAATCGTCTTTCTGAAACTTTCTGGCGCCTCGGCAATTTCTTTTGCCAAAAAGTGTTTGTGCTCGCCGCGATTGATATCTCGCGTCGTTATCTCTGCGGTCAAAACTTTGTCTTGACTCAACTCAAGTTCGCGCCCATCATAAGAAACCAACTTCACACCCGATAGCTCGCCGGCGTCCGTGCCTGAGAGCATCACTACTTGACCTCTGCTCGATGGGTTATCTGGGTCGGCAAGCGCTTCGCCATCCATTCGCACATAGTTAAGAGTCTCTTCAACCAAGCCATACGGTTCGCTGGCGACAACAAATCGATCCTCAGCAAGACCAATACACAAACCTTGACCGCTTCCGTGCAGAGCCAGCAAAAGTTTGTCGGGCTCTGTCGCACTCGCAACTGCAATCGCTACTGAACCTTCAAATTGAGCAACAGTTTCGCGAAATGCATCGGCCAAATTTTTGGTCGTCGCTAGCTTTCTTGAAACCAACGCTGGGATAACTTTTGCATCCGTTGTTATCGGTCCCGCGACACGCAATCCATATTGCACTCGCAGGTCAGCATGGTTGTCAACATCGCCATTTAACGCTGCAACTAAATATGCATCGTCGTGCTTACCCTCGAGCTCTTCGCTATTCACCGGGTGGGCGTTGGGTTCAGAAATTATGCCAACACTTGCCCACCGCGTGTGCGCCAACACGGCGACTTGCGCATTCGGCTGCGAGATGCAAAGTCGCAACAACGCGTCAGCCATCACCGCATTACGCATCACGCGAGTGTTGTCGCCAAGTTCGCCTATTTCAGCTGCCGCTTTATAAACAAATGACCAAGCATTTTCAGTCATGCGTACAGCGCCAGACATAAACAATGCGTCTTCACTTCGGTTTGCCAACAATGCTTTGACCTGCTTATCGGTTGCTTTTAGCCCGTGGTTTGAAACCAGCACATGAATGCCGGCCGAATCGCGACCGCGAACCTCGAGTCGATCCAAACCTGAGAACGCCTGTTGAATCGAAAAATATCCGCTTCGTGCCGACTCTGATGCGCCCTGCCCAGCCAACGCATCAACAAGCTTCGCCGTGCGTATGCGATCGTGACGCAGCTCCCAGATTGCATCTTTGGCACGAATTATCTCGTGCAATGCATGTTGCGATGTCTCGGTCTGCAAGCCAGCCGACTTTTCAATCGATTGTTCGTAGGCAACGACAATTGCGTCGAGTTGATCGATTCGCGATGTCATCGACGCAATCAACTGATGATTGTCGGCCATACATAATTGACCGGCATCACCGCGCAAAAGCCTGTCAGCTATCGTCACGGCTTGGGCAAGTTGGTCAATGTCGCTCTTTGCGCCGGCATCCAACGCGGCATCCAGCAGTGCCAAAATCTCTTTGGCGGTCGGGGTGGCTCGTCGAGTCTTTCGACTAAGCACGCAGATGATTCCGCACATGGTTTCTAGTCTACTTTCGCATCACTGTCAGCTGAGTCGCGCAGTTATCGCTTCAGCCAATGTTGCAGCTACCTTCTCGGCAATATCTTGTTGCGGTGCTTCAACCATCACGCGCACCATCGGCTCGGTGCCGCTCGCACGCACCAAAACTCGACCGCTACCGCCAAGAGTTTTTTCGGCTGTTGCGATTTCGCTTTCAAATAGCTGATCCACATCATCAACTCGCTTGCCAACACGCAAGTTAATTAACACCTGTGGAAAACTAGTCATTGCCCTGCTGGCAATTTCGCTCAATGGTTTGTTCGAGTCGGCGAACAAAACAGCAAGTGTCACAGCCGCAAGCAAACCGTCACCGGTTGTCGCCAAGTCTCGATAAATAATATGCCCACTTTGTTCGCCACCCAAAGAAAGCGATTCATCATCAAGTGCGAGCAATACAGATCTGTCACCTACGGGCGTAGTCACTACTTCGATGCCAGCATTTTTCATGGCTTGATGAAAGCCAATGTTCGTCATCACCGTCACGACAACTTTGTTGTTGCGAAGTGTGCCCCGGTGCTTCATATCTAGTGCGCTTATCGCCAACAAATGGTCACCGTCCACGATCTGGGCATCGCCATCAACTGCAATCAATCTGTCGCCGTCTCCATCAAAGGCAATGCCAAAATCTGCCCCGGCACTCTTGACAACTTCGCTCAACGGTTCAGGGTGTGTCGCGCCGCATTGCAGATTTATATTTCTGCCATCGGGTGTCGCATTGATCGTCCTGACAGTCGCCCCAAGTTTCGAAAAAACTTCCGGTGCCACATGGCTGAATGCACCATTGGCACAATCAAGGGCAACATGCAGGTTCTTCAACGCATCAGGTGGCACCAAACCAACTAGCCAGTCACAATATTCTTGCAACAGTTCTGGTCGCGCTACGCCAGATTTTGCGCCGCTCGACGCCATGTCGTCAGCCGCTTGGCTATTGGTCGTCACCCAATCACTCACTGCGGCATCGCGCGCAATCATTTCGCGTTCGATACTTGCTTGCTCGGCATCCGAAAGCTTGCGCCCGCCAGAGCCAAAAATCTTGATCCCATTGTCTTGATACAAATTGTGCGATGCCGTAATCGCAATCGCCACAACACCGTGCTTTCGCGCAGCAAATGCAATCGCCGGCGTCGGAGCAACACCCATCAATTGCACTTCAACGCCCATTGTCACAAGCGCCTTGGTGATTGCCGTTTCGAGCAACAATCCAGATTCACGAGTGTCACGGCCAATCACAACTACTTTGCACCGCAAAACTTGCATGGCGACCTCAGCGAGATTCGCTGCATAATTTTCGGTCAGTTCTTTACCAAATTCTCCGCGAACCCCGTCGGTACCAAATGTCAACATCTAACCACCAATGCTTTGTCGTAACACAGAGTGCTG
Source organism: Acidimicrobium sp. (assembly GCA_002737635.1). Taxonomy (GTDB): domain Bacteria; phylum Actinomycetota; class Acidimicrobiia; order Acidimicrobiales; family Ilumatobacteraceae; genus BACL27. Next base: position 14,818 of record NSIC01000007.1, read on the forward strand.
AACGCAAATTTCAGATTTAAGATTCGCACAGCAACAAGCCATGCGCCGTAGAAGCGAATTAACGCTTGGTGTATTGCGGCGCCTTGCGCGCCTTTTTGAGACCGTACTTCTTGCTCTCTTTACGACGCGAGTCGCGTGTCAACAGGCCGGCCTTCTTCAGAGCCAACCGTTGTTCAGGATCAAGTTCAACGAGTGCTCGTGCAATCGCCATGCGCAAAGCACCCGACTGCCCAGCAATGCCGCCACCGAAAATGTCGGCGTCTACGTCGTAGGTCTTTTCGGTGTTCGTAATTCGCAACGCTTCAGTCGACGAATTGCGTTGCACTTCTGATGGAAAGTATTCGTCGAACGCACGATCATTAATTTTTACGACGCCGGTACCTGGTCGCAGTCGAGCGCGACAAACTGCGTTCTTGCGACGACCGGTTGTTTGTGTCAATGGCTTTGTTCCCACGAGTTAGTTCCTTTTTTTTTCGAATTTTCTGCGACTCAGCGAGCCTTCGCGTGCGGAATCTCAAACACTTTTGGTGATTGCGCTGCATGCGGATGCTCTGCCCCTGGATAAACCTGCAACTTCTTAAGCATCTGTCGACCAAGTGAACCTTTTGGCAACATGCCACGAATCGAGCGACGAATCGCATCACCTGGTTTGCGGTCGAGCAAGTTTTGGTATGTCTCAGACTTCAGACCACCTGGGTAACCCGAATAGTCGTAAACCATTTCGCGATCTGCCTTGCCCGAAGTGAGCACGATCTTCGAAGCGTTAATAATTACGACATGGTCGCCGGTATCCATGCTTGGTGTGTACATCGGCTTGTGCTTACCACGCAACAGCGTTGCAACTTCTGTGCAAAGACGACCAAGCACCAAACCCTGTGCGTCAATGATGTGCCAGGCACGCTGCACTTCGCTAGATTTTGCTGAGTAGGTACGCATAAAAAGTTCCTTAAATAAAAATTGCTTCGACCTGGATGCATTTCGCACCCGTGTTAACGACCTATTAAGGATAGGGCCGTAGCGCCCTAAATCACAATCGGCTCCACAAAAATATGGGTTATTGCCTCAGGTTGCATCAATCGGGTACCCGACCTCAGTCAAAAATAAACCTTGTGGTGGGGCCAGTTGCGACGCTTCGGCACGATCACCTGAGCGAATCAATGCCATCATGTCGCTACTCGGGCGTTTGCGTGCGCCGATTTCAACGAAGGTGCCAACGAGCGAGCGAACCATCTGATGACAAAACGCGTTTGCCCGAATATCAAAACGAAACATCGACTCGCCGATCTCACGCCAACTGGCTTGCATCACACAGCGGCGCAACGATTTCTCGCGCACAATTTCGCCAGAACCATCGGCAGTTTCTGGGCCTTCAAGATCAGGCTCAGTGTCTGGTTTTGGCCGTCGACAAAACGCCGAAAAATCATGCGTGCCGATAATCGGGTCGCATGCCAACTGCATCGCATGCAAATTGAGTGGTGCAATAACATGCCACGACGACGAAACCTTGAAAGGGTCTGGAAAGTCGGCATTGTAAACAAAATATTGATAGTGCCGCCAGATCGCTGAGAACCTCGCGTGAAAATCGCTCGTCGCCCAAGCAATGTCCTTGACGATTATTTCTGGTCCACAAAGCGAGTTCAGTTGCTTGCGCAAAGTCGTCAGATCGCAGTCATCGGCGACATCACAACTAATTACTTGTGCCGTGGCGTGAACGCCCGCATCGGTTCGACCTGCCGACACAAGCGGTATCGGAATCTGAAAAATCTGTTGCAACGCCCCACCGAGCGTGCCCGCAATAGTCGCAACTTTCGGGTTGACAGCAAAACCGTGAAACGGTTCTCCGTTATAAGCAACAACCAAGCGCACTCGACGCATCGGTTTTGTTTTTTACTAGATCAATTCGATGCGCGCCATTGGAGCATTGTCGCCATGGCGTGGACCAAGCTTCATGATTCGCAAGTATCCGCCATTTCGCTCCAAGTATCTTGGGGCAACAACATTGACAAGCTTGTTGGTCATTTCTTTGTCGCGCAAATAGCTCTGAATCTGGCGAATGCGGTGAACTCGCATCGGGCTGGTGCCCTGTGCTTTTTTCGCCTTAGTAATCAACTTCTCGGCAATTGGTCGCAGTGCCTTTGCTTTTGTTTCAGTCGTGACAATGCCTTCGGCAGCGAACAACGATGATGCCAAGTTGGCCATCATCAATTTTTCGTGCGACGAGCTACCGCCAAAACTTGGTCCGCGGCGTGGTCTTCCTGGCATATTGAATCGTCTCCCTTATCTAATTTCGTTTAGTTCAGTCGATCAGATTCGCAACGAGAGTCCGCGCTCATCAAGCTTTTGCTTGATCTCGTCCAGGCTCTTCTGACCGAAGTTCGTGATGTTCATCAAGTCTTCTTCTGAGCGAGTCAACAACTCGCCGATTGTGTTTACTTGACCGCGCTTTAAGCAGTTGCGTGGGCGCTCTGACAAGTCAAGATCTTCGATTGGCATGTCGAGGTCGCCGGCGCCACTTGAGTAGCCCGAAACTTCGCCAAGCTCAAGAGCAACTGGCTCTGCAGTCAGGTTTGCTACGAGATCTACAAGCGATCGCAATGTCGCGCCTGCCGAGGCAAGCGAGTCGACTGGTGCAATCGAGCCATCAGTCTCGATGTCGATAATCAAATTGTCATAGTTTGTCGACTGTTCAACACGAGTCGGCACGACTTCAAAAGTCACGCGACGAATCGGCGAGAAGATCGCATCAATCGGAATAATGCCGATTGTCTTGCGAGCACCGTCGCGGTCAGAAGACATGTATCCTTTGCCGCGCTCAACGGTAAGTTCAAACACAAGTTTGCCCTTGGCCGAAAGTGTGGCGATCTTTTGTGACTTGTTGAGAATCTCTACTTCTGGTGGACACTGAATGTCGCCAGCCGTGAGACTAATTGGACCTTTGGCATCAACGCTCAACACGATCGGGTCGTCCGAAGTCGACTGCAACACGATGTCTTTCAAATTGAGGATGATTTCGGTTACATCTTGTGTAACGCCCTCGATCGTGTCGAACTCATGCAGTGCCGATTCGAACTTGACTGATGTAATTGCAGCACCAGGAATCGATGACAGCAACATTCGGCGCAACGAGTTGCCGATTGTGTGACCAAGACCTGGCTCAAGTGGACCAACCGAAAACTTTTGGCGGTTGTTCTCTGGTGAACCGATTGGTTCGACTGTTGGGCGCTGGATTACGAGCATGATTTCTCCTCTGACTCTTTTTTGGGGTTACTTAGAATAAAGTTCAACGATTAATTGTTCACGCACAGGCACATCGATTTGCTCGCGCACTGGCAACTCACGCACGGTAACTTGCTTGCCGGCTTCGGCAACATCGAGCCACGCCACAACCTTGCGGTCAAGTGTGTCGATGTTGTGCTGAATGACGATCATGTTGCTGCTCTTTGTCGACAGCGTCACGACTTCACCCTTTTGCAATGTGTATGACGGAATATCTACTCGCTTGCCATCAACTTTGATCAAGCCGTGACTCACAAACTGGCGTGCCTGTGGGCGTGATGCTGCCCAACCTGCGCGATAAACCACATTGTCAAGACGCAACTCTAAAAGACGCAAAAGGTTTTCGCCGGTTGGGCCCGTCAGACGAACTGACCTCTTATATAGGTTGCGAAATTGACGCTCAAGCAAACCGTAAATGAACTTCGCTTTTTGCTTCTCTTGCATCTGAGCAAGATATTCGCTGCCTGCACCTTTGCGGCGCGAACGACCGTGGTGACCTGGCGGAAACGGGCGACGCTCAAGGGCTTTTGAGCCCTTTGTATTTTCGAAAATATTGACGCCGAGACGGCGCGAGATGCGAACTTTAGGACCTGTGTAACGAGCCATGAGTTATGGTCGCTTTCGTTTTGGTTGACGGCAACCGTTGTGCGGTACCGGTGAGAGGTCTTTGATGCCCGAAACTTCAATGCCAAGATTTTGAATCTGACGCAAAGCTGTGTCACGACCCGAACCTGGACCTTTTACATGCACTTCGGCGCGACGAAGACCAAGCTCCATTGCGGCTCGGCCAGCTTTTTCTGCGGCCATCTGTGCAGCAAACGGTGTCGACTTGCGCGAGCCACTAAAGCCAACGCCACCAGATGATGCCCACGAAATTACGTTGCCCTCGGTGTCGGTGACCGAAACAATCGTGTTGTTGAAAGTGCTCTTGATATGCACGATGCCTGATGTGACATTGCGACGCTCGCGCTTGCGCTTGCGGGTTGCTGGTTTTGCTTCAGCCATGACTACTTCCTTACTGCGATCTTTTTGTTAGCGACTGTCTTTTTCGGACCTTTTCGCGTACGCGCGTTTGTATGCGTGCGCTGACCACGAACCGGCAAACCTTTGCGGTGCCGCGTGCCCTGATATGAACCGATCTCGATCTTGCGCTTGATGTCTGTCTGCACATTGCGACGACGATCACCTTCAACGCTCAAATTATTTTCGATGAACATACGAATCTTGTTGACCTCAGAGTCGGTCAAATCACGAACTCGGGTATCTGGGTTGATGCCAGTTTCGTCGCACAATTTCTTCGCGGTCACGCGACCAATGCCGAATATGTATGTCAAACCAATTTCAAGGCGCTTCTCGCGCGGAATGTCGACTCCAGAAATACGTGCCATTTTGTCTCTCTCGCTCAGCCTTGACGTTGCTTATGGCGTGGGTTTTCGCAGATCACCATTACGCGACTGTGCCGACGAATGACCTTGCACTTTTCGCAAATTTTTTTAACGCTGGTTCTTACTTTCATAGCACGCCTTTTGTTATTTAAATCGATATGTAATACGACCTCTTGTGAGGTCATACGGTGTTAGCTCTACTTGCACTTTGTCGCCAGGAAGAATTCGGATGTAATTCATTCGCATCTTTCCTGAAATATGAGCCAAAACCGTGTGTCCATTTTCTAACTCGACTCGAAACATTGCATTAGGTAGGGATTCAGTAATCTTGCCTTCCAGCACGATTGCATCTTCCTTATTTTTGGGCAAAATTTCTCCGAACGAATTATGGTTTTTTCTCTTATTGCCCGACTGTCCGAAGACCGTTTAGGGCGACTAGTTAGGCTATCGGCGCAGGCCTGTTTCAACCACCGTTTTTATGCGATCAAACACTTGATCTGGCGAACCCAAGCCGTCGACCACGTGCAGCGAACCCCGTCCCTGATAGTAAGAAATCAGCGGTGCCGTCTGGGTCTCATAGACGTCTAGGCGTTTATTTATCGCCACTGGCGAGTCGTCGGTGCGCTGAACCACTGCCCCGCCACACTTCTCGCACTTCCAATTGTTCGGCTCTTTGCCAGTCGCCGCATATATTGCATCACACCGCTCACAAGTTCTTCGCGACGAAAGTCGACCCAAGACAATTTCGCGATTGACATCCAGATCGATCACGAAACCCACCGGTCGCGTTTGAGTCAAAGAGTCAAACGCCGTGGCTTGGCCAATCGTGCGCGGAAATCCGTCCAGAACGAAACCGGCGGTTCGCGCATCTTCTTGACCGATGCGACCTTGCACCAAAGACACCATCAAACTGTCATCAACTAGTTCGCCACGATCTAGCACGGCCTTGGCTGCGCGACCCACCACCGAATCTTGTTTCACGGCGTTGCGCAACATTTCGCCCGTTGAAATATGCGGAACATCAAAATGTTTTGCGAGTCGAGCACTTTGCGTACCCTTGCCGGCGCCTTGGCGACCGAACATGATTATTCTCACTCCAGCACTCATGAGTTTTTTATTCCGATCCTGTGGCCAATAAAACTTTGTTCGAAGTTAGGTCATTCGAGATTATTGCTTGAGGAAACCTTCATAATTTCGCTGCATCAACTGACTGTCAATCTGGCGCATCAATTCAAGCGCAACACCAACTGCGATCAAAACCGTCGTGCCAGCAAACGGAAATGAAGTCACGTTGCCAACCCACAACACGATGTAAGGCAAGATCGCGATCACAGCTACGAATGTCGCACCCGGCAATGTGATGCGGTTCACCGTTTTGGCCAAGAAAGTTTCCGTCTGCTGACCAGGTCGAATACCCGGAATAAACCCACCCTGCTTGCGCAACTGATCTGCTTGTCGAATCGGATCAAACGCAATCGAATTATAAAAGTAAGCGAACGCAACAATCAACAAGGCGAAAATCGTGACATACAGCAAGTTCTGACTATTGATCAAATATTGATCCACGAAGCGAGCGATCGAACCGCGCCAACCCTCGCCACTACCCAACATGTTCGACATCAAAACTGGCAACAACAAAACCGAACTGGCGAAGATAATTGGCACAACGCCCGACTGGTTTACTTTAAGCGGAATATAAGTGTTTTGTCCACCGTACATTTTGCGACCAACAACACGCTTTGCAAACTGCACCGGCAGTCGTCGTTGACCCAACTCGACGCGTACCACGGCAAGAATGATTGCGATAGTGAGCGCGACCAAGATAATGAACACCAAAGTTTTGCGGGTCTGCAACAACGAATAATAGCTATATGGCAAATCACTGACGACAGACGCGAAAATAACCATCGACATACCGTTGCCGATGCCTCGTTGGCTAATTAATTCGCCTAGCCACATCAACAATGCTGTGCCCGCAACCAATGACGGAATCACCAACAATGCTCGTGGCATAAACGGATCAAGCAACACAACGTCTGGTGCCTGAGTGCTTGCGCCGAAAAATGCCGAGCCACGCCCCTGACCGAAAATAAAAGTTAGACCTGCGCCTTGCAAAGTCGCAATACCAATCGCCACATAGCGAGTCCACTGGGTGATCTTGCGTTGACCCGTGGCGCCTTCTTGTTGCCACTGCTCAAGCTTCGGAATCACAACAGTAAGTACCTGCATGATGATGCTCGAAGTGATGTACGGCATGATGCCGAGCGCAAAAATCGAGAAGCTGCCGAATGCCCCACCCGAAAACAAGTTCAAGAAACCAAGTGCGCCTTGCGACTTTGATGCTTCACGCAACTGGCTGACTGCTTGTGCATCAACTCCAGGCACTCGCAACGAAACACCCAGACGATAGACGAGCAACATCGCCAATGTGAACAGAATCTTGTTACGAAGTTCTGTGACCTTGAAAATGTTGCCAATTTTTGCCACGAATTTACCTCATTGTTTGTTCTAGAAGCAGGTCAACGCAAACTGTACTAGCGGTTGGTGAACTGACTGCCCTTGGCCGGTGGGCGAACGCCTCTGTATGTTGGTGGCAAGATCACTACTGATCCGCCAGCGGCAACAATCGCTTCTTGGGCCGACTTCGAAACTGCGTGCGCCGAAACTTTGACCGCACGAGTTATCTTTCCGCGACCCAAAACTTTGATCATCTGACCCTTGTGCGCAACACCACCCGATACGAGTTTTGCTGGATCAACTTCACTCGCATCAAGAGAATCAATCGCATCAAGGTTGACCGCGTAATACTCAACACGAAACGGGTTGTTAAAGCCCTTGAGCTTTGGTACGCGTTGCTTGAGTGGCATCTGTCCACCTTCGAAACCACGAGCAACTGTGTTACGCGCGTATTGACCTTTTGTACCACGACCGGCTGTTTTTCCGCCTTTGCCACCGGTGCCACGACCGACGCGCTTCGGCTTCTTTCGTGCTCCGTAGCGAGGTCCGATTTCATCGACGCGCATGATTATGCTCCTTTTTTGCTTACTTCAATAAGGTGGGGAACTCGCGCAAGCATTCCGCGAATCTCTGGACGATCCGGCAATGTGTTGACATCACCGATCTTGCGCAGACCCAAGGCGCGCATCGTTGCCTTCGTCTTGGGCATGATGCCAATCTGCGAACGCACTTGCTTGACTACGAATGTTGCACCAGTGTGTGCCTTGCGAGTCGCCTTGACCGCGACGGCTTTTTTCGCTACAGCTTTTTTGGCTGGCTTTGCAACTTTCTTTGCAGTGGCCATGATTATTTGGCTCCGAGACTTGAAATAGTTTTCTTGCGCTCCGTGTAGGCACGCAACATACCTTTTGGCACGAAATCTTCGGCTGGCAAACCACGACGCTTGGCGACTTCGTCGGGACGCTGCAGACCCTTCAAGCCGTTGATCGTCGCTCGCGCAACGTTGATCGCATTTGGTGAACCCAAAACTTTTGCCAAAACATCTTTGATACCGGCTTCTTCAAGAATGACCCGTGCTGCACCACCGGCGATAACACCAGTACCCGGAGCAGCCGGTTTGAGCATTACGCGGCCAGCACCGTTGACGCCAATCGTTGCATGCGTGATCGTCGTGCCTGCAAGTGCAACATGAAAAATATTGCGCTTTGCTTCTTCGGTGCCTTTTTGAATTGCCAATGGCACTTCTTTTGCCTTGCCATAACCAAGACCCACGCGACCATTGCGGTCGCCTACTACAACAAGTGCGGTGAATGAAAAACGTCGACCACCTTTAACAACCTTGGCGACACGATTGATGTGCACAACGCGTGAATCACCGATCTCGCCGACCTTTGCTGGTGGACGCGGCTCTCGCTTCTCGCGTGGTTCGCGTCGATCACGTCGATCACGACGACCAGTCTCTTCAGCAACTGGAACTGCAGGAACTGCGGGAACTTGATTTACATCGCTCATTTAGAACTCCAAGCCTTCTTCTCGAGCAGCTTGTGCTGCTGCTGCGATACGACCGTGATACAAAAATCCACCGCGGTCGTAAACAACTTTTGTAACTCCGGCCTGTTTGGCACGTTGTGCAACCGTCTTGCCAACTCGCTTGGCTGCATCAACTGTTGAACCAGAACCTGATTTGCGAAACTCAGCCTCAAGCGAAGATGCCGCGACGATGGTGCGGCCAGCATCGTCGTCGATCAATTGAGCCGACAGGTGCTTGTTGCTACGGAAAACTGCCAAGCGTGGACGCTCGGCAGTGCCATGAATCTTTTTGCGCACGCGGCGCTGACGGCGCAGGCGCCCCGAGTGTCTTTTTTCTGCTGTATTGGCCATAGTCGAGTTAGTCCTTTATCTATTTCTTGCCGGTCTTGCCGGCCTTGCGACGAACGCGCTCGTTCAAATATCGAACACCCTTGCCCTTGTATGGCTCAGGCTTGCGCATATTGCGAATATTTGCTGCGACTTGTCCAACGGCTTCTTTGTCGTTGCCCTTGATCACAATTTGAGTTTGTGCAGTCACTTCGAAAGTTACGCCGTCTGGTGCTGTGTAAACGATCGGGTGCGAATAGCCAAGCGCCAACTTAAGTTTGTTCGGCCCCTGTGCTTCAGCACGATAACCAACGCCTTGAATGTCAAGCGCCTTGGTGTAGCCCTGAGTTACGCCAACGATCATGTTCGACAAGAGTGTGCGAGCCAAACCGTGACGCGCACGAGCATCGCGCTCATCGTTAACCCGTTCAACGAACAAATTATTCTCTTCGCGCCGTGCAGAAACACCGACTGGAAGTTCGCGCTTCAAGGTGCCCTTCGGCCCTTTGACCGTCACTGCGGCGCCAGAGATCGTAACTTCGACCCCTGTCGGCACTGCAAGTGCTGATTTTCCTATGCGTGACATTTTGTTTCTCCGTTCAACTCTCGAACTACCACACGAAACACATGACTTCGCCACCAACGTTGCGCTTGCGCGCTTCGCGGTCGGTCATGAGTCCGTGACTTGTTGACAAAACTGCTACTCCGAGACCACCAAGCACACGAGGCACTTCAGTTGCTGCACGATAAACACGCAAGCCTGGTGTCGAAATTCGCTTGATGCCCAAAATCGTTCGCTGACGATCGGCGCCATATTTCATCATGATCTTTAGGGCTTTGCCTGAACCTTGCGGATCTTGCACAACTGCGTAGTCGGCGATGAAACCTTCTCGCTTAAGAACTTCAGCAAGGGCAGACTTTTGTTTTGACGCAGGCATTAAAACTTCATTGCGCAACGCAACGTTTCCGTTGCGGATGCGTGTGAGCATGTCGGCGATTGGGTCAGTCATCATAAGCGCTTACCAACTTGCCTTTGTGATCCCAGGAATCTCACCCGCGTGCGCAAGCTCGCGGAAGCATAAACGACACAAACCAAATTTTTGGTAGACCGAACGGGTTCGACCACAACGCTGGCAGCGGGTATAACCGCGTACCTTGAACTTTGGTTTTGCCTCTGCTTTGATCCTGAGTGATTTTTTTGCCATATGATTTTGTCCTAATTAGTCCCGTGTTGGTCCCGTGAAATTATTTCTTCTTCGATTTCTTGGCTTTAGTAACAGATACTGGTACTTCGCCCTTGCGAAATGGAAAACCAAAAGCATCAAGAAGTGCTTTTCCTGCAATGTCGCTCTTTGCAGTTGTAACAATCGTGATGTCCATGCCTCGAGGTACGTCAACTTGGTCAATGCGAACTTCCATGAACGCAAGCTGCTCGGTCAAACCGAATGTGTAGTTGCCGTTGCCGTCCCACGACTTGCCCGAAAGTCCTCTGAAGTCACGAATACGTGGAATCGCAATTGACAACATGCGATCGAAGAACTCCCACATGCGGTCTCCGCGCATCGTCACTTTGCAACCAATTGCTTGGTTCTCGCGCAACTTAAACGAAGCGATGGCGATGCGTGACTTTGTCACAAGTGGCTTCTGGCCGGTGATCGCTGTCAAGTCGGCGACTGCACCATCAAGCAAAGATGCTTGCTGAGTTGCCTTACCTACGCCCATGTTGATGACGATCTTCTCGATCGTTGGCACCTGCATCGGGTTATCGAGTTCAAGTTGCTTCATCAAGTCGACACGAACCGTGTTCAGGTAGTGCGCCTTCATGCGCGGCATGTATTTAGTCGTTGCAGCCATTAAATCTCTGCTCCAGTTTTCTTGGCGATTCTTACTTTGTTACCTTTTTTGTCGACCTTGTAGCCGATCTTTGATGGCTTGCCACCTTGATTGATCGCCACGTTCGACGCATGAATCGGCATTGGCTTTTCGACGATCTCGCTCTTGGTGTTTTGACCACGAGCCACGGTATGACGCTTCGCCACGTTGACCTTGTCAATAATCACTTTGTTCTTCACCGGAAGCACGGCCGAGATCGTGCCTGTCGCACCTTTATCTTTGCCCGCAATCACGATCACGCTGTCACCTTTTTTAAACTTCATGTCACAACACCTCCGGGGCAAGCGAAACAATTCGCATGAACTTTTTGTCGCGCAACTCTCGACCCACCGGGCCGAAAATTCGAGTTCCGCGCGGGGTCAAGTCTTCTTTGATCAACACTGCGGCGTTCTCGTCAAACTTGATGTAGCTGCCGTCTGGACGACGCTTTTCTTTGGCCACGCGCACGACAACACAGCGCACAACTTCACCTTTTTTGACTGCCGCACCAGGAATTGCATCTTTCACGGTGCCGATGAAGACGTCGCCGATCGATGCATAACGACGACGAGTACCGCCGAGCACTTTGATCACGAGCACTTCACGAGCGCCGCTGTTGTCGGCAACGCGAAGTCGGGTTTCTTGTTGAATCACTTTGCACGCTCCAGAATTTCGACAACGCGCCAACGCTTGAGTTTCGACAATGGGCGGGTCTCCATGACGCGCACGCGGTCGCCAACTTTTGCTTCGTTGGCCTCATCGTGTGCATAAAGCTTCTTCGTTCGGGTCACGAACTTCTCGTATTTCTGGTGACGAATTCGCTCGACGATTGCAATCACAATCGTCTTGTTCATCTTGTTCGACACGACTACGCCCTCTCGCGACTTGCGAAGGTTGCGTTTTGTCGACTCTGGTGTTGCTTCAGCCATAATTTTGCTCACTTCCCTGCAGATTCTGCAGCAACGATTTCTCGCTCACGAATCAACATACTGATTCGAGCGATTTGACGACGTGCTTTCGTAATTGCCGCAGTGTCATCAAGCTGACCTGTGGCATTGCGAAAGCGAAGATTCAGTGCCTCTTGTTTTGTCGCGCGCAACTCGTCAACGAGCGTGGAGAGATCCATTTCACGAAGTTCGGTTAGTTCGCGGGCCATGTCAGATCGCCTCATTTCGAGTGATGATGCGCGTCTTGATCGGCAACTTTTGTGCCGCACGGCTCAAAGCCTGATGAGCGGTCGCCGGAGTTGGGTAAGACAGTTCGAACAAAACTCGACCTGGCTTGACGACTGCCACCCACAACTCTGGGTTGCCTTTGCCAGAACCCATGCGTGTTTCAGCGGGTTTCTTAGTCACTGACTTGTCAGGAAAAACGTTGATCCAAACTTTTCCACCGCGCTTGATGTGACGAGTCATCGCGATACGCGATGCTTCAATTTGGCGTGCGGTGATCCAACCCGGTTCAAGTGCTTGAATACCGTATTCACCGAATGCAAGTTCGTTCGCGCCTTTCGAGACACCGTTCATGCGACCGCGGTGCTGCTTGCGGTGCTTAACTTTGCGTGGTTCCAACATGACTGTTTATACCTCTCGCTTAAAGTGAGGAGTTTCATGGCTCTCATGGCTACGACGCTGAATATCTTCTTCTTCGTCCAACAAACGCTCGAACTCTGGGTCAGCCTCTTTAACCAAAGGCGCCACGGCGACGTCATCAAGCTCAACTGCTTTTGGTCCAGCCGATGTCACAACTTTGCGAGTTGCATCAGAGTGACCCGAAGTCTCGCCCGCAGCCATCGCAGCTTCGCGTGTGATTCGGTCGTCAGTTTGGCTCTTGTACGGAAGAATCTCACCTTTATATAGCCACACCTTGACGCCAATGCGACCAGCAGTCGTTGCTGCTTCGCGGAAACCGTAGTCAATGTTTGCACGAAGTGTGTGCAGAGGTACGCGACCTTCGCGATACCACTCGCGACGACACATTTCTGCGCCACCGAGACGACCTGAACACTGAACTCGAATACCTTGCACGCCTTGCTTCTGTGCGTTCTGCACGGCGCGCTTCATGGCGCGACGAAATGCGATTCGATTGACGAGTTGATCAGCCACACCTTGAGCAACAAGTGCTGCATCAAGTTCTGCGTCGCGAATTTCGGTGATGTTCAACTGAACTTTGTTGTTGCCAGTCAAAGCAGTGAGGCCAGCGCGAAGCTCTTCGGCTTTTTGTCCTTTGCGACCGATAACGATGCCCGGGCGTGCAGTGTGAACATCGATTCGAAGCTTGTCGCGTGTGCGCTCAATTTCGATGCGGCTCACAGCAGCATCAGAAAGTTGCACTTTGAGATAGTCGCGAATCTTCCAGTCTTCGGTGAGATACGCCTTGTATTCTTTGGTGCTAAACCACTTGCTCTTCCAATCAGTGGTTATACCAAGGCGAAAGCCGTACGGATTAATTTTTTGTCCCATTTTAGTTCCCAGTCGCTTTTTCGTTTTCGGCATCATCTGAAACTTCATTTTCAGTTGCTGCAGCCTTTGACTTTTGCGCGCGCGCACGACTTGCTTCAACGCGGCTCTTGCGCTGAGCAGCCTGCGCCCCGCCGCGTGACTCGCTTTGCGACTCGCGAATTGCAAGCGCAGCTTCGCTCAGTTTGTCGACCACGATCGTGACATGACTTGTGCGCTTGAAAATTGCTGCCGAACTACCCTTGGCACGCGGACGAAAGCGTTTCAAAGTTGGGCCACCATCGGCATAACAAGCCTTGATGTAAAGCTCTTCGGCATTTTGTTGAAAGTTATTTGTCGCATTGGCAACCGCTGATGCAAGCAGTTTGCGCACGATGTGTGCCGAATCTCGATCTGTCAAACGCAACAAATTGTCAGCCGAACGAACGTCCATTCCGCGAACGAGGTTCAACACGACGCGAACCTTCGACGGCGACAAACGAGCGAAGCGAGCCGACGCCCGAAAACCACTTGAAACGCCAGCAACGCGTGTTGCTTCGTTGAGTTTCGGACCGGTCACGACTTACCTACTGGGCCTGCGGCTGCGGCTGCGGCTGCGGCTGCTTTTTCTTGGCTCTGGTGAAATCTGAATGTGCGTGTTGGTGAGAACTCGCCAAGTTTGTGTCCGACCATTGACTCAGTCACGTATACAGGCACGTGTTTGCGACCGTCATGCACAGCGAATGTGTGTCCAAGCATGTCAGGGATAATCGTGCTGCGGCGCGACCATGTCTTGATGACCTTTCGATCGCCGCTTGCGTTCATCTCATCCAACTTCTTGAGAAGGTGCTCATCAACAAACGGACCTTTTTTAAGACTGCGTGACATTTAATTAACCTCTTGACTTTCCTGATCGGCGACGACGAACAATCATCTGCTGAGAAGACTTGTTCTTGTCGCGAGTACGACGCTCTGGCTTACCCCAAGGCGAAACTGGCGGACGACCACCAGAAGTTTTACCTTCGCCACCACCGAGTGGGTGATCGACTGGGTTCATTACAACACCGCGTGATTGCGGACGAACACCCTTCCAACGATTACGACCGGCCTTGCCGATTTTGATTTGTTCGTGCTCTGAGTTGCCGATTTCGCCAACAGTTGCACGACAATCAATCGGAATGCGGCGCATTTCGCTCGAAGGCATGCGCAAAGTTGCGTATTGTCCTTCTTTGGCGACAAGCTGCACTGCCATGCCGGCCGAGCGAGCAATTTTGCCACCCTGACCAGGACGCATCTCAATATTGTGAACAGTTGTACCGACTGGCATGTAGCGAAGTGGCAACGCATTGCCAACGATGATGTCGGCCTTCGGACCACTTTCAACTTTGGCGCCAACTTCAAGACCCTTAGGCGCAAGAATGTAAGACTTTGTTCCGTCGGCGTAATGCAACAATGCAATTCGACATGTGCGGTTTGGGTCGTATTCGATCGCTGCAACCTTGGCGACGCAGTCATCTTTGCCGCGCTTGAAATCAACCAGGCGATATTGCTGTTTGTGGCCGCCACCTTGGTGACGCGATGTGATGCGACCAGCAGAGTTGCGACCGCCGCGCGACGGCTTCGGTGACAACAACGACTTTTCTGGCGTCGTCTTGGTGATCTCGCTGAAATCTGAAACTGTTTGAAAGCGTCGACCAGGGCTAGTCGGGCGGCGTTTGCGAATTGGCATCTTGAGTCGTCCTTTTCGATTAATTCTCAAACAACGGGATTTGGTTTCCCGCTTCTAAGGTGACAAGAGCATGCTTCGAGCCATCGCGCACACCGATGCGGTTCGTGCCACGAGTAATGCGGCGCTTACCAAGTCGGTTGATCGTGTTGACCCGACGAACTTTCACACCCCAAATTGACTGAACTGCGTCGCGAATCTCTGGCTTTGTCGCCAAAGGATGAACTTCGAATGTGTATGTGCCTTTGTCGATCAGCGAGTAGCTCTTCTCGCTGACAACCGGTCGCAAAATGATGTCGCGTGGGTCTTTCACTTTGCGGCCTCCATCGTCGGCAGGCTCGCTTTTGTAAAGACGATCCAGTCATTGCACAAAATGTCATAGGCGTTGAGCTCGCCAGGGCTGAGTACTTGCACATCTTTCAAATTGCGGAAGCTCTTCCAGGCGGCCTCATCTTTGCGCTCGAGCACGATCAAAATGCGCTCGTTAACGCCAAGGCTCTTCAAGGCTGCAGTTGCCGACTTTGTGCTCGGTGCTGAAAAGCCCCATTCTTCAACGACTACAACTTTGTTCTCGCTCATGCGGTCTGAAAGCGCCGAGCGCAATGCAAGTTGCACCATTTTCTTTGGCGTACGTTGCGAATATTTACGGGGTTTTGGTCCGAGTGCTACACCGCCACCACTGAAGTGTGGCGCGCGAATTGAACCTTGACGAGCGTTACCGGTGCCTTTTTGTTTGAAAGGTTTCTTGCCGCCACCGCGCACTTCCGATCGAGTCTTGGTGCTTTGCGTTCCAGAGCGACGGTGTGCCAATTGGGCAACAACTACTTGGTGCAAGACCGGAATATTTGGTGTGATGCCAAATACTGAGTCAGCAACTTCGACAGAGGCGGCTTTTTTGCCGGCAGCACTTTTCATTTCAATCTTTGCCATGGCTACTCCTTGACCGCACCCTTGACGGCGTTACGAATAATTACAACGCCACCGTTTGGACCAGGAACCGAACCTTTGACGAGCAACAAGTTTCTTTCAAGGTCTGCTTGCACAACCTCAAGATTCAATGTCGTCACTTGTTGATGACCCATGTGACCCGACATTCGCAAACCTTTGAATACGCGACCTGGAAATGTGCAAGAACCAATCGAGCCTGGTGCACGGTGATGCTTGTGGTTACCGTGACTCGCGCCTTGTCCGCCGAAGTTGTGACGCTTCATCGTGCCAGCAAAACCTTTGCCACGACTCACTGCAGTCACATCGACTAGCTCGCCAACAGTAAGAGTGTCGACTTTGATTTCTTGTCCGATTTCAAAACCCTCTACAGAGTCGAGTCGCAACTCAACAAGTCGACGACCTGCTGCCACATTGCGCACGCCGCTCTTCGGGGCGAAATGTCCAGCTTCTGCTTTGCTTAATTTTTTCACATCGCGCTGTCCATAAGTGACTTGCAATGCCGTGTAGCCATCAGTCAAACCTGTTTTGACCTGCACAATTCGGGCTGGCTCGATGCGCAACACTGTTACGGGCACGACTCGTTGGTCGTCTCCCCATACCTGTGTCATGCCGACCTTTTCGCCGACGATCGCTCTTTGTGCCATAAGGCCAAAACCTTTTCTCGAAATGTTCAATGAAATAATTCGTTTATTCGCACAAATGCTCCGTAGGCCTGGGCCGCACGGAGCACTCTTATAGTTTTCGCTGTGAGGTACCCGCAAAACTCACGGACGCACACAGACATCAATTTTTTGAATTGATCTCTTCGTTGGTATCCATGCAGTGCATAGTCACGAACGAAGTATTTACTCTATCCCCCGAAAATCGCGACCCCAAACCAAAAACCCCGAGAAAATTGGCTATTTTCTGGCTTTTTGACCCCTGTGACTACCTAGAGAATATCTAGCGATTATTCAGAGCGGGCGATCAAAGTTGCATCAAAAGTAAGTCGTTTTCCGTCGCGAAAAATCTCGATTTTGACAGTTTGACCAGGTTTAGCATCACGAATTGCCGCCACCAAACCCGCCTGGCCGTCGATTGGCTCGCCATCTACGGCGAGCACAACGTCGTCGATCAAAATTCCGGCCTTGTCTGCTGGTGAACCTGGTTGCACATTGGTGATGATCGCGCCTTGACCACCATCTTCACGCGCGGCCAGACCAACTCCGAGAAAGCCCTCTTTGCGCACAACACCGTTTGCTTGCTCGCGTAACTGTTCGATAACAATCAAAACTTCATCCACCGAAATTGAAAAACCAATGTTGTTTGCCGCCGAGTCTGAGTCGCCCCGTGCAACCGCAGTGTTGATACCCACAACTTCACCTTTGAGATTGACCAATGGCCCACCCGAGTTGCCTGACGAAATTGCGGCATCAGTTTGAATCAAACTGTTTAACGCACCCGAATCAGTCTCAATGGTGCGCTTCAAAGCCGAGACGATGCCCGACGTTACGGTTGGTCCACCATCAAGCGCCAACGCATAGCCGATCGCAACAACTGCGTCACCAATTTGCACGCTGCCCGGCTTGGCGAATGTCGCTGCGACGAGACCAGTTATGTCGACTTTAAGTAACGCCAAATCGTTGCCGGCATCTGATGCCAAAATTTTTGCAACTCGGGGTTCTGTTTCTCCAGCAAAGCGAACAACAACTTCAGATGCATCTTCAACAACATGCGCATTCGTCAAAATCTCACCATCAGATGTCAAGACAACACCCGTGCCAACGCCTCGACCGCCGCCAGATTCATCATCTAGCGTCGTTGAAATTGTGACGACGCTATTTGCTAAACGCTCGGCGACTTTTGCAATCAGTGAGCCGCTAGACGAACCATCGTCTTCGGAAACAACAACCGGTGCCGAAGTGATCTGCGTTGTCGAGTCTGAGTTGTCTAAGTCGACGAGGTTTGCCTCTTGAGCGACATAAGTGCCGATTATTCCACCGAACAAACCAAACACGGCCGCAACTATCACAACCCCAAATCGACGTCGTGACGATCGCCTATCGTCGATGTGATTCTGCGACGATGAGTCGCCGTGATTTTGCGGCGACATCTCTAATTGCGCTGGCAACTGTGGCGGCGGCAACTGCGACGAATTCTCGATGAAATCGTTCATAA
>NSIC01000008.1 GCA_002737635.1 Acidimicrobium sp.
GGCGAGGTAAATAGTGTTGCGGGCAATTGAGTTGTGGCGCGGGGAAATCGAGCTGGTGTCGCCGTTTCGCACATCGTTTGGCACTGATACGTCTCGAGATTTGTTGTATGTTCGCGCAGTTGGTGACGAACAGTCTGGTTGGGGAGAGTGCGTCGCTGGCACCGAACCGAATTATTCGTCTGAGTATCTCGAAAATTGCGTTGAAGTAGTTTCGCGATTTCTTGTGCCGATGCTGCATGCTGAGTCGACAGCACAAAGCTTTGTCGCGGACGCAATACCGATTCGCGGCAACTACATGTCTAAGGCTTGCGTCGAGGCTGCATTGCTCGATTTGCAGTTACGTGATCAGAAGATTTCGCTCGCCAAGTTTTTGGGCGCCACCAAAACTCGGGTGCCATCGGGCGTCTCGGTCGGCATCCAAAACAGTTTGAAAGATTTGATTCGAGTAGTCGGCGAGTATCTGGCGCAGGGCTATGTGCGAGTCAAGCTAAAAATTGAACCAGGCAGCGACATCGAACTCGTGCGCACGGTGCGCAAAGAATTTGGCGATGAAATTTTGTTGCAAGTCGATGCCAACGCCGCATACACCGTGGGTGACGCCGAGCATCTCAAACAACTTGATGCTTTTAACTTGCTGTTGATCGAACAGCCATTGCCCGAAGACGACTTAGCGGGTCATGTTGAACTCGCGCGACAGATCAACACACCGGTGTGTCTGGACGAATCGATTACGTCGTTGGATACTGCTCGCGGGGCACTCGACCTCAAAGCGTGTTCGGTAATCAATATCAAACCCGGTCGCGTCGGCGGATATCTCGAGGCAAAAAAGATTCATGATTTGTGCTTATCGCGTGGCGTGCCAGTTTGGTGCGGAGGAATGCTCGAGACAGGCGTCGGTCGCGCGGCAAATCTTGCACTCGCCGCGTTGCCAGGTTTTACTTTGCCAGGGGATATCTCTGCGTCGGCCCGTTATTTCGCTCGCGATATCACCCCGCCATTCGTGCTCGAGAATGGCCATATCGCGGTGCCGAACTCGATCGGCATTGGCGTCGAGCCCTTGCCAGAAATGTTGGAAAACTTCAAACGAACTGCAGTTTTTGAAATCGCAAAAAACTAGTTGCTGCTAGTCGGTGAGTTCAAAAACAATATTGGTCTCAGGTAGTCCATCTTTTTTCTTGAACAGACCCGAGACAACCAAGTAAACCGAGAACAATTTGTAGGTCAGGCCATATTGCTTGGCGATTGCTTTGCGCACGGCGACAGCCTGCTCGCCAGTCACTAACCGCGCAACGCCAGAAAACTTAGGCGCGTTGGCCTCAACTCGACCCTTGACATCACAAACTTGGACTTCAACTTTTGAATTTGCCCGAACACGCTTGACCTTGCCCACATTGGTTTCTGTGATCACGCCGTAACTATTTGGGTTGTCTCCGAATCGCGCGAACCAAACTGGGCTGCGCACAGGTTCGCCAGATTTGCGAAATGTGATCAACGAAACATATTTCGCTGATTGCAGAACCTCTGCAGAATTTGAATTGCTCGTCATTTGATTTTTTGTATCTCTATATTTGTCGGGGAGGGGGGACTTGAACCCCCGGCCTCCTGGTCCCAAACCAGGCACGCTACCAACTGCGCCACTCCCCGGACTGAGTAATGCTACCGACTAACGAGCCCGCGAACAGCGGTGAGAAAATTATTTACATCGTCATTATCTACGTAGCGCACAACGCCTGCCCGCACGACACCGCCACTTTGCGTTAGTCCGAGTTGAGCCACGACTTCAACGGCGTAAGAATCGCCCGACCAGACTGCAATTTTTTTCGCGGCGAGTTCTTGCGCAACACGATCTGGCGTCATTGAGTCGATAGTGAACGACACCGTCGGTGCACGCATTTCTAAATCGTGTGGGCCCCAAACGCGTACGCCTCGCGTTTCGAGCAAGCCCTCAAGCAGGGGCTTAAACACTGCACCCTCGATCGCATTTAGTTTTTGCATATCTTCTTCGATCAAAAAGCGTGCGGCGGCCTGCGTTGCCGCAATGCATTCAAAGTTTGGCGTACCTGTTTCAAATCTTCGCGGGCCAGTATCGCTGGCTGGTCGTACCTTAGCGACGGGCAGCGAATCAAGAAGTGCAGGCTCGATATACATCACGCCTGCGTGAGGCCCATACCACTTATATGGAGAGGTCGCCAGCACGTCGCAACCCAACTCACGAATATTAATTTGCTTGTGCGGCGCCAAAGCCACCGCGTCGATAAAAACTCGCGCACCTTGTTTGTGAGCGATTTCGATTACAGATTTCAGGTCGGGCATCGTGCCGATCAAGTTCGAAGCACCCGTGACGGCGACCCATTTCGTTCGATCATTCACGAGTTTTTCGAGAGCACCCATATCGAGTCGCCCTGTTTGTGGATCGAATGGCGTCAGCATGTGCTCAGCGCCCGAAAGTTCGCAAGCAATTCGCCACGGCGAAACATTCGCTTCGTGATCTAAACGAGTGCCAACGATTCGATCGCCTGGTTTAAGTGTCTGAGCAATCGCGCGAGTTAGCGCCATCGTCATCGTCGTCATGTTCGCGCCCAGACAGATGCCCGCAGGGTCAGCACCAAGAAATTCGCCGACGACACTTCGCGTCGAGTCAAGCAACGCATCGCATGCATCCGCAGCCGCAAAATATCCGCCGGTGTTGGCGTTCGAGCCAGTTGCAGCCCACTCGGTCATTGCGTTGATTGCAACATCAACCATTTGTGTTCCCGCTGGTCCGTCAAAGCGCGACCAGCCGTCGGTCACCCCAGGGAAGTGGTGACGCAGCGAATTATTTTGCGCGTTTGGCAATTTTTGCGAGTCGCTTGGCAGCCTTGCCGGTTGGCTCGATACTGCGCTGATCAAGGTCGCCGACTTCGACGCCGTTTGCAAATCGCACTCGGTAACGCAACCAGTTAAAACCATTTGCGAGGATGACTTTGCCGTCGCTGCCGACAGCCACACCGTTGAGTTCAATAATTGACCGCACTGTGTCACCCATGCTCAGATTTAATTGGCCTTCGTGCGGGTTGGCCAGGGCGTGAGGCTTCCAGCTTTGTGTCGCAGAAGCAGGCGCATTCGAATTTGTCGTCATAGTCATAGTTTGCCACAGATACACTGCTCGGCACTGTGAAAACGACACTCGAAGCCCTAGAAGGCAACAAAATCAAACTTTCAATTGAAGTTGACGAGACCGAATTCGACCGTTATTTAGACGGCGCATTTCGCAAAATCTCAACTCAGATTCGCATTCCTGGTTTTCGTCAAGGCAAAGCCCCGAGACAATTGATTGAAGCCCAAATCGGCAAAGAAGCCGCTCGTTCGCAGGCAATTGAGGATGCAATTCCGGCGTCGCTGGCACTTGCGGTGCGTGAACACGATCTCGACATCATCGCCACACCAGAAGTCAACCTCACTAATGGACAAGAAGCCGGCAACATCATTTTTGACGCAACTTGTGAAGTTCGCCCTGTTGTTGAAATTGATGGTTACAAGAATCTGAAAGTTGAAATGCCGTCTCTAGTTGCCAGCGATGAAGACATTGACGAGGTCGTAAAGTATGAGCGCAAGCGCCATGCAACTTTGAGTGACGCAGATCGTCCGGCGAAACTCGACGATCAATTGACGCTCGATCTTGTGGGTTCTCGCGATGGTGAACCATTGCCAGGTCTGAATGTGGATGATTGGCTTTATGAAGTTGGTCGTGGTTGGGTTGCTGAAGATTTTGACAAGCAACTCACTGGTGCGACGACTGGTCAGAAACTTGAGTTCACTTCGATTCCGTCGGGCATGACCGAGCCTGCTGATTTTGTCGTCACTGTAAAAAAAATTCAAGAGCAGGTGTTGCCAGAACTAACTGACGAATGGGTGGCCGAGCATTTGGCCGAACATGAAACGATCGAAATATGGAAGTCTGCCGTGCGAACGCGAATCGAAGAGTCGCGCCTAAATCAAGTTCGTAATACGGTTGTCGAAAAGGCGACTGCTGCACTTGCAGCACTTCTCGAGATCGAAGTACCAGAAGCGATGGTCAATAGTGATTTACGTGGGCGTGTGCAAAATACATTGAAGCAGTTTGAGTCACAGGGCATCTCGATGGAGCAATGGTTGTCGGTCACTCAGCAGACTGCTGAACAATTCGTCGATGCATTAAAAGAACAGTCTGTGCTGGCGACAAAGGTCGACATTGCATTGCGTGCTGTTGCTGTTGCTGAAAAACTCGACGCGTCGGAAGACGACCTCGAACGACAATTTGCAAGAATTGCAACACAAGTTAAGAAAAAGTCGGCAGCAATCCGCAAAGCATACGAAAAGAATGATGCGATTTCTGATCTTAAAGCACAAATTGCGAAGTCGAAAGCAATCGACTGGTTGCTGCACAACTCACAGTTCGTCGACGAAAAAGGCAAGGCGATCGACAACGAGACGATTTTGGGCGAGCACGATCAAGATGAAATTGACATCGTTGGCGAAGCCCAGGAGCTTGAGCATCAGCACGATCACGATGGCGAGCATGATCACAAGCACTAAGGTGCTATAAATACGGGCTCTAATTGTCCGCAAAAACCTGAGGCTACGAACTAGCGTTATTAGTCAGCAATTAAAGTGTCGGTTGGTTACGACGCGTTAATTTAAACCGATCAGCAAAGAGGATTCTTTCGTGGATTTTGTTCGCAACTATTACGTTCCAAATGTCACTGAGCAGACGAGCCGTGGCGAACGCGTCTATGACCTTTACAGTCGCTTGCTCAAAGAGAACATCATTATTCTTGGCACCCCGATCGACGACACGATCGCCAACTTGGTGTGCGCGCAGTTGATTCACCTTGAAAGTGAAAATCCTGACAAGGACATCAACATTTATATCAACAGCCCAGGTGGTGACATCTCGGCGTTGTTCGCGATTTACGACACGATGCAATTCATCAAGAACGACATCGCAACTATCTGTTTAGGCCAAGCAGCCTCGGCAGCCGCAGTGTTATTGGCAGCAGGCACGAAAGGCAAGCGACTTGCCTTGCCGCATTCACGAGTGCTGTTGCATCAGCCGTATGCACAGGTCGGGTACGCCCAAGTTACAGATCTCGAATTGGCGGCGCGAGAAATTTTGCGTATGCGCGAGATTTTAGAAGAAATCATCGCCAAGCACACTGGTCAGCCAATTGATCGAATTCATAAAGATACTGATCGTGACTTCGTGATGGAAGCCACGGCGGCAAAAGAATATGGCATCATCGACGAAGTTATTTCGACGCGCGAATTTGCTGATCGTTCTGGACCAATCCGTTGAAGTTTGAAGCGAGGCGCTAATGGCTAAGTTTGGTGATTCAGCAGAACTTGTCAAGTGTTCATTTTGTGGCAAGTCGCAAAAGCAGGTCAAGAAGTTAATTGCTGGTCCTGGCGTATACGTTTGCAACGAGTGCATCGACCTTTGCAACGAAATTATCGACGAAGAGAATACTGAAGAGACAAGTGCAAGTCTCGAGAAACTTCCGAATCCGCGTGAAATTCGTGCTTTCTTGGACGACTATGTTGTCGGTCAAGAAACGGCCAAGAAAGTTTTGTCAGTTGCTGTGTTCAATCACTATCGACGCATTGAGTACAAGCAAAATGCATCGACTCGACGCGATGACATTGAACTTTCGAAGAGCAACATCATGCTCTTGGGGCCAACTGGTTGTGGCAAAACCCACATGGCACAAACTCTGGCGAGGTTGCTCAATGTTCCGTTTGCGATTGCTGATGCAACTGCCCTGACCGAGGCTGGCTACGTGGGCGAGGATGTCGAAAACATTTTGCTCAAGCTCTTGCAAGCGGCTGATTTCGATGTCAAAAAAGCAGAGTCGGGCATTGTTTACATTGACGAGATCGACAAGGTCGCTCGCAAGAGCGAAAACCCGTCGATCACGCGTGATGTTTCGGGTGAGGGTGTGCAGCAGGCATTGCTCAAGATCCTCGAAGGCACTGTCGCTTCGGTACCGCCACAAGGTGGACGCAAGCATCCACATCAAGAGTTCATTCAGATTGACACGACGAATGTTTTGTTCATTTGTGGGGGAGCATTTGCCGGTTTAGACCAGATCATCGCTTCGCGAATCGGTCAAAAAGGCGTTGGCTTTCATGCACAAGTTAAGTCGAAAGCCGAGAAAAATCTTGGTGACCTCTTTGCAAAAGTCTTGCCCGAAGATCTTTTGAAATTTGGCATGATTCCTGAGTTCGTCGGACGACTACCGATGATCGGTGCCGTTCACAGCCTTGACCGTGCGGCGTTGATAAAGATTCTCACCGAGCCAAAAAATGCTCTACTTAAGCAGTACCAAAAATTCTTCGAGTTTGAAGATGTCGAACTTGAGTTCACAACCGAAGCACTTGAAGCAGTGGCTGACCAAGCACTTGTGCGTGGCACAGGCGCTCGTGGTTTGCGGGCGATCCTTGAAGAAGTTCTGCTCGAGACGATGTATGACTTGCCGGGTCGCAAAGATGTGGCCAAGGTCGTTATTGATCTGAATGCAGTCAACAAAGTTTCGGCACCGACTCTGATTAACCGCAGCACTCGTGTTACTCGTCAGCGTCGCGCTGCTTCGTAAACGAATTTAACCGTCGTGCAATACGCCGACGCTTTGCGTTATCTTGACGAACATTCAAGTTATGAACGCACGGGTCGAGTTGATTCGCCGTCGACAGAGAACATTGAGAAGCTTCTTGACGCGATTGCCAACCCTCAGCATTCGTATCGCAGCATTCACATAACAGGTACAAATGGCAAGGGCTCGACCGCACAAATTATCACGCGACTACTGATGGCCCACGGCCTTCAAGTTGGCACATATTCGAGCCCGCATATCAATCGTATTAACGACCGAATTTGCATCAACGCTGAGCCAATTGATGATGTTGAATTTGGTCTGCAAATCGGTGCGATTTCTGATCTTGAAATTTTGGCGGGGATACGACCAAGTTTTTTTGAGATTATGACCGCAGCGATGTTTCGCTGGTTCGCCGATTCGGCAGTTGATGTTGCAGTAGTTGAAGTTGGCATGCTCGGTCGATGGGACGCAACGAATGTAATCAATTCTGACGTAGCAGTAATAACAAACATCGCCCTTGATCACATGGAGTACGCGGGGCCAACTGTCGAACATATAGCCAGAGAAAAGGCAGGCATCATCAAGCCTTCAAGTTCACTCGTGTTGGGCGAAACCGATGATTTGTTGCGCGAAATATTTCTAGCCCAAGATGCGCGCACTCGACTGATTCGAGACGAAGAGTTTGCGTGCGAAGACAACTTTTTGGCGATTGGCGGTCGCATGATTTCGGTACGCACACCACGCGCAAGATACGAAGACGTAATCGTGCCACTGCATGGTCAGCACCAAGGCGACAATACTTCGCTGGCCATTTGTGCAGTTGAAGAATTTTTCGGTGACGTTATTAATCGTGAGATTTTGGACGAAGGTATGGCGATGGTGGCGATGCCGGGGCGATTTGAGGTTCTCGGACATCGACCGTTGGCAATAATCGATGGCGCGCATAACCCAGCTGGCGCCTCAGTTTGTGCGTCAGTGTTTTTTGAAGACTTCAACACTCAGGGCCGCAAAATTTTAGTCACGGGTGCACTGCGTAGTCGCAACCCCGAAGATCTGTTGTCGGCTTTTCGTGCCAACGAATTTGATGTTGTGATCACATGCATGCCGCCGACTCCGCGTGGTTTGCCGGCTGACGAAATGGCGAAAGTTGCACAGAGCATCGGTTGTGGTGATGTGCGAGTTGCCGATTCGGTTGAGAAGGCATGTCAAATGGCAATCAATCTCACGCAAGAAGACGATGCGCTACTCGTAACTGGTTCGCTCTACATCGTCAGTGCGGCGCGCCCATATTTGCTTGGTCATTTAGCCAAGCACAACTAGCAAAGTGGTGGGTTAGTTCAATTGCGTGCGAGGCAGGCGATAAACCTTTAGCCTGAAGGCATGTCAAATCGCACACTTGTTTTGCTAAAGCCGGATGCCGTTGAACGAAGTCTCGTTGGCGAGATTCTCAGTCGATTTGAGTTAAAAGGTTTAAAAATCCTGGCAATGCAGTTGCGCCAACTTGATGCGCCGACACTTGCTCGTCACTACGAAGAGCACCAAGGCAAAGGCTTTTATGCAGAACTCGTGGCGTTCATGTCGCGTGGACCAGTTGTGGCTTTGGCACTAGAAGGCCCAGAAGATACATGGGAAATCGTTCGCGCAATGATGGGGGCGACAAACCCACGGGCGGCTGCGCCAGGCACAATTCGCGGCGACCTCGGAACGATATTTACTGAAAACTTGGTGCACGGCAGCGACTCTGCAGCATCGGCTAGTCGCGAACTTGAAATTTTCTTTCCAGGTCTCGCGAAGAAGAATTCGTAAAAATGGTGGGAGGTAATCCTCTCTCGATGGGTCGCGATGTCGCGGTTGACCTTGGCACTGCGAACACACTTGTATACGTCAAAGGTCAAGGACTCGTACTCAACGAGCCGTCGATGGTCGCGGTCGATACTCGAAGTGGTCAGGTTGTTGCGGTCGGTCATGAGGCAAAACGCATGTGGGGGCGCGCGCCAAGAAACATTCGGTTGGTTCGTCCACTAAAAGATGGTGTGATCGCCGACTTCGATGTTTGCGAGCAAATGCTGAAACAGTTTCTGCAAAGAGTTTCAAGCAGCCGATGGAGCAAACCCCGAGTGATTATCGCTGTGCCCTCAGAAGTTACAGGTGTCGAGCGACGCGCGGTGCAAGACGCCGCCGAGTTTGCTGGTGCGCGCCGACCTGTTTACATCATCGAAGAAGCAATGGCTGCGGCGATTGGTGCTGGTCTGCCAGTGCACGAACCGAGTGCAAACTTGATCGTTGACATCGGTGGTGGCACTACTGAAGTTGCAGTCATTTCGCTAGGTGGCATCGTTACAGCGAATTCGGTGCGCGTTGGTGGCGACGAGTTGAACGAAGTAATCATCACGATGTTCAAGCGAGATTTTGATCTTGACATTGGTGTGAACACGGCAGAAGAAGTCAAGATTCAGTTGGGTTCTGCTTGGCCACTTGAGCAAGAAATTGTCGGTGATGTAGGTGGGCGAGATACTAAGACTGGTTTGCCGCGCACACAAGAGATCACTACCCAACATGTGCGCGAATCGTTAGAAGAAGGTGTTTTAAAAATTGTCGACGCCATCAAAAAGACTCTTGAGCGAACGCCCCCAGAACTCGCCGCCGACATAATTAGTCACGGTTTGGTTTTGGCTGGTGGCGGGGCATTGTTGGCTGGATTATCCGAGCGCGTAACTCACGAAACGGGCATTCAGGCATACATCGCACCTGAACCTCTGCTTGCGGTTGTGTTAGGTGCTGGTATGACGCTTGAAAATCTGGAAGCAATTAAGGGCCTGACAATTCAAAGTGAATTTTCATAGAAACGATTTCTTGAATAGTGGCAGTCGCTCGATCAACCCGAAGACGATCAATAGTCTTGTTGGTGCTCACTTCAATTATTTTGATCACCCTCGATCTGCAGAACTCTTCGGCGATATCGGGTCTCAGATCGGTGTTTGGCACAATTTTTCGTCCGGTTGAAAACACGACGCGTGTGGTTACTCGACCGATTAGCAATGCGTGGTATGGCATTTTTAATTACAACGATGTACTCGACGAGAACGATCGCCTACGCGAAAAAGTCGCACAACAAGAAGGCGCGACTGTTGCGGCGGCTGCATCGGTACGCCTTGCCCAAGAGTTGTTGGCGCTAAATGGCTTGCCAACTCTCGCTGGCATCAACGCCGTGACTGCTCAAGTAATCGGTGACTCTCCGACTAACTTCTCGCAGACGATTGAAATAAACCAAGGCAGCCAAAGCGGTATTCGCGTTGGCATGCCGGTACTTAATGCCGCTGGACTCGTTGGCAAGATCACCAAGGTTTATGGCGATCGCGCAGTTGTGATGTTGATTTCCGATCCTGATTTCGCGCTATCAATCAAGGTCGTTAATTCACCGCGACGGACGATAACAACAACGACGATCGCTAAGAGCAATGCCGCAGCGCAATCGCCAGTTGTGCCGGTCGAGCCAGATGCGACCCAAGACAGCGAGCAATCATCCACTACGACTACGACAACTACGACGACTATTGCTCGATTTACGCCATCTGTAACAACCTTGCCGGCGACTCCATCTGGTGTTTCGTCAATCACGGTGCCGCTTGCCAGTGATCTTGCAATTCGTGAGACTGGCGTAATCGAAGGTCGTGGACCTTCACGCCAACCAACGGTGAGGTTTATCAGCAACGCGGTGCGATTTGGCGATATTCAAGCGGGTGTGCCGATCGTGACCGCAGGTGGCTCGCGCAGTTTGGCGCCACCCGACATTTTGGTTGGCACCGTATCCCGCGTGGTCGAACGACTCGGTTCAGCCGGGCCGGTTCTCGAAATTGAGCCAGTCGCCGACTTGACGAATCTTTCGTTTTTGCGAGTGTTGCTTTATCAGCCGATCACCGAAAAGGCGACGCCGTGATTCGCTTTTTAGCATTCATGTCGAGTCGTTGGACGCGACTCGTATTGATGATGTTGATCGTTCTGTCGTTGCAGACAACTTTGTTTACCGAACTGCGACCATTTGGCGTGGCGGCGCAGTTAGTTTTGCTTTTCGTGGTCGTCGCGGGGTCAATCAATGGCGTCGTGATCGGCGCTCTAACTGGTCTAATCGCAGGTTTGATGTATGACTTCATTTTGCCGACACCCGTTGGTCTGGCAAGTTTAAGTCTGGGTCTCGCTGGGGCTACTGCAGGTTTGCTTCTTTATTTTTTTCACGAACCAACGTGGTGGATGCGACTTATCACCATTGTTTTTGCCTCGGTGCTGGGTGAAATTTATTATCCGCTGGCACAGACAGTGGTTGGTCTCGATGGTTGGTTGCAATTACGAATCATAAAAGTTGCAGTTGTTGTTGCGATTTGTAATTTGATTCTCTCGCCAATCGCAATCGTCGTTTGTCGTTGGGTATTGGCCGAAAGAAAGCTGCCAGTTTGATGTCGATGCAAAAACCCGAGAGCGTGCCCAAACGGCTAGTTGCTCTCGGGGTGGTGGCTCTCATTTTGTTTGGCGCGCTTTCGACTCGAATATGGTTTCTGCAAGCGGTCGATTCGCGGAGTGTTGAAGAAGTAATCATCAAAGTTCGCACAAGAACGATCAAACTTTTGCCCGAGCGAGGCAGAATTTTCGATTCGGCTGGGCGCGTGATGGCCGACAACAAGCGAACGCTGGTAGTGACTATTGATCGTGATGTGGTGCGCAAACCTGCCGAGCGACTCGCGCTCGCACAGCGTTTATCGGGCCCGCTAAATGTGCCGATTGAAACCTTGCTCGGGCGCATGCAAGACGAGCGCTACGGGCCATTTGAGTCAATTCCGTTGCGCGAAGATGTGTCTGAAGAAACGGCACTGTTCTTAATGGAGCGCGTCGAAGATTATCCGGGCATTTTCGTGCGCGAAGAGTGGCGTCGAAATTACCCGTACGGCGCTCTCGGTGGTCATGTATTGGGTTACCTCGGAGCCATTTTGAAAGGCAACTTGGCTTATTACAAGTCGGTTGGATATGACCCGAACGAAAGAGTCGGTCAATACGGCGTTGAAGAAGCATATGAAACGGCTTTGCGCGGCACGCCTGGTTTCGTGCGTTATGAAGTTGATGCCGTCGGAAACATTTTGCGATTGATCGAACGCGTTGAACCGATTGCTGGCAACGACTTGCAACTCTCGATTGATTTGAAAGTGCAGCAATTTGCCGAACAGGCGCTCGAGACACAGCTACTAGTTCGTCGTCGAGTTGAGGCTGGTCAGGTCAAATTGCCCGATGGCACGCTTGATCCGCAATATGCAGAGATCAATTACTACAAAGCCCCAGCAGGCTCGGTAATAGTAATGAATCACAATTCAGGGCGAGTCGTAGCGATGGCAAGTTATCCACGTTTCGATGTGCGATGGTTCGGTGGTGGACTTCCGAAAGATAAGTTTTCGCAGTTGTTTCCGCAGACTGATGACCCCGACCTTTCAATTTTGGTCAATCGTGCAATTTCTGGTCGGTACAACGTCGGTTCGTCGTTCAAGCCTTTGGTTGCTTATGCGGCGCTGAACACTGGACAGTTGCCGGGCGGAGCCAAATATAGTTTTGATGACCGCGGCACATACAAACTGCAGAGCATTCCCGATGATCGGTGTCAGCAGGGCGTGAAGTGTGTGTTTCGAAATTCAATTTGTCGTGCGACGGGTGCCCCCTGTCGCTATGGCGCCGTCAACATAGAGTCGGCGCTTGCCATTTCGAGTGACACTTTTTTTTACAAGATTGGCGAGCAAATTTTGACTGAGCGAGGATATGCGCCAGTGCTCGAAAATGAAGTGCGCACATTCGGTCTTGGCTCGCCGACGAACATTGATTTGCCATATGAATACGCAGGCACAATTCCGAGCAAAGAGTTGAAGAAGCGTCTTGCAGATATTGGTGCAATTTCGCAAGAGTCTGGTCGGGCTTATTATGTCGGTGATCAGGTTCTATTCTCGATTGGTCAAGGTTTGTTGTCGGTAACCCCACTACAGATGGCACAGGCGTATTCGGCGATCGCCAACGGTGGCAGAATATATGAACCCCGTGTGGCACTTGCGTTGCTGGCCCCTGGCACGCTTAATTCGAAGCCTGGGTTCATAGACTTTGGCACCACCGAAGTCGTCAAGCGACTCGTTTCGATAAAGCCGACACGCCGAATCGCAATGCCGACAGAGACGCGCGAGCCAATTATTAAAGGCATGGCGCGAGTCATCACTGGACCGGGTGTGAACTTTGACTACTACCACAAGACGACTGGTGAAAATATTTTTCGGGGCTACGACTATGAAAAATTACCAATTGCGGGCAAGACCGGCACGGCACAAGGTTTGAACAACTTGCCATGGAACGACTCGTCGGCGTTTGGTGCATTCAGTTTGGATAGTTCTCAGCCATACACGGTTTTTGCGTATCTCGAAAAGGCAGGTTATGGTTCGCAAGCCGCCGCGCCCGTCGTGAAATGCATTTTTACCGCGCTGGCTGGAGGTTATCGCTACGACGAAGTGCTGGCTGCCGACCCACTTGACAAAGCAAGTTTTGCAGTTGCACCACCGACTTCGTTGCGTAATCCACTTTGTCTTGTCGGTGGCTCGTCGGACACCCGCGAGTAATTATGTCTCGTATTTTGCCGAAAATTGCTTTGCCGAAGTGGATGGGTGCTAGTTACGACGTTGTGTCGGTGTGGCGCAACATTGATGTCGTGCTATTGATTGCCGTGTCGCTGCAAAGTGTGATCGGCGCGTTCACTGTTTATTCCGCGACGCGTCAGCGAATGATCAATCAAGGTTTTGACCAATACTTTTATGTGCAGCGTCAAGTTACATTTTTGATTCTTGCAGCGGTCGCGACGGTAGTCGTGATGGCTGTTGGCCATGACTGGATTCGTGAGCGCGCTGTGTTTTGGTATATCTCGTCGAGTGTTCTGCTGGTTTTGGTTTTGGTTTACGGTGCGGTGACGCGCGGCGCAAGACTTTCATTCGACCTTGGGCCGATCTCTGTGCAACCAGCCGAGTTGATGAAAGTTGTCGTGCTGATTTTGATCGCTGCGTATACGGCTGATGCAGCCTACGACAAAATTGACTACCACCAGTTTTCAGTGTCGCTGTTCGTGCTCGGGTTTCCGGTTATTTTGATTTTGCTGCAGCCCGACTTGGGTTCGGCCACAGTTTTGGTGGCGGGTGTCGCTGGTGTTTTGTTGATGGCGGGCGCCAAGCGCAGATACATCGCGATGATCACCGGACTGACGATTGGGTCGGCTGCGTTGGTGACGTGGTTTGGTGTCGTTGATCAATATCAGTTGCGCCGCATTGATGCATTTTTGAACCAAAATTCAAACGAAAAAGATCTACAGCAAATCGTGTTGCAAGTGCGTTTTGCTAAGCGCGCAGTTTCTAGTGGCGGATTCTTCGGTAAAGGTTTTCTGCAGGGTCCGTTGACTAACGGCGCATTCATCCCAGTGCAATTTTCTGATTTTCCTTTTTCGGCGATCGGGGAACAATTTGGAATGATCGGCGGTTTTACTGTTCTCGGGCTTTTCGCAATTATTTTGTGGCGACTGTGGGTCATCTCTCGGCTGGCGCGCACCAGATTTAGTCAACTATTGATTGCGGGTATTTTTTCGTTGATGCTGTTCCAAATTTTTCAAAACATCGGTATGACACTCGGCTTGACCCCGGTGAGCGGTTTGCCATTGCCATTCATTTCGTACGGAGGCTCTCACCTTATTTCGAGTGCTTTGATGATCGGATTGGCCCAAAGCATCTATATGCGTCGACTGCGCTAGGTGAGTCCGTCTTTAGCGGTGTTTGACGGGGTAGCCTGAAAGTACGGAGCGCAAGCTCCACACATTCGATTTTCGCGAAGTCGGTGCGCTCAGTCTCCTGAGTTAGCTCTTAACCGCGATTGACGAACCAGTGTTTCTGGGTTCGTTTTAAGGTTTAGAAGGATCAGTTAATGAGTTCCCCAGAGTTGCCAGAGCATCCACGAGAAGGTCGTTTAGTTTCGCCTCAAGCAGCCGAAGCTGCGCTTGTGCGTAAACCACAGATTGGCGATACGCGCCCAGCGCCGATTGTTGCGCCGTCGCCAGCAAGTGACTCAGGTGAATCAAACTCAGGCGCCACAGGTGCCTTAGGTAAAGATTCGAAACGATCTGAGAAGTCTGGTCGAGGCGAGAAGACTGGCCGAGGTGGCCGCAATCGTCGTGGTGGTCGTAACCGCCGTCGACGCGGTGATCAAGCCGGTGAGCGTGATTCTTCGCAAAGGTCGCGTTCGTCAGTTGTTGAAACTGATGCCGAGTTGATCGAGCGTCGTCGCGGCAAAGAGCGCAATGGTCGGCCACTAGGTCGCTACATGATGTGCGTGCAAGTGCGCAAAGACTTTACGCAAGTGGCGATGCTTGAAGGTCGCAGCCTGATTGAGCATTATGTGAGTCGTCCTGCCGATGATGCGGATCAAATTCACGGCAACATTTATCTTGGTCGCGTACAAAATGTTCTTCCAGGCATGGAAGCAGCATTCGTAGATATCGGTACACCAAAGAATGCAGTTTTGTACCGCGGCGATGTGCAGTTCGATAAAGAAGACGTTGTCGAACAAGGCCCCGAGCCCCGCATCGAGCATGTTTTGCAATCTCGACAGTTGATTTTGTGCCAAGTCACGAAGAACCCGATTGGTGCCAAAGGTGGTCGGTTGACGCAAGAAGTTTCGTTGCCTGGTCGGTTCGTGGTTTTGATACCAGATTCGCGAACGTACGGCATCTCAAAGCGTTTGCCTGAAGATGAGCGTCGTCGTTTGCGCACGATTCTTGACCGCGTTAAACCCGAAGAGCACGGCATCATCGTGCGCACTGCGGCCGAAAATGCGACTGAACACGAATTGCAAACTGACATGTCGCGTCTGCTCGAATTGTGGGAAGACATTAAAGAGCGATCAAAGAAGGCGAGTGGGCCAACTTTGTTGTATCGCGAGCCTTCATTGGCCGTACGAGTTATCCGTGAAGAATTTAGCAGCGATTATCGCGGCATCATTCTCGATGACCATGAACTGTTCGAAGAAGTGCGTCAATACATTGGCGACTTCAATCCTGAATTCTTAGATCGAGTCGAATTTCACGACACTCAGGCTGAGGGTCTTTCGCTTTTCGAAAAACAACATGTTCATGAGCAGATTCACAAGGCGCTCGACATCAAGGTTTGGTTGCCGTCGGGCGGCTCTTTGGTTATCGAGCACACCGAGGCGCTTACTGTCATCGACGTAAATACCGGCAAGAATATCGGCAAGACGAATCTTGAAGAGACGGTGTTCAGCAACAACCTCGAAGCGGCTGACGAAATCGCACGTCAGTTGCGGCTGCGTGATATCGGCGGCATCATCGTCATTGACTTCATTGACATGGACATTCGCGAAAATCGTCGTAAGGTTCTCGAGCGATTCAAAGATGCGCTGTCGCGAGACAAGACACGAACTCAGGTTTTTGAGATCTCAGAGTTGGGTCTTGTTGAGATGACCAGGAAACGCATCGGCGAAGGTCTGCTGACTAATTTTGCTGACACTTGTGCAACTTGTGAAGGCCGAGGGATCATGGTTGATCACTCGATGCTCGAATAATTTTCTGTTAATTTTCAGCTGAATTTCGGTGATTTTCGGTACTTCAAACAGATAGGCTCTGAGTTCAATATGTACGCAATTATTGCTTCTGGTGGAAAACAAGAAAAGGTCGCAAAGGGCCAACAAGTTCAGGTTGAACTGTTGGGTGTAGCAACTGGTTCTGAGGTTTCATTCACCCCGGTCATGCTCGTCGACGGCGAGAATGTTCTCGCTACCCCAGCACAGCTTGCTAAGGCTTCGGTCAAGGGCAAAGTTTTGGGCGAAGTCGCTGACAAAAAGATTGATGGCTTCATGTACAAGCGCCGCACAAACCAGCGTCGTCGTTTCGGCCACCGCCAGCGCTATAGCCTCGTTGAAATTACTTCGATTGCGAAAGGCTGATTCATGTCAAAGACCAAGGGTGGCGGTTCTACTAGAAACGGCAGAGATTCAAATGCACAGCGCCTCGGCGTAAAAGTGTTTGACGGCACGCTGATCAACGCCGGCACAATTTTGATTCGTCAGCGTGGCACCAAAGTGCACCCTGGCAAAAATGTCGGCAAAGGCAGCGACGACACATTGTTCGCGCTCGTCAATGGCAACGTCAAGTTTGCTGAACGTCGTGGCCGCAAGGTTGTCGACGTGAATCCAGCGTCTAACTAATTATTTTTTAGCGCTTCGCGCAACATACCAACGAATTTTTCGCGGTTGACGCGCAACACAACCCGACAATTGTCGCGGTTATTGATGATGTCGAGATGGTCGACGATGGTTTGACCACGTGTGTCGCCAAAACCAAGATTTACTCGAACATGTTTTTTGATCTCTGAGCTGACGATTTTTGGATCAAGAGCGACAGCCATGGCGATCGGGTCAGGCAGATCGAAGCCATCAAGTTTTGTCTCGGTGCGACAGAACTCGCGCACTTGGCGTTGAATCTTCATCGCAAAACTGCCAAGACTGCTGAGGCTGCTTAAGTCGGCTGCGAGTTCATCTGAGATGACAGCATCGGCCACTGAGACATCCCAGCCGACCATCTCGAGGGGCAGATCCGAGTCGAACACAATGCGAGCGGCCTCTGGGTCAGCCCAAACATTGAATTCTGCAGCAGCGGTGACATTACCGGGCAGAACGCCTGTGCCGCCCATGATTATGCAGCGTCGCACCCAACTGACAAACTTTGGTTCAATCGACAAGGCGAGTGCGATGTTGGTTAGCGGCCCCAATGTGACCAGATCAATTTCGTTTGGCGTTGCGCGAAAAGTGGCGATCATTTTGCTGATCGCGAGAGTTGAAGCTGGTTTTCGGCCCGCGAGTTTGAGTCCGATGTCGCCCATGCCATCGGTGCCGTGCACATTTTGCGCCGACGAAAAACTGCGCACGAGTGGTTGATGTGCGCCGACATGCACGGGTGTTTTTGCGCCACACATTTCGATCGTGTAAAGCGCCGCCTGCACGCCCAGATCGATTGGTACATTGCCGGCGACGATCGAGATGCCGAGTACTTCTGTTGTTTTGCTTTTTAAGGCGAGGATCAAAGCCACTGCATCGTCTGATGCCGTGTCAGTGTCGATCCACATTTTTTGCATGATTAACAGGTTTTCATTTCTCGGTGCCGATGCCCTGGGGAAGCTGCGATTCTGGCCAATTGAGAAGCGACATTGCTTGACGGCAGGCGAAACGATCGGTCATGCCACCGACATATGTGACGGCAAGTTTCAGTGCCTCGGAGCTATTCGGGTCGAACAATTCGCGCTCACCAGGGCTATGCATAAGTTTTGGATTCGCAACATAGTGTTCGACAAGCGCTCGTAGCAAACTGATTACCGACTCGGCTTGGGCGCGCGACTCATGTCGCATATAAATGCTTTCATAGTTGAACTTGCGAAACGCGGCCAGCGCATCAGCGCATTGACTGATCATCGCCACGCGACCAGTTGCTGCAGTCGCGTTGATCATCGCGCTGATGAATGCGCGAAGTTGATCGTCACGCCTAGTGCCGCAGACCGTGCGAACAATTTCGGGCAGTTGCTCTGTCATCACGACACCAGCGGCAACGGCGTCTTCGAAGTCGTGACAGACATATGCGATGCGGTCAGCCCACGAG
Source organism: Acidimicrobium sp. (assembly GCA_002737635.1). Taxonomy (GTDB): domain Bacteria; phylum Actinomycetota; class Acidimicrobiia; order Acidimicrobiales; family Ilumatobacteraceae; genus BACL27. Next base: position 18,325 of record NSIC01000008.1, read on the forward strand.
ACGACTTCACCTTCGGGTGTTTTGGGTGCGGGTCGCGACCACGAGTGGTTGCGAATGCCGTCAAGGGTTTCGATGCACAAATTAAGTGGCACCAGAGTGACATCAGCACCCCATACGGCGTGGTCGTAACCACCGTCGACATACGGCGACAGCGCGTCTTCGCTGGCATGACCGCCAGGACCGTGACCACAATCGTGACCCAGGGCGATGGCTTCGGTGAGTGCGACATTGATACCGATCGCGCGAGCCACAGAAGTTGCAACTTGGGCGACTTCGAGAGCGTGGGTTAATCGCGTTCGCTGATGATCTTGCGGAAAGACGAAGACTTGTGTTTTGCCCGCAAGCCTGCGAAACGAAGACGCGTGAAGAATGCGATCGCGATCGCGTTCAAAACAAGTGCGATATTTGTCGGGCTCTTCTTCGATCGCGCGATTGCCAGCGCCGAAACTTCGTGTCGCAAGCACCGTCAAATTTTGATCTTCAAGTTCTTCGCGTTTGCGACGATCGACTAGATCGCGTGAACCTGAGCCAGCCCACGAATCGGCGTGCGCAAGACGAATTTCAACATCAGAGTCAACGCTGTGACCGTGCATCGTTTCGGCCCATGATTCGGCGCGCGTAGCTTGCGTAGCTTGCGACGCTTGCGCAGATTGCGGGGCTTGGGCCGAGCGCACGTTTTTATCCTCAATAACCATTTACACAACCATAGGCAACGGGTGAGCCCAGTTTGTCGCTTGTAGCCTTGAATAGCCTGCTTTCGCTATGTAGCAACGCAAAGCTATGCAGGCTCATAGGAGACCAATGAGCGCGTTTGTTGACGAAGCCCAATTAAATGTTCGCGGAGGTGACGGCGGTAGTGGCTGCGTCAGTTTTCGTCGCGAGGGGCCTGTTGTAAACGGTGGCCCGAACGGTGGTGACGGCGGCAACGGTGGTTCGGTGTGGCTTGAAGCCGATCGTAATGTGGCAAGTTTGCTGGCATTTCGTGACCATCCGCATCGTCGCGCACAAGACGGTGTTTCGGGGATGGGAAAAGACTTGCACGGTCGACGCGGCGAAGAACTTTTAGTCAAAGTTCCTGAAGGAACAGTCGTCAAAGATCTTTATCGCGGTGACACTTTGGCGGATCTTGCGACGCATGGCTCGCGATGGTTGGCGGCGCAAGGTGGTGAGGGTGGTCGCGGTAACGCACGGTTCTTGTCAAATCGTCGACGGGCACCGAAATTCGCCGAACAAGGTGAGCACGGTCTCGAGCGCTGGCTGAAACTCGAGATGAAATTGATGGCCGATGTTGCGTTGGTCGGGTTTCCGAATGCGGGAAAGAGCACATTCATTAGTTCGGTATCGGCGGCCAAACCAAAGATCGCAAATTATCCGTTTACGACGCTTGAACCGCATCTGGGTGTCGTGCGATTGAACAACACGACAGAGTTCGTGATTGCCGACATTCCGGGCATTATCGAAGGCGCGAGTCAAGGCAAAGGTCTTGGCGATCAGTTTTTGCGACACATTGAACGTGCGCGGGTTCTTTGCGTACTGATCGATTTGGTTTCGATGGAAGAAATCTCGCCAGCAGAACAAGAAGAGATTTTGCTGCGCGAACTCAAGGCTTATCAACCAGAGTTGCTTGATCGTCCACGAATTGTTGTGGCGACAAAAACTGACAGTGCGACCATAGAAGCGATTGCTGCGTGGCAGGGGCCGAAGATTTCGGCTGTCACGGGTGATGGTGTGCGCGATGTGTTGAATCAACTAGCCGTGCTGGTTGCTGAAGCCCGAACAACCGAGCCTGCACCAATCGGACCGGTCACATTTCGACCAGAGCCGCAGGGCACTCGCGTCGAGCGACTCGGTAGCAACGAGTTTCGTCTGCATGGTCGCGACATTGAGCGTTCGATTGCGTTAAACGATTTGACCAATGCCGATGCTTTAAATTACATCGATGATCGCATGACGCGACTCGGCATACCGCGACTTTTGGCGCGCGCGGGCGCGACAGAAGGTGCGGTCGTGCGGATCGGCGCTTTTTCGTTTGACTACACACCGGAGCAATAGCGATGCGCGTTGTTGTAAAAATAGGTACTTCGTCGATCACGACTGATTCAGGCAGCATTAATTCGGCTGCGGTTAGTGCGCTGTGCGACGAAGTCGCTGCGCTGCGCAAGGCAAATCACGAAGTTTTGATCGTTACATCTGGCGCCGTTGCTGGTGGCGTTGCTGCATTAAAACTCGGCAAGCGACCGACCGATATGCCGACACTGCAAGCACTCGCGGCTGCTGGTCAAAGTCGATTGATGCAAGAGTACAACGTGCAACTTGACCGCAATCAGTTAGTTGGTGCACAAGTTTTGTTGGTGCCAAACGATTTCATCGATCGTCACCAATATCTGCATGCTAGACAAACACTATTGCGACTGCTCGAGTTGGGTTGTGTGCCGGTGATCAACGAAAATGATGCGATCGCCAGCGATGAAATTCGATTTGGTGACAATGATCGAATTGCTGCGCTAGTTGCGCACAGCGTTTCGGCTGATGTTCTAATTCTGCTCACCGACTTGAAGGGTCTATACACGGCTGATCCGAATGTCGACCAAAAAGCAGTCTTTGTTGAAACTGTAAATGCCGATGACGAGTTGTTGTCGGTGCGTGCGGGCAACTCTGCCAAGACTGTTGGCAGTGGTGGCATGGCATCGAAACTTGCCGCGGCGCGAATCGCTTCGTGGTCTGGCGTCCGCACTGTTATTGCTGCAGCGCAAAGAAAAAGCGTCGTGATCGATGCCGTAAATCAAGTGCCTGGCGCGGGCACGCAGTTTTTGCCACGCCAGCGAGAACTTACTGCTCGCAAGTTATGGATTGCTTTTGCCGCGCAAACCACTGGCTCGGTGACCATCGACGACGGAGCGCGCGATGCAGTGCTCAAGCGCAATGTTTCGTTGTTGCATGCAGGCGTCAAGTTTGTCTCAGGTGACTTTGAGGCAGGCGACACGATTGAAGTTCTGGATAGTGCAGGCTCAGTCATAGCTCGCGGTATGGCGGGCGTCAGTTCGGTACAGGCGAGTGCTGGCGCAGGTCAAAAGAGCGCCGATCTTGGTGACGGCGTCTCAGCCGAAGTGATTCACCGCGACGATTTGGTGGTGCTGGTTAGCTAATTTGCGTAAGCGTTGCGGTTTTACGGCGCAACACATAGATCGCTACAACACTCGAAATTAAATAGGCGAACGAAAATGCCAAGCCCAAACCGAGTACGTCGTATTTGCCGACGAGCAAGATCGCAAAAACAATGTTCAGCGCGTTTTCAAACAAGTTGATGAAAAACGGCGTGCGGGTGTCGCCGTAACTGTAGAAACCACGCAAGACGAATAGGTAGATCGAGAAACCCGATAAGCCAAACCCAAGCCCCATCAGCGCACGGGCAGTATTCGTCGTCGCCGACGCGTCGAAGTTGCCATATTGCAACAACAGCGCGACGATCGGCTTGGCGAAAATCACCAGAACTAGCGAAGCCGGAACGGTCGCGAGTGCCGTGAGACGAACGCCAGAAAAAAAGCGACGATCAAATTCTTGTTTGTTGTTTTGCGCGACTGCTCGAGCAAGTTCAGGCACAAAAGTCGTGGCGATTGAAACCGCCAACAAACCATGCGGCAGCGAAAAAAATGCATATGCCTTTGAATAGGCGTCGACGTTGCCGCTGCCCGGGCGGGCAAGGTTTTTAATTATCACGAGTGCGACTTGGTTGGCGGCGATGTATCCCACTGCCCAGCCTGAGAGTTTGAGCAATTGCTTTACGGCTGTGTGCGAAAGATCGAAGTCCCATTTCAATGATGCACCACTGCGGCGCAAAGCGATGAGCATGCCCAGCGTCATCACGATTATGCCCGATGTTGAACCCATCCCGAGCAGCCACTGCAGCGATTTGTTGTCAACAACTTCGTCGAGCGTTGGTGGGTCGATATTGCTGACCCGACTGACGAACAGCAGAGATGCGATTGTCACGATGTTTGCCAACACGGGTGTCCACGCTGCAGCGAAAAACTGTTTGCGAGCATGAAGAATTGAAGTGCAGATTGAAGTCACACCATAGAAAAATATTTGGAGAAGCAACAGTCGCGTGAGAATTGTGCCGGCTTGACGAAACAGGTCTGCGTCAATTTCGCTCGCGGGGTTCAGCGAAAAAACTCTAAAAATAAGAGGTGCTAACGCAATCGCAATCACCGTGATGATGCCAAGAGCGGCGATCGCAAAACTGGTGATTGCGTTGACCGACTCGTCATCGCCATCTTGCAGATAACGCGTGAATAGTGGCACAAGTGTGGCAGCAAGAATGCCACCAAGCAGCAACTCGAAGACAACATTTGGTGCGTTATTGGCCGCGTCGTATGCGTCAGCGAGAGCAGTCTGACCGATAACGATGCCAAAAATAATGATGCGAATGAGACCAGTGAGCCGACTCAGTGCCGTGCCACTGGCAACCGTGAGATTGGCTCGCAGCAGACCCGAACCGGCAGTTGGCATAGCCATGACTACTAATCGTATTGTGCTTTAAGCGGGTGACAGGGGCGTGTTGCGCTTAGTTGCAGCAAGGCTTGACGGCTAGGGTAGTTCGGGTGAAACCTCGCTTTAAAGATGTGGCTACCGTTCGCAGCGGACTAAAAAATGAAAATTATCTTGCCGATGACGGTATTGCCGGTGTGGTCTATTTGGCAGATCGATTGGGCAAGCCAGTTCTAATCGAAGGACCAGCAGGTACCGGAAAAACTCAGCTTGCAAAGAGCGTTGCCGAGATGACTGGCGCGCGATTAATTCGTTTGCAGTGTTACGAAGGACTAGACGAGTCAAAAGCGCTGTACGAATGGAACTACAAGAAGCAATTGCTTCGCATTCAAGCCGATAAAACGAGTGATTCGTGGAGCGAAGTTCACGACGACATTTTCAGCGAAGAATTCTTGTTGACTCGACCGTTGCTTGAGGCGATCACAAGTGAAGAACCGGTTGTGTTGTTGATTGACGAAGTTGATCGAGTCGAAGTCGAGACCGAAGCATTGTTGCTTGAAATTTTGTCTGACTATCAGGTGTCGATTCCTGAATTGGGCACGATTGTCGCCAAGCAGATTCCGTTGGTTTTCTTAACTTCGAACAACACACGCGAACTTTCAGAAGCGCTAAAGCGCCGTTGCCTGTATCTGCATGTTGACTACCCAGACCTCGAGCGCGAAAAAGAAATCGTGTTGAATAAAGTGCCCGACATCAGCGAAAATTTGGCGGATCAAATTGCCCGCATCGTGCGCAGCATCCGTCAACTTGATCTCAAGAAGGCGCCGTCTGTCAGCGAAACTCTCGACTGGGCTCGCACGCTGATGCTGCTCGGTATCGAAACGATCGACGAAAAAGAAGCAAAAGAGACTCTGCATATCCTTTTGAAATATCAGACCGACATCGCTAAAGCGGCCAAAGAACTTTCAGTTACGAAGTGAGTTTTTAAAATGCCCGTGCTTGACCTGATGTCGGGTTTCATTGTCGAGTTGCGCAATGCGGGTCTGCCAGTGAGTTTGACCGAGAACCTTGACGCCATGGAAGCGGTGAAGGTGATACCGATTGAAGATCGTGACGCTTTCAAGTATGCGTTGGGCGCGACGTTGGTCAAGAACAATGCACACTGGCGAGTTTTCGAAACTATTTTCGAAGTTTATTTTTCGTTGCGTGGCCCCGAATATGCGATAACCCAAGATGGTCAGCCTGATGATTTCTGGCGTGAGATGCAAGAACAAATGGAGCAAGTCAAGGGTCAAGGCGAGGGCAAGGGCTCTGGCGGCGGAATGGACTCATTGACGCCAGAAGAAATCGCCGCGATGTTGATGCGGGCGTTGATGAGTGGCGATCAAGCGATGATGCGAGCCTTGGCCAAACAATCGGTGCAGAGATTCGCCGGCATGGAGCCTGGCCGACCAGTGGGCGGAACTTACTACTTGTATCGCACGCTGCGCAACCTTGATCTCGACAACATGTTGCAAAAGTTGATGGATGCGAACCGCGAGATGAGTGACCAAAAACTTTCATCGCTCGAAGAACGACTTGAAAAAGATGAGTTTGAAAGTCGGATCGAGCAGTTCAAGCAAGAAGTCGAATCAGAGATTCGTCGTCGACTTGTTGCCGATCGCGGCGCCGAAGCGATGGCCAAGACGCTGCGCAAGCCATTGCCAGAAGATGTCGAGTTCATGCATGCAAGTCGTGATGAGATGCAGAGTTTGAAGAAAGCGTTATATCCATTGACCCGAAAACTTGCGGCGCGACTGGCGCGCAAGCGTCGCCATGGTCGCAAGGGTCCGCTTGATTTTCGCAACACCGTGAGGCACTCGCTGAGTTATGGCGGTGTACCTGCTGATCCAAAGTTTCGCTATCCACGACCGGCAAAGCCCGAGTTGATGGTCGTGGCCGACATTTCTGGCAGTGTCGCCGCGTTTGCGCGATTTACGCTGATGTTCGTCTATGCGATTCAAAATCAATTTTCGAAGGTGCGGTCGTTCGTATTTATTGACGGCATCGACGAGGTGACCAAGTTCTTTAAGTCAACAGAAGATATCGGTGAGGCAATCAATCGCGTGAATACCGAGGCCGATGTGGTTTGGGTCGACGGCCACAGCGACTACGGCCATGCCTTCGAGGTGTTCTTTGAGCGATACGGCAAAGACATCAACTCAAAGACAACCGTGCTGTTGCTCGGCGATGCACGCAACAACTATCACGCGGCGCAGTCTTGGGTGGTCAAAGAAATGCGCAAGCGTGCCCGCCATGTCTATTGGTTGAACCCAGAGCCGAAGTCTTATTGGAATACTGGCGATTCAATCGTCGGTGAATATGGTGCACATACCGATGGGGTCTTTGAGTGTCGCAACTTGCGCCAACTTGAAGGATTCGTCGAAAATTTAACCTGATTTGAGTTTGCGTCGCACGACGACGACCCAACCCGCGGCGACGAAAACTGAAAAAATAAACCACTGCGCCGTGTAACTCAGATGTGAGCCTGTTGATAGAACTGGGTCGGCGATGCGCGCTATGACTGACGAGTCTTGCGGTTGTGAGTCGAGAACTTCGAGATAGATCTCAGTGTTCAGGTTCTCAATTTGTTTAGACAGCCGCGGCAGGTCGATGTTGATGATCTCGTCCAAGACGCCTGTGGCTGGATCGCTGAGTTCGCCGAAGCGACGCGACTCAGAAAGTCGCACTCGGGCGATAATTTTGACCGTGCCAGTTGGCGCTTTCGGTGAATCAGTTTTTTGTGAGATGAAACCGCGGTTGACGAGGACTACTTGCTTTGTTGAGTCACCGTCGATCAACAGTGGCGTGAGCGGGTCGACACCTGAGATGCCTTCTTGTGAACGATTCACGGCGAGCAGACTTTGTTTGTCGAGATAAGTGCCAGACACCGAAACATTCAACCATTCGAGATCAGATGCTTTTGCTTTGTCGCCGCCTGGTTCGCCGAGCAACTCTGTCAAGTTTTTCGGCTGGGCGTTGATTCGCGCAGAGACGATTTCGTTGAAGTCGATTCTCTCGTGGTAGCGGTTGTATTGCCAAAGCCCAAGATTGAACATTAATGTAATAGCCGCGACGACAGTCACATGCAACGCAATCCAACTTGGTCGCAATAAAAAGCGATACTTCACAAAATCATCGTATCTGTGCGCGTCTTGGCCGATTAGCGCAACTATCGTTCTATCTGTGACTAAGCACACGACAGATTTTTTGATTTGGGATGGTGACTGCGCCTTTTGCGCGCGCTGTGTTGCGTTCATCGAGCGTCGCATTAAAACCGATGCAAAAATAGTTGCGCACCAAAAAGCAGATTTGCAATCGCTTGGTTTGACTACTGAACAATGCACGACGGCGCTGCAGTGGGTGAGTCGTGATGAGACTATTCGTTCGGGCAGCAGAGCAGCGGCCGCACTTTTACGGTCGAGCAATTTCGGTTGGGCGATACTCGGGGTCGCCATCGACTTGCCGGTTGTGCGGTTAGTTTCATCCGCAATTTATAAAGTAATTGCCAAAAATCGCCAGCATTTGCCAGGTGGCACCGATGCATGCGCGATAGATCAACACGAATAGACCCCAACTCCGCCCGCGTGTTGATCATCACACTATCCCGCTATCGTTGATGGGGCAATCAACGCATAAAAGCGTGGTTTGCGAGAAGTTGCATCAGGAGTGACCAAATGGTCCGGCAACCGGGGTTAGACCCACGGTGCCAGCTCACCTTCGGGTGGGGATGTGGCTCGGCGAAAGCTGAGCAACGGGCCGAACTCAAAATGCAAATCTTGCATGGCGCGCGCAATTTGAGAAACGAGTTCAGCAATGGTCAGACATGATTATCCGGCGACTGGTGCGTGGCATGCTGGGCTGCCGTCTGGCACCCGAAAGTTTTTGCAATTTCCTGCTGATCGACCGATCGCGCTAGACAATTCGAAGACTTTGCAAGATGTGACGATCGCATACGAAACATGGGGCGAACTCAACGCCGAAAAATCGAATGCAATTTTGTTGTGTCATGCGTGGACGGGTGACTCGCATGCGGCAGGCAGTGCCGAAGAAGGCACGCCGACACCAGGTTGGTGGGAAGGTCTCGTTGGCCCGAATTGTGCGATCGACACGAATAAGTGGTTCGTCGTGTGCACCAATTCTTTGGGTGGTTGTCAAGGTTCGACAGGGCCGGCATCGTTGCATCCGCAAGACGGTTTGCGATATGGCTCGCGATTTCCCGTGATCACGGTGCGCGACATGGTGCGTGCGCAAGTTCGGGTTAGCGACATGCTCGGTATCGATGCGTGGCACTCGGTGATCGGTGGATCAATGGGCGGTATGCAGGTGCTCGAATGGGCGATTACATTTCCGCATCGTGTGCGCACAGCCGTGCCGATAGCGACATGTTTGCAAGCAACCGCGCAACAAATTGCGTGGGGCGCAATCGGGCGTCGTGCGATTCGCCTTGACCCGAAATGGCGTGGTGGAGATTATTACGACGCCCCGGTTGGTGAAGGCCCGTGGCAGGGTTTGGCGATTGCGCGGATGATTGCTCAAGTTACTTTTCGCAGTGACAACGTGTTCACAGATCGTTTCGGACGCGAACTTGCCGACATGGACGCCGACTACAACGGACTCGGATTATGGGACAAGTTCGAGGTTGAAAATTATCTCGACCATCACGGTGACAAACTGATTCGACGGTTCGACACGAACAGTTATTTGATTATCGGCAAAGCGATGGATCTGCACGATATCGCGCGTGGTCGTGGCGAATTGCGCAATGCGGTGTCGCGAATTACGGCGCCAGTTCTATCGATCGGAATTTCGAGCGACATTTTGTATCCGACATATCAGCAAAAGCAGATTTGCGACATGATCAACGAAGTTGGCGGAAGTTGCGAATATGTTGAGATAGATTCGCCACACGGTCACGACGCTTTCTTGATTAATCTCGACCAGGTTGGCAAGCCAATTGCAGCGTTTTTAGAAACGTACAAATTGGGTAAACGGGCTAGTTGACTAGCGCGTCGAGCGCGGCGACGCATGTGCTTGTTGCCGGTACGCGCAATATCGCGCGGTCATCGCGATCTAATTCGTTGGTTACGACATAATGGCGGCGCTTTAAGTCTTCTGTTTGCGTAAAGTATCCGACATTCCAGCGTCCGCGAAATTCTTTGCCTCGACGCCCTCGCGCCTGAATGATTAATTGCGAACTGTCAATGGATACGCGCACATCAACCCACTTTGATGATTCAACGCTGTCTTGTGTCATGCGGGCGCTGAATCGTGTGCCATCGCGCGAGACCCATTGTGGCTCGAAGCGGTTAATCCATCGCAGTAATGCAAAGCCGGCGACAACGAAAAGCACCGCTGAAAGCAGGTTCAAGAAATTGTTAGTCATCTCCGACTAGTTTGGCATCTAGCCGTATGTTTGCCGATTCTTTGTTTTTTGTGGTTTCAATCGGGTTTATTCTCGGCATTTCACTTAACATCATCGCAATTAGTTTGTTGCTAGTGGCAGCGGGCCTTGCTGTACTGACGGCTTGGTTTTGGATTAGCGGGCGCCCTGAACCACAGTCGCTGGCGCCGCTCGAAGTCATGGGGCAGCGTGAGTTTGCGCAAGCCGACGACGAGGTGCGCAAGCAGATGCTTGATGCCGTGCGGGCAGTGCCGGTTATCGGCGCGTCTGGCGCGTCGGGTGTTGCCCAAGGCGCACCAATTGCCTCGGTGCAAGCAGGGCCGACTGTGCAAGGCGAGACGAAGTAACTTATTTCTATGGCTTCAACTTTTGACCCAGCAGCAATGATCGAGCGGTTTCGTGAGCGTGCAGCGTCGGTCAAGCGTCGGCCGTTGCCGCCAGTAGCAGGCGAGGAGCGGCAGCACTTCTTGGCGCAAGCACAAGTCGACTTTCAAGATTTTGCAATGCTCGGTGATGCGACCGCCACGGTCGAAGACGGCATCTTGACTTTGCGAGTTGATTTGCGACCACCCGCAAAATGAATTTCTGTGTTTAGATGAAAATCGTTGGCATTGCACGCGCGCGAATCACCGCTGTGCCAGTGCTGGCAGTTTTTGTTGCCGTGTTCGCATGGGGTATCGGGCCGTTGCTGTTTTTAGCTCCATCAATCTCGATGAATTCGATTTTGTTTTACCGCGTTTTACTCTGGCCACCGCTGCTTTATCTGATCGCTCGTCGTGGTGGAAAACCAATCCACAAGAAACTTTTTCGATCGGTGTGGTTGCCTGGCGCGCTGTTCGGAGTCTCGACGATTTTTGGTTTCACGGCGATAACCGAGACTTCGGTGGCGAATGCAACGATCATCGGCAACATCTCGAGCGCTATTTTGCTGTTTGCTGCACCAAAGTTTTTAAATGAGCAGATTTCGCGATGGCAAGTGTTGTTGGCGTTGACAAGTTTCGCCGGCGTGGTGGCAATTGTCGTGGGTGCGGGTGACACAGGTGGGTCGTCCTTATTTGGTGACTTCTTGGCTCTGATCAATGCGTTGACTTGGACCTTCTATTTCATCTCCTCAAAGCGACGCCGCGTTGATGGCGTTGATACTTGGCAGTTTTTATATGGCGTGAGTGTGATTCAAGTTTGTGTTGTCGTGCCTTATGCGCTCGCAACTAGCAACGATCTTTTGCAGATCACATGGCGCGATTTGGGTTTTCTGATCGCGATGACGCTCTTTTCGGGCACGATCGGCCATAGTTTCATGCTCTGGGCGCAAAAATATGTAGACGCGTCGGTGTCATCGCTGATTCTTTTGCTCGGGCCAGTTATCTCGTCAATTGGTGCGTGGTTTGTTTATGGTCAAAATATTTCAGTGATGCAAGTTGTTGGGGGCGCTGTCGTGCTCGTCTCGCTTGCTGGAGTAGTGCGGTTGTCAAGCGCAGTAAAGATAAGCCGAGATGTGTTGAGTACTGCTGACCCGT
>NSIC01000009.1 GCA_002737635.1 Acidimicrobium sp.
ATCAGGTCGAAGTGCTCTTTGGGCAGATCGACGACGGCAATATCTCCAAATCGAGTCATGACCCCAGTTGGCCATGACTTTCGATGGTCTAGTAAATCGCAAGCCCAGCGCTCAGGGGCAGATCAAGCCACGATGAACTCGCCGAGCCCAGCGGCCGGGTCAAGCACAACCTTTGGGTTTCCGAGCTGGCGTTCAATCCAGCCTGTGATTATTACCCAAGTTATAGACTTCTTTTCTTGGTCGAGCCATGCAAACCTAAATTTGTAAACCTTTGCAAGATCAAGATTGTCGTTTGAGTTTTGCTCAGACATTACGGAAGAGACTAGTGCGCGAGAGTACTCACAAAGTCGCCGATCGGGTAGCGTAAAGAAGTCGTTTGGGGCTATAGCTCAGTTGGTAGAGCGCTTCCATGGCATGGAAGAGGCCAGGGGTTCGAATCCCCTTAGCTCCACTTTGAATTCGGTGATACTTCGCGACGAGACTAGGTTTTAGTAAATGGCTCCGACTGATAACTCGCAAGATTTTGCGTTGACCGGTTTGCGGGTGCTTGTCACGGGCGGTGGCTCCGGCATCGGCAAAGCGATCGCCGATGCAATGACGCGGGCTGGTGCTCGTGTTGTCGTGTGTGATGTCAACAACTTGACAAAGCCAAATTATGTTTGCGATGTTTCAAAATCGAGTGATGTCGCGGCAATGTTCGCGGCAATTGAGCGTGATCTCGGCGGGCTCGATGTTTTGGTAAACAATGTTGGCGTGCCTGGGCCAACCGCGCGGGTTGATGAAATGGACGCCGATGCATATGACGAGTGCGTGCGCATAAATCTTGGTGGCACTTTTCGTTGCACGAAAGCTGCCGTGCCGATGTTGCTCAAGACTCGCGGTTCAATCATCAATATTTCGACAAGCGCCGGAATTTTTGGCTATCCGTTGCGTTCGCCATATGTCGCTGCGAAGTGGGGCATTATCGGCCTCACAAAGTCTTGGGCGATGGAACTCGGTGCTGACGGTGTTCGATGCAACGCAATATGCCCTGGCTCGGTGAGCGGCCCACGTATGAATGGCGTGATCGAGCGTGAAGCGGCCGCAACCGGCGTGAGCCAGCAGAGTGTTCGCACTGGTTATGAAAATCAAGTTTCGATGAAGACATTTATTGACGCCACAGATATTGCTGCAGCGGCAGTGTTTCTCAGTTCGCCCGCGGCCAGGTTTATTACTGGTCAGGTGTTGCCAGTGGATGGCAATATTGAAACGATGCGCGCCTAGTATTTTTTGGGGGACAAATAATGTCAGCGATTGAAATAGACGGCTCGGTAACGCTAAAGAATTTATTTAAATCGTATGGCGACCGAGTTGTGGTCAACGATGTTTCTCTAGAAATTAAAGCCGGTGAATTCTTTTCGATGCTTGGTCCGTCGGGTTGTGGCAAAACGACAACTCTGCGCATGATCGGCGGATTCGAACAGCCTGATAGTGGAAATATTTTTATCGATAATCGTGATGTCACACGCGACGAGCCAGAAGAGCGGCCGTTGAACACTGTGTTTCAGAACTATTCATTGTTTCCGCATTTAAACGTGAAAGAAAACGTCAAATTTGGTTTGCGTTTCGAGAACTCGTTCACGAAAAGCGCAAAGTCTGCCGACCAAAGAGTCGGCGAGGCACTCGAACTTGTCCAACTTGGTAGTTTTAGCGGGCGTCGGGTGCACCAACTGTCGGGTGGCGAACAACAGCGCGTCGCGCTTGCTCGTGCACTAATACTTGAGCCGAGTGTTTTGTTGCTTGACGAACCACTCGGTGCGCTTGATGCGCAATTGCGTGCAAGATTGCAAATTGAATTGGCGACTTTGCAGCGCCAAATCGGCATCACATTCGTCTATGTGACCCATGATCAACATGAGGCTTTCACAATGAGCGATCGCATTGGGGTGATGCGCGACGGGCGATTGCTGCAGGTTGGCGCACCGCGCGAACTGTATGAATTACCTAACTCAGTTGAGGTTGCTCAATTTGTGGGTGCGGCGAATTTGATCGCAGGCGAGGTAACTTCGCGCGGTGTCGTCGAATTTGCTGGAGAGAAATTCGTCTGCCCTGACTCTGCACCAATTGGCAAGGGCATGATGATGATTCGCCCAGAACGCATTCGCATCGGCTCTGGTTCGCACAAAGCTTTGATTGAACGCGTGACTTTTGCTGGCTCGAGTTTGCGTGTTGCACTCAAACTTGGCGCGGTAACTATCAACGCCGAAGTGCCGAACGATGAAACTTCTTCTAGCTTGAGCGCAGGTCAAGAGACAACGATCGATGTTTTGCCTGACGCAGTGCGTGTCTTGCCACTCTCGAGTTGATTAATTAGCTCTCCATCCGCGTAACATCGGCGAGTGCCGCTCTTAGTCCGCCGCGTTCGCCGTGTCGCTTGCGCCATGTCGACAGACCGAACAATCCGATAATTAACACAGCGAATGAAGTCAGCACGAGAAGTGTCGCTAGCGCGTTGAGCGCAGGCGTGGCACCGCCGCGAACCGACGAATAGATTCGCAGTGGCACCGTCTCTGAACTGACGCCAGCCGAGAGAAAACTTGTGATCACAAAGTCGTCGATCACGGTTGCAAACACCACAACGAGACTGGCCATCACTGAAGGCCAAAGCATCGGCAGTAGCACGAAGCGCAACGCTTGCCAGCGAGTCGCGCCTAAATCGCGCGCCGCTTCTTCGAAAGACGTGCCAATTGAAACGAGTCTGGCGCGCACGATGACAACAACGCTGGCCAGCGAAAATGTGACATTGCCCAACAACTGCGCGAAGAACCCAAGCGGCACGGCCGTAAACAGACGAGTGAAGGTCAACAGCAGTGCCGCACCGACGACTATTTCGGGCGTGATTAGTGGTGTTGAAGTCAAACCCTGCACAAAGTTCGCACTTCGGCCGCGAATGCGCTGTGAGCCGATTGCCAACGCGATGCCAAGCGGAGTGACGAGCAACAACGTTGCGAATGCCAACACGAGTGAGTTGGAGATCGCATTTCGGGTTTCATCGTTGCGAAAAATTGAGGCGTATGGGTCGGTGATCCACCAGCGCAACGAGAAGCCTTGCCAGACCGTGCGACTTCGACCGTCATTAAATGAATAAATCACGGCAATCAGCACCGGCACGAGACTCCAGATGATGTAGCCCCAAATTACAAAGACCAATGGTGAGCCGCGTCGTCTAGTCGTGGTACTCATGCTGCTATCTCGTAACTTGTCGTGACTGTTGGCGAGTGCTGCGCAGATAGAACGACATGAACAACAGCAAGAACAGCGACAGTGCGAGCACGAGCAGCGCACCATTTTGTGGCTGAGTGCTGGCATTCAAAAAGAAATCAATCTGGTTGCCGATCATTTCAGTGCTGGGTGAACGAGAGAGCAAATCGTTTGTGTAGTAGTCGCCGAACATTGGCAGTGCGATCAAAATGCCGGCGGCGACCAAGCCTGCTTTCGACATTGGCAAAGTGACCAATCGAAATGCTTGACGCGGTTTTGCGCCAAGGTCGCGTGCCGCGTCGACCAAACGCCAATCGAGGCGCTCAAGTGTGGCGTAGAGCGGCAATATTAGAAACGGGATGTATCCATAGACCAGGCCCAAAGTCACTGTTATCGGTGAGCCGTCAAGCCAGTTGTAGTTGATGCCGAAATTGCGCATGAACCGCGTGAACAATCCGTCGACGCTGAGCAGGTTGACCCAAGCCAGCATGCGCATCAAATAGTTGACCCAAAACGGCACGATGATTAGCACCAGCAAAAGTAGTTTGCGTTTACCGGCATGTCGCGCCAAAAAGTAGGCAATCGGAAAACCAATCACAAAGCAAAGAGTCATCGCGCAGACGACGTACACAACAGTGCGAATCGCTACGCCTCGCAATGGGCCTGTTGCAAGGCTCGTGAAAATTTGTTTTGCTTGTACGAAATCCCATGACAGAGGGTTCCATTGCGGCACGGCGTCACGAAAAACCGGGTCAATTGTGCCGAACGCAACGCACGCCACCGCGTAAAACGGAATCACGAATAGCACGGTCAGCCACACTGTGCCCGGAATTGCGAATCCTGCCCAAAGGCGAGGCGAGTTTTTCAAATTAGCCGTCGTCAGCCGGCGGTAAAGCGCGTCCATTGTTCGAGCCACAGCGAATCGACCGTCGGCTCGAGTGAAACCTGGGCAAAACCAGCGTCGTATTTCTCTGGAGTGACCAACGCTTCTACAAGCGACTCGGGGATCGTGCCGCTCGAAATCAAGAGATCAACTGTGATTGTCTCGAGCGCTGGCTGGTATCCGACATATTCGCGATTGAGCAAAGCGTTATCGGTGTCACTCAAGAAGTTGATTAACTGATGTGCGAGCACGGGCGCTTTGGCAGTCTTGGTGATGCACATGAAGTCGTTTTTGGCGACGGTTTTTTCTGGGTACCAAAAGCCGAGCACATCGGGCGCCACGCCTTCAGGTAGATACTGCAACGCAGTAAACAAGTCGCCCGACCATGTGAAGTTGATGTCGCGGTTGCCGGCAGGCATTTCTTGGTAGGCCAAAATGTCGACTTTCGGATTGGTTGCTTCACGCAACGCAACTAAATCGTCACCGGCTTTTTTGATTATTGCCGCATCAGTCGTGTTGGCGTCGAAGTTGCCGGCGCGAAACATCGCCATCGCCAAGGTGTCACGATATGAATCGAGAACACCAAGTTTGCCGCTGAATTGTGAATCCCACAGCGTGTCGTATCCATTGCCAGCGAAAGCATTCTTGTCGATGCGATCTGTTCTGTAGCCGATGCCGTTGCCATAAATAAAATACGGCACGGTGTATTGCGAGTCGAGATCGTAATACGGGCTTCGTAATCCGCTGATTACATTTTCAAAATTTGGGATATACGACTTGTTGAGTGGCTGAAGCAGATCGGCGGCAATAAGTTTTGCCAACCCCGTGTCGGTCATGCCTAAAATCAGGTCTGGTTTAAAAGTGCCGTTGCGCAATTTAGCGATCGCTGCTTCTTCTGTGTCGTAGATGCTGGTCACGACTTTGCAACCGAATTTTTCTTCGAAAATTGCGATCGATTCTGGGTTTTGGTAGTCGGCCCAGTTGAGAATTTCGAGCGTGCCCGACTCGCTGGGCAAGCCGTCGGCAATCGCATCAGTTGTGACTGGCAACTTAATCGGATTATCTGGCGTACCGATCGGCAAACCATCAACAGTTGTCGGCGAAGATGAATCGCCGCATGCTGCAAGAAGTGAGCCACCAATTGTTATCGCACCTGAAGTAATAGCAAGGTTGCGCAAAAAATCACGACGACCCATCGGTCTAAACGGTTGATTAGTCATTGGCTAAACTTAGCAATGTGCGTTCCATTGACCAAATAATCGAGACCGAAGAGCAGACATTTCTGCAGCGGGTTCCTAAGTCGGTTGCCCTGCACGTGCAGGCTTCGCGTTCGATACCGGGCGGCGTGGCTTCAAGTTGGGCGAGTTCGCGGCCGACCCCAGTTTGGGTCAGCCATGGCCAGGGTGCGCATGTTTGGGATGTTGACGGCAACAAATATGTTGATTTTCACGCCGGCTACGGCGCCAATGTGGTTGGTCATGCCAACCCTGCGGTCGTTGCCGCGGTGCAAGATCGCGTCACACTCGGCACTCATTTTGCCCAACCGACGCCCGATTTAATCGTCGTCGCCGAAGAACTTGCCAAACGTTTCGGTCTGCCGCAGTGGCGATTCTGCAATTCGGGCTCAGAAGCAACCATGGACGCAATTCATTTGATGCGTGCCGTAACGGAAAAAGATTTGATCATCAAAATTGAGGGCTCTTATAACGGTCATCACGATTCAGTGCTTGTTTCAATTTTTCGCTCGAATAGCCAACTCGGTCCAGAAGAAGAACCGTGGCGTGTGCCAACCGCCGGAGTGCCCCAAGCGATAGCCGATCTCGTACGCATCGTTCCATACAACGATCTAGTTGCCCTCGAGAGGGTGCTGACCGAATTTAAAAACGAAATCGCAGGCATGATCTTTGAGCCAATGATGATGAACGCGGGCATCATTGCGCCGCAAGATAATTATTTGCATGGCGTGCGCGAGTTAACGGCCAAGCACGGGGTGTTGTTGGCGTTCGACGAAGTCAAGACGGGTTTAGTTGTGCATCATGGTGGTGCGACAAAACTTTACGGTGTCACACCCGACATCGTATGTTTAGCCAAGGCTCTCGGTGGTGGCGTGCCGTGCGGTGCGATTGGTGGCACTGACGAAGTGATGTCGGCGATAACCGACGGTCGCTACAACCAGATCGGCACATTCAACGGCAATCCGTTAACGATGGCGGTCGCTCGCGCAGTATTGACACAAGTCATGACACCAGATGTTTATGATCGCGCCAACAAACTTGGCTCATATATTTTGGGCAATGCACTCGAAACATTGCATCATCACGGTCAGTCGGCCTACGGTTTTCAAGCAGGTTTCAAAGTTTGCGTCGTTTTCAGCGAGAAGCCAGCAAAAAATTATCGAGAGTTCTTGAATATCAGCACGGGCATCAGCCACCTGCACTTCTTGAAACAATTTAATGGTGGCATCTTTTTGCCACCATGGGGCAAGAGTGAATCGCTAACTTTGTCGGTTGCACACACCAAGGCTGATGCCGATATCTATATTCAAAATTTGGTCGAGTTTGCCGAAGTTTTACAGTCGATGGGCGAGCGTGCCTCAAAAGTTTTTGCCGCCGGAAGTTTTAACTAGTTTGAGCCCTATTTGATTTCGTCGCGGTAACGGCGAATCAGTTGCTTGCAGTAGCGCTCCATTTTTGTGTGAAACGCGTTTGTGAATGAACGTGAAGCCACACCGCGCTGCACTCGAACGCACACCGAAATGTCTTGCTGATTGACCATGTCGCTGAAACTAATCGTCGGCTCAAGATCAAACTCAGGGTTGTTGACGACTTCTTTTGGAAACAGATAATACGTGTAGATAGTCGTGTGCGTTGCCGAGCGCGGCACGTAGCGAGTGAGCACAGCAACAGTCGGCGAGAGGTCAATCAACATATTTGGGTAGACATATGCGCCGAACACCGAATAATCATCTAAATCATCCATTGCCGGTAAGAGCGGCAGATTTTCGTCTTTCTTAAACGAAAGCGAAGTGGCACCAGGCGAGAGGCTTACACCCCAGTCAGGTCGATCTTCTTGAATTGTTTTGCCGGTTTTATATACAGGCACCAGATCTACGAGTTCGGGGTGCACAACGGCGCAATGCAAGCACTCGCTGTAGTTTTCGGCGAGTACTTTCCAGTTGGCTTCGACTTCGTCGATCGTGGTTCGAGCGTTCTTGAGAGTTGCTAGATCGAATTTCTCGAGTTCGCGTGGTCGCGAGTAATGCTCGTCGAGCCACGTCGTGAGTGATGGAGCGTTATCATCGAGCGAGACGAAAATTGCACCCTGCCACTCGTCAACCTTGACGGGCTTCAAACCCAGAGTCGCGCGATCAATCGAATCTTTTTCGTGCAGCGGGGTGGCGACGAGTGCGCCTTCAACTGAGTAACTCCACGAATGATACGGGCAAGTGATTGCCGCACCAAAACCAGAACCACTTGCATCACAGAGTTGCGAACCTCGGTGCTGGCAAACATTGTAAAAAGCTCGCAGTCGACTTTCGCGGTTGCGCAGAATCAAAATGCTTTCGTTGCCAATGTCGACAACTAGGCGGTCGCCGACTTTGCCTAGTTCTTCGCTGAGACCGGCGAAGCACCAATTGGTGCCGTAGATTTTTTGCATTTCGCGAGTGAAAATCTCAGACGAGTTGTATTCTTCGCGGTTAAAACTTTCGCTGAGTCCGTTGATTTCTTTTTTTGTCATGAGTTCCATCCCAAACCAGTTGGGACATCTTCATAGTCAACGGTCCATAATCGACCACCATTTAAGTCTGATGCGTCGTAGCAGCGATAGCCGAGTAGTCGTTGTTGAAGCGGCGTCAGAGTTTTGGCGCGATCTTGCGTGACGCCGAGGCAACTCGCTTCTTCGGGCGTCAACCAGCCATATATATATGACGTGTGCAGGCCGAAGCGTGCTTCGTCTTTAGTCTTGTTGGCGCCGGCACTGTGCAAAACTTTGCCTGTGTAAATCATGCCACTGCCGAGCGGCATGACCGCTTGTGTGATTTCGTCTTCGGTGGCTTCGCGTGAGTAGTCGGACCACTTGTGGCTACCAGGTACGACGCGTGTCGCGCCATTCTCGGCAGTGAAATCAGAAAGTGCGAACATGCAACTGACTTGGCAAACAGGGGTGGTCGGCGTATTCATCGTCGGCCAATCGTCTGAGTCGCGATGCATGTATTGCGGGTTGCCGCTTGGCATGACGATCATCATTTGACCCGTGTTCAGCCAATAACTCGCACAATGTGGCTTTAGAAGAGCATCTGACAAGCCGAGCAAGATTGGGTGCACGAGCACCTCGTCGGCGAAGGTTTGCGAGCGTTGCGCGAGGCGGGTAAAGCGCTTGGTCTTCTCACCCCAAAAATAATTAACAAACTGATGACTTGTTTTTGGACCAATCTGTGTCGTAGTTGTAGTCGATTTGAGTTCTTCGAGCATTCGCGCAACAACTTCAGGTGCGAGCATGTTGTGCACGATCACGCCACCATCGCGATCAAGAATTTCAAGGATCTCGCTGAGTGGTGCTGTCTTGCCGTCTACAACGGCGAGACTTGGTTTAACAGTTGCAGTTCGCCCGTTCACGGCGTAATTCTACCAATTAACCTTCTGGCATGAGGTTTGACCTGCAAATTAACCCAGGAAACACAATTTGGCCGGTTGCGCGCGACGCCGCGTTGGCAGCAGAGGCGGCAGGTTTTAAAACTCTTTGGACTGTTGATCATCTTGCGGGTGATGTAATGCAAGCACCCGACATGCCTGAGTGTTTCACGCTGCTCGGGGCGTTGGCTGGTGTGACATCAACAATTGAACTCGGGCCTTTAGTTGTGAATGTCGGCAATCGTCACCCGGCGATTCTTGCCAACAGCGTTGCGACGATGCAACAGATTTCTGGGGGCCGATTTGTTTTGGGTTTGGGTGCAGGTGCTTCGCCGAATAGTCCGTTTGCTGCTGAGCGTCGGGCGATTGGTTTGTTGCCACCTGAAAAAATCCTCGATCGCCATGCGGCTGTTATCGACGCCCTTGATGTGATGAATGAAATGTGGTCACCGAATCGGCGCGCAGAGCTTGCGGCGTTTCCGATGCCAAAGCCGCCGCCACAAATCATTCTTGGTGTAAATAGCGTCGCCCTGGCAAAAATTGCCGGCACACGCACGAACGGTGTAAATATTCGCGCGAGTCATGAGCGCGCGAGTGAAATTTTGGCGGCCGCAAAACTTGCACATGCAAACTCTGGCATCGACAAACCATTTACGGTTTCAGTTTGGGAGCACTACGACGAAGCACTTTTGCGTGGCGACGACCCGCGTCTCGATGTCTGGCGAAGTTGGGGTGTTGACCGCGCAATCTTGTTGATGTTTAAGTCAGTCGACTTCGCCGCACTCAACCGAGCTGCAAAATATTTGCGGTAGTTCGAAATATATTTATAGAACGAAGTTGATCAGGCGCTTTGGCACGATAACGATTTTGCTTGGTGTCGCACCGGCGAGTGCGGCGATGACTTTGGCGTCGCCAAGTGCGAGCGCGCGCAATTCATCGTCCGAGATATCTGCAGGGGCGGCCAAGCGAGCGCGCAATTTGCCGTTAATCTGCACCGGAATTTCGATTGTTTCGCTGACAAGCATTTGTGGGTCAGCAACAGGAAACGCCGTATAAGTAATTGGCGTCTCAACGCCGAGTTTCTGCCACAACTCTTCGGCAATGTGCGGGCACAGCGGCGAAAGCATCTGGGTTAACAGCACTGCAATTTCGCGCGGCGTCGAGCCGGCTGCATTGACATGCACGGTGAGCACATTGTTGAGCTCGATCAATTTTGAGATTGCCGTATTGAAGCGCAGGTTCTCCATATCTTGGTGCACGCCTTGAATGCAGCGGTGCAGAGCGCGACGCAATTCAAGTGGCGCCGAGTCATTTGAAACGTGCAACTCATTAGTTTCTTCGTCTACTAAGTTGCGCCAAGTGCGTTGCAAGAAGCGTTGCATGCCAACGACATCTCGGGTGTTCCAGGGGCGACTGGCGTCGAGTGGGCCAGTGCTCATTTCGTAAAGCCTGAAAGTGTCGGCGCCGAATTCGTCGTACATCTCGTCTGGTGTGACGATGTTTTTAAGACTTTTGCCCATCTTGCCGTATTCGCGAGCGACAGTTTCGCCTTCGAAGGTGTAGCTGCCATTTTGCTCAACAACTTCGTTGGCGGGCACCGTTTGTCCGCGCGAGTCGCGATATGCGTATGCCTGAATGTATCCCTGATTGAAAAGTTTGTGAAACGGTTCTTCACTAGAAACATGTCCGAGGTCGAACAGAACTTTGTGCCAGAAGCGCGAGTAGAGCAAATGCAATACTGCGTGTTCGACACCGCCAACATATAAATCGACGCCACCCGTGTGACCCGCAGATTTTGGACCCATCCAATAGCGTTCGACTTCGGCGTCGACGAAACGCTCCGTATTCGTCGGGTCAAGATAACGCAACTCATACCAACATGAGCCGGCCCATTGTGGCATCACATTGACTTCGCGTCGATAGGTTTTTTTGCCGTCGCCAAGATCGAGCTCGACTTTCAGCCAATCGGTAACTCGTGCGAGTGGCGGCATCGGGTCAGTCGTTTCGTCATTTGGGTCGAGTGCTTGGGGTTTGAAGTCGGTGAGTTCGGGCAACTTGACGGGCAACAATTTGTCGGGCACGGCATGTGGCATGTCGTTCTCGTCGTAAACAATCGGAAACGGCTCACCCCAATAACGCTGGCGGGAGAACAACCAATTTCGAAGTTTGTATGTAATAGCCGACTCGCCGCATTGATTTTTCTCGAGCCATGAGTTGATTAGCACAATTGCGTCGCTCATTGATCGTGCGCCATTCAGCGAGATATTTTTGTTCGATGAATTGATGTAAACACCTTCGCCGACAAATGCCGATGGCCACAATTTGCAGTCACTAGTTGGCGCGATGTTGTGGCTTGCGAACCAATCGTCTGGCGGCATCTGAATTGCGACAATCGGCAGGTTGTAGGCACGGGCGAACGCAAAGTCGCGTTCGTCGCCAGATGGCACTGCCATGATTGCGCCTGTGCCATAACCCATGAGCACATAATCGGCGATCCAAATCGGGATTTGTTCGCCCGTAACCGGGTTGGTTGCCGTCGTGCCAGTGTCTACGCCAGTTTTTTTGCGATCATCATTTTGTCGTTCGTTGTCGTTGAGTTTGCGCGCCGACTCTCGATATTTTTCGACAGCCGAGCGTTGCGATTTTGTTGTCAGCGCATCGACAAGCGGGTGTTCTGGTGACAACACCATGAAAGTGGCGCCAAAAAGTGTGTCAGAGCGAGTGGTAAAAACTTCAATCTCGCCAGTCGTTGATGCAAATCTCACGCGCGCACCCGTGCTACGGCCGATCCAATTGCGCTGCATCAGTTTTATCGACTCTGGCCAATCAAGGCGATCGAGATCGTCAAGCAGGCGATCGGCATACGCCGTGATGCGCATTGTCCATTGACGCATGTTGCGTTTGAACACGGGATAATTGCCGATGTCGCTGCGACCATCTGCGGTGACTTCTTCGTTCGCCAAAATCGTGCCAAGACCCGGGCACCAGTTCACCGGCGCGTTGGCGAGATAAACCAAGCGATAATCATCCAGAATTTTTCGTTGCTCAAGTTTTGAGAGTTCGTTCCAGTTCTTTGTTGTTTGCGCCTTTGTCGGTTGTCGCTTGCCAGATTCAAATTCTTTTTCAAGTTCAGAGATATTTCGGGCTTTTTTTAATTTGTCGTCGTACCACGAGTTAAAAATCTGTAGAAAGATCCATTGCGTCCAGCGATAATAACTTTCATCAGTGGTGCTGATGCTGCGTCGTTGATCGTGCGCCAAACCTAGTCGGCGAAGTTGGCGACGCATGTTGACGATATTCGACTCGGTGTTGATTCGCGGATGAATGCCAGTGACGATCGCATGCTGTTCTGCCGGCAAACCAAACGAGTCGTAGCCGATTGCATGCAGAACATTTTTGCCAGTCATCCGCTTGAAGCGACCGAAGACATCGGTGGCGATGTAACCGAGTGGGTGGCCGACATGCAGACCGGAGCCAGATGGATACGGAAACATGTCGAGAATAAAAAGTTTCTCGCGACCTGCGACGTCGGCAACATCGGCAAGTGGGCCTGCCGTATTTGGCGCTTCAAAAGTGCGGTCGTGATCCCAGCGGTCTTGCCACTTTTGCTCAATAGTGGCAGCCAAAGAAGCGCTGTATCGGTAGGCAGGTATTGACCCTCCGCGACCCGATTGTGAGGTGTCTGCAGTTGAGCCCATGACCTCCGTATCCTAAACGGCGTATGGCTAATCAGCGTCGACGCCCGAAACCAGCGCGTACCGACACTCGTCGGCGTGTTGCTCGAACCGCACGGTTGAGCGAGACCTTGCGCGAAGTAATTGCCGATGAGCTTGCCAAAATTGACGATGACCGTTTGGGTTTCGTGACGATTACTTCGGTCGATGTCGACTCTGAGATGAATCGTGGCATCGTTTTTTATGATTCGATGCAGGGCACCGAAGGTGATGAACTGATTCTTGAGGCTTTGAACGAGTATCGCAAGCGTCTGCAAAGTGTGATTGCCGATCAGGTGCGAGCACGACGCACGCCCGTGTTGCAGTTTCGCCCAGATGACGCGATTCGGGCGGCGCAACGCATCGATGAAGTGCTGCGCCAAGACGAGATTCGTCGCAAAGAACTTTTTGGTGACAAGAAGTCTGAGAGTTAATTCGCGTGGCGAGGCGTAAGCCACCAACAAAGCACGGTCTCGTTATCGTCGACAAGCCGTCAGGTATGACGAGTCATGATGTGATCAATGTCTTGCGTAAGCAACTAGGCGAGCGTCGCATCGGCCACGCAGGCACGCTCGACCCAGATGCGACAGGCGTGTTGTTGGTTGGTGTCGGATACGTCACGCGGTTGTTGACATTTCTCTCAGGTCTCGATAAAACATATACAGCGCAAATAGTTTTGGGATCGGCGACATCAACGCTTGACTCATCTGGCAAGGTAACTGCGACCCACGACATGTCGTCAGTAACGCTAGAAGAAGTGCGGCGCATAGTTGCCGAAAACTTTGTTGGCCAAATCAAGCAAGTGCCACCGATGGTCTCGGCGTTGAAAGTTGATGGTATTCGTTTGCACGAATTAGCGCGACAAGGTGTCGAGGTCGAGCGCGCTGCACGCGATCTAACTATTTATAGTTTCAAAGCTCTCGATATGTCTGAGCCGTGTGTCGTAGATGTCGAAGTGCATTGCAGTTCTGGCACATATATAAGGTCACTAGCCGACGACCTGGGTCGCGCACTTGGTGGCTCGGCGCATCTGCGCAATCTGCGTCGAATAAGTGTCGGAAGTTTTTTGCAAAGCGAGTGTTCTCACTTGGAAGATGTCGTGGTTCACGCGCCAATTACTGCGGTGCGCACGATGAGTCGTATTGTCGCCGACGAGCAGATGCAGGCGATGATTAAACATGGACGCGAACTCGAGAAGTTTGATTCGCCAGCCCCTTGGGTTTTGGTCGACGCGAGTGACGCGGTGTTGGCGATCTATGTGCAAAGTGCCACTGGTCGAGCAAAGCCCAGTGTTGTAATGGCTAACGCGGTATCGTGAAATTCAATGATCATTGTTGACGACACGAGTTTCGATTTCGGCCAAAATACACCTCGAAAACGCAGTGTCGTGACGATCGGCGCTTATGACGGCGTGCATCGCGGTCATCAGGCGGTGATCGAGCAGGTGCGTCAGCAAGCCGAGATTCTCGACGCGCGCAGTGTTGTCGTGACATTTGATCGTCACCCCGCCAGTGTCGTGCGACCAGAGTCAGCGCCACTTTTGTTGACAGACATTGATCAGAAACTTGAATTGCTGGCGAACACCGGACTGGACGCAACATGCATCGTCAAGTTCGACGAGACTTCAAGCCGCGAAACGCCTGCTGGTTTTGTTAAGCGAGTTCTTGTAGACGGATTATCTGCCAAGCGCGTGATCATCGGTGAAGACTTTCACTTTGGCCATAAACGCGGTGGCAATGTTGCACTGCTTCGCGAACTTGGGCCCAAGTTTGATTTTGATGTCGTACCAATTGAGTTGATTAGCCGTGGCGACGGTGTCGACGAGCCAGTTAGTAGTACGGCGATTCGACGAGCACTCGCTGGCGGCCAAGTTGAACTCGCTACCCAGTTGTTGGGTCACCATTTTGAAGTGCGGGGCAAAGTTGTGCACGGCGACGAACGGGGCAAGCAAATTGGTTTTCCGACCGCGAACATTGAAGTGCCGAGTCAAATCTGCCGACCCGCTGATGGCGTGTACGCCGGAGTGTTGACACGAACAGACGGCGCCAAGCATATTTGCGCGATCAACCTGGGTCGCCGGCCTACTTTTTATGAGCATGCCGATCATTCGCTGTTAGAGGCGCACTTGCTTGACTTTGACGGTGACCTTTACGGTGAGATCGTCAAAGTTTCGTTCTCAAATTTCTTGCGTGGCGAGCGAAAATTCGAAAACATTGACGCGCTAAAAGCACAACTCAAAAACGACATCGAACAAACTCGCGCCGTCTCTGGCGCTTAGACCAGACTCGTTTCATACAGCGTTGAGCGCTGACGTAATGTGCGACCGAGAGGTGAAGTGATTGCGCTAAACGACTCTTCGTTCATTTCTTGACCGTGGCTTGCGCCAGCAGCACGGGAAATATTTTCGTTCATTAGTGTGCCACCCAGGTCGTTGCAACCTGCTTGCAGTAACTGTGTTGCACCGGCGGGACCAATTTTTGTCCATGAGACTTGAATGTTGTCAATCAAGCCGTGATACGCGATTCGGGCGATGGCGTGCATCAAAACGGTTTCTCTGAATGTCGGGCCGCGTCGTGATTTATGTTGCAGATAAATTGGTGAAGCCATATGTACAAACGGCAAGCCGACAAATTCGGTGAATCCGCCTGTTTCTTTTTGTAGGTCTCGTGTGCGCACGATGTGCTTGGCCCAACTTTGTGGGTGTTCAACCGAACCAAACATAATCGTGATGTTCGAGCGCAAGCCCGCTTTGTGCGCCACGCGATGACACTCCAGCCACTCTTCGGTATTGATTTTGTCAGAGCAGATAATCGCGCGCACATCGTCGTCCAAAATTTCAGCGGCAGTGCCTGGTAGCGATGCCAAACCCGCGTCTTTGAGTCGCATGATGTATTCGTGTAACGGCTCGCCAAGTCTTTTTGCGCCCTCTGTGACCTCAAGCGCAGTGAAGCCGTGAATGTGCATTTGCGGCACAGAATCTTTAACAGCCCGTGCGACATCTATGTAATAGTTGCCGTCAAAATCCGGGTGAATTCCGCCTTGCAGCGTTACTTCGGTGGCACCAAGTTGCCACGCCTCATTGGCACGAGTGGCGATGTCATCAAGAGTCAGAAGATATGGCGTGCCGCGCAGGTTCAAACTAAGCGGGCCCTTTGAGAATCCGCAAAATTTGCATTTGAATGTGCAGACGTTTGTGTAGTTGATATTGCGGTTGTGCACCCAGGTGACAACATCGCCAACTGTCTGTGCGCGCAAATTGTCGGCAAGTTGCGCCACTGCCGTCACTTCGGCGCCCCGTGCCGTAAACAACGTGACGATTTCGTTGTGGCCAACCTCTTGTTGCAATTCGACGCCACGCAGAATCTCGGCGATCGGACCGGCAATCGTCTTGATTTCGTTGTGCGCGCCGATCAAAACTGGCGGGGGATTATTCGCACCCGAATACCACTGCGTCGAGCGGTGACCGATCAAAATGACTTCGGCGCCATCGTGCACTACATCAGCAGCCGTAACTTTTTCTGGCCAAACTTGACCTGGATCATCGCGACCAAAACCTTCGGCATCGCTGCGGTCCAGAACTTTGAAGTGCAACGAGTCGTCGAGCCACTTCGTCGGCGCCGTTGCAAACTCTGGATAGATAGTTAGCCGCGGAGCCAACACTTTGTCGCGCAACTCTGTTGCGGCACGAAGTTTTTCGAGCGACGGCCACGGGCGTTCGGGGTTGACGTGGTCTGCCGTGACCGGAGAGACGCCACCCCAGTCGTCAATGCCCGCGTCCAGCAACACACCGAAGTCATCGCTCAGATTTGGTGGTGCCTGCAAATGAATTTCAGGCGGCAAGATGACGCGTGCCGCGGCGATCGACCACAGATATTCGTCTTGGGGGCACGGTTTTTCGCGCTGCATAATTGTCAGAGGCTTGGGCAAGAAGTTTTGCACGATCACTTCTTGAATATGGCCGTGCTTTAAGTGCGATGCGGCGATTGCTTCAAGCGCATCGATGCGATCTTGGCGGGTCTCGCCGATGCCGATCAAGACGCCAGTTGTAAATGCAATGTTCAGTTCGCCGGCAAAATTCAACGTGTCGAGTCGGCGCTGGGGTTCTTTGTCGGGTGCGCCCCGATGGCAATCTAAATCATCGCGCAACGACTCGATCATCATGCCTTGTGATGGTGAGACGCGACGCAACATCGCCAACTCGTCGCGATACAAAGCGCCAGCATTTGCGTGTGGCAACAGACCTGTCTCGCGAAGAACGAGCGCCGCCATGTCATGCAAATAGTGCACGGTGCTGTCGTAGTTGTTTTGCTTCAACCAGTCGCGGGCAACTTCATAGCGCAACTCTGGTCGCTCGCCGAGCGTGAACAACGCTTCGTGGCAACCGACTTTTGCGCCCAGCTTGGCGATCTCAAGAACCTGCTCGGGTGACAGATAAGGATTTTCGAGGCGGGCGGGCGGTTGAGCGAAAGTGCAGTATCCGCATTTATCGCGACACAGCATTGTGAGCGGGATAAAAACTTTTGGCGAAAACGTGATCCGACTGCCGAATGCCTCATCGCGAATTTTTCGGGCAAGTTGCATCAACTCAGCAGTTGATTGCAAAATTAACGACGAAGACGACGCGCGACGACTCTCAGACAACTCGACCCTCCGATGGGTTTTGATGAAACTATGTTGAGAGCGCCCGACCAATTTTCTTCGCCGTGTTAGAGAGGCGAAGACACTTGTATTTGCCGTGCGCCCTTAACCGTAGCGCCACCCCCGCCCTCACGCAAGCCCCGAGTTAGTTGGTCGGTTTGGCGAGGGCGCGAAACAGGGCGCGAACGTTTTGGCCCGAGATCGGCACGCGATGACCGGTGCGCGAAATAAAGCCCAGTTGCACACCAGTCGACGGGTCGAGCACCGTGAAAACCTGCTCGTGTCCATCGGCGTCGATAATCACATCTGTTAACAGCGGCACGTTGGCTGCAGCTAGCGCTTGTTGCACGAAGCCAGCGCTAAGAACTTCAATCGCAATGTGTTGCACACCCGAACCGTGAGCCGCAAGATGTGCATCGACACCTGGGTCGCCTGGGCCGACCAAAACAACAGTCACGCCGCCGGCATCGGCAGTGATGATCGCCGAATCTTGTGTGGGTGTCGTCTTGAATCCGAGCGAAGTTAAAAACTGAATCGCCGCCGGCAAATTTACAACTGCGACCACGACATGGTCGATGCGACAGGCGACCGTGTCAAGTGCGCTGCGCAATGCATCGGCAGTTTTGCTCGGCGCGGGTTCGGTGCGAACCTCGGCGATCTCGATGCGGTGTGTTTCTGCGAGCAAGATGCGAAACAGTTGTTCTGTGAAATCTGGATCAACTTGCTTGTCGATTGCCCACTGTCGGCGCAGATTCAAAACTTCTCGCACTCGCTGGGGTTGCATCACTGCAGTCGCAGTCTCGGCTTTGACCGCGGCAACGGCTTTGCATACAGTCATTCGTTGAGCCAGCAGTTCGACGATCGCCGCGTCAATCTCGTCGATGTTCTTGCGCAACTCGTTGAGATCTTTTGCGTTGGTCGGTTCGCTCATCGTCGCCACCATCTTTTATCACGAGACGATTTTGCAGCTGGCGGGTTCATCCGCTCGATATGTTTTGCCAGCATGTCCATCTCGATGTTTACTTTGTCGCCGACTTTGCGAGCGCTGAGTGTCGTAACTTGCTGGGTGTGCGGAATCACAGCAACCGTAAAAGTATCGTCAGTCAAATTGAATGCAGTGAGACTGATGCCGTCAACAGTAATCGAACCCTTTTCGACGATCAAGCGCATTGAATCGCGCGCAATTCGCACGACGAGATTTGGTGCGGGCGCGACAATTTCGCCGACGCTGTCGACATGACCCAAAACTAAATGACCGCCAAGTCGATCACCGAGCGCCATCGGGCGTTCAAGGTTGACGACATCGCCTACTTTTAGTGAGCCGAGATTAGTGCGCGAGAATGTTTCATCGCTGACGTCGGTCATCCACGAATTTTTGTCGAGCTCGACGACCGTCAGGCAGCAACCATTAACGGCAATCGATGAACCGATTTTTGAACCGTCCAACACGGTTTGCGCCGAGATGCGCAGACGCGAACCATTCAGTTCGGCGACTTTGCCAAGTTCTTCAACGATGCCTGTGAACACGCCATTTCACACTACTTATGTAGACGCCTTCATGGCGGGTGGTTTCGGTGGGGTGGCGCCGTAGATTGAAGGGGTCTACTTGGGCTAATACCTCGGGTGCGATGCCAACGACCAAAAGGTTGGGGCGACCAGATCTCTCACCGGCCTGCGAGTGCAGCGTCAGATCGAGAGAATTCGAAAGGCAGAAAAGAAATGGCGATTAGTCCAACAAAAGACGTCATCAGCAAACACGGACAGCACGCAAAAGACTCCGGTTCACCAGAAGTGCAAATAGCACTTCTCACTGAGCGCATCAACAGTCTCACCGAGCATTTGAAGAGCCATGTTAAAGACCACCACTCACGTCGTGGCCTGTTGATGATGGTTGGTCGTCGTCGCCGAATGCTTGACTACGTTCGCAAGAACGACATCGAGAAGTATCGAAAACTTCTCGAGTCGCTTGATTTACGTCGTTAATCAGTTTCTAATCTCGAATTAATTAATAGAAAAACCATAACCAACGAACATTATGAAGTTGGTTGTCAGTTGAGTATTTCGCGAACTGCAAGAAAGTTTGCGAGGTTTTCAACTGGGAACCGACCTTGTGTTCACAAAAGTCTGTGGCTCCGTAAATAAACGGCGCAGACACGAAAGGAATAACCATGGCCGAGGCCATTTCAGTAAGCAGTGCAGTTTCAGGCACCGAAAAAACTCTCTCATTTGAGACGGGTAAATTCGCTTTGCAATCGCAAGGTGCAGTAGTAGCAAAAATCGGCAAGACGACAGTTCTTGCCACAGCAAACGCCGCCAAAGGCGTGCGTGACGGAATCGACTTCTTTCCGTTGACAGTCGATGTCGAAGAGCGCGCATACGCAGCCGGAAAAATCCCTGGTTCGTTTTTTCGTCGTGAAGGTCGACCAAGTCAGCAAGCAATTCTCACTTGTCGTTTGACCGATCGTCCGTTGCGTCCAGCCTTCCCAGATGGCTATCGCAATGAAACCCAAGTGGTGATCACCGTGATCGGTGCCGACCAAGTGAACCCACACGATGTATTGGCGATCAACGCGGCGTCAGCCTCGTTCATGATCTCTGGCATTCCATTTGATGGACCAATTGGCGCTGTGCGTTTGGCGTTCAGCCAAGACGGTTCATGGATCGCCCACCCGACATTTGAAGAAGGCGAGCAATCAACATTTGAACTCGTGGTCGCTGGTCGTGAACTCGACAACGGTGATGTCGCTGTGATGATGGTCGAAGCAGGTGGCACCGAAAAGAGTTTCACTTACTACGCCGACGGCGCGCCAAAAGTAACCGAAGAAGTTATTGCCAGTGGCCTCGAGGCTTCGAAGCAGTTCATCAAAGAGTCGATCAAATTGCAACGTCAACTTGTTGCAAGCGTGATCGCAACTCGTGGCGCAATCGAGCCGCTTAAATACACGCCCGTACTCGACTACAGCGATGAATTGTTCGTAGCAGTCGAAGCGGCAGCAACGACAAAACTTCAACCTGCAATTCGAATCGCGCTAAAGAGCGATCGCAACGCGGCAATCGACGAGGCAACGGCACAAACAGTCGCCGAACTTATCGAAAAGTTTCCTGCTCAAGAAAAGCAAATCAAAGAAGCAGTTCGCTCGTTGACCAAGAAACTTGTTCGCAAGCGCGTGGTTGACGAGGGCATTCGCATCGACGGTCGCGGTCCAGCCGACTTGCGCCCGGTTTCAGCCGAAGTTGGTTTGATTCCGACGGCACACGGCACTGGTTTGTTTCAGCGCGGCGAGACGCAAGTGCTCAACGTGTTGACAATGGCGATGCCAAAAATGAATCAGATGATCGACTCGATTACGCCTGAAACATCAAAGCGATATATGCACGACTACAACATGGCGCCATGGGCGAACGGTGAAACCGGTCGCGTTGGCACACCGAAGCGTCGCGAAATCGGCCACGGTGCACTCGCTGAGCGTGCATTGTTTCCTGTTGTGCCAAGTCAAGAAGAGTTCGCATACACATTGCGCTTAGTTAGCGAAGTGTTGTCGTCGAACGGTTCGACTTCGATGGCTTCAGTTTGTGCATCGAGTCTTGCATTGATGGATGCTGGTGTACCGATTGTTGCGCCAGTCGCAGGCATCGCCATGGGTCTCATCTTTGATCAAGGCAAGTACACAGCCTTAACAGACATTCTCGGTGCAGAAGATGCATTCGGAGACATGGACTTTAAAGTTGCCGGCACTGCAGACGCAGTTACTGCATTGCAACTCGACACGAAGATCGAAGGCATTCCGAGTGATGTGTTGGCAAAGGCATTGCAGCAAGCCAAAGACGCGCGCTTGAAGATTCTTGGCGTGATGAACTCTGCAATCAATGCGCCACGCGCAACGGTTAATGAGAGTGCACCGAAGATCGTGACATTCACGATTCCGCTTGACAAAGTTGGCGAAGTAATCGGGCCAAAGGGCAAAGTCATCAACACAATTCAGCAAGAAACTGGTGCTGAGATCAACGTGTCTGACGACGGTGCTACCGGCATCATCACAATCGGTTCGCCAGACAACTCAAAAGTTGAAGACGCCAAGGCGCGTATTTTGGCGATCGTTGATCCGCCGACTGCAGAACTCGGCGCCGTCTACACGGGCCGTGTGGTTAACACCGCCGCATTTGGTGCGTTCGTCAATATTCTTCCTGGTCGAGATGGTCTTGTGCACATTTCGAAACTCGGCAATGGTCAACGCGTGGCTCGCGTCGAAGATGTGCTTAACATCGGCGACGAAGTTCAAGTTCGTGTCGACGACATCGACGATCGTGGCAAAGTAAGTCTCAGTCTGATTGGCCCAGATGGCGAAGTCATCAAGGGTTCTGGCGGGGGTTCAGCCGGTGGTGGAGATCGGGGCCCGCGCCCAGAGCGTGGCGATCGCAATGATCGTCCGCGTTCGAACGATCGCGGTGACCGTAATGATCGTCCGCGTTCGAACGATCGTGGTGGACGAAACGATAGAAACGACCGTCCGCGTTCGAATGACCGTGGTCCACGAAACGATCGCGGTGGTCGTAACGACCGCAATGATCGTCCGCGTTCGAATGATCGTGACTCGCGTGACGGGCGCAATGCACCGTCAGATGCAGTCAGTGTAAGTTTCGAAGAAGAGTTTGACCGCGACTTGCGCAATGATCTCGGAGATCTCGGCTGAGATGGCGATTCGCGTCGGTGTCATTGGCGCTGCCGGTCGGATGGGTGCAACGGTCTGCTCTGCAGTCGTTGCCGATAAAAACTTAGAACTCGTCGCCGCGGTTGATACCGCGTCGGCTGGTTCAGTGATCAACGGCATCACGGTGTCTTCAGAACTTCGCGCACTTGCCGACGCCAAGGTTGAAGTCGCTGTCGACTTCACTGTGGCAGCGGCTTCGCGCATCAACCTGCCCTGGTTGGCGATGCACAACGTTCATGCTGTTGTCGGCACGACTGGGTTCACAGATCAAGACATCGAAGATTTTCAAAAAATATTTTCGTCAAGTAACTGCATAGTTGCGCCGAACTTTGCTATCGGCGCAGTACTAATGATGCGCTTTGCCGAGATAGCCGCACCATTTTTCGACACGGCAGAAATTATCGAGATTCACCACGACGGCAAAGCAGATTCGCCGTCAGGTACGGCAATTGCAACTGCGAATCGAATGGCTGCGGCCAGCAGTACTTGGGCTAAAGATCCGACAACACACGAGGCGATTGCTGGTGCACGCGGTGCAAAATCAGCAGCCGGCATACCGATTCATGCAGTTCGCATGCGCGGCGTTGTTGCCAATCAAGAAGTCGTATTAGGCACACAAGGTCAAACACTTACAATTCGCCACGACACGATTGATCGCGCAAGTTTCATGCCTGGCGTTGTGTTGGCATGCAAAAAAATTGCCGAGCACAAGGGCTTCACCCTCGGGCTCGACAAGTTTTTAAGTATTTAACGCGCCTAATTACTAGCGCATTGATTTACGCGGTTAGTTAGCGCAGTGAGTTGATCGCTGCGTCGTAATTCGGTTCATTGGCGATTTCGCTGACGAGTTCAGTGTGCAAAACTTTGCCCTTTTCGTCGGCGACAACAATTGCGCGCGCCAGCACACCTTTTAGCACGCTGTTAGTGAGATTTACACCGAATGCTGCACCGAAATTTGATCTAAACGACGATGCAGTCTTGACATTGCTCAAGCCTTCGGTGCCACAAAAGCGACCCTGGGCGAATGGTAGGTCGGCAGACACGCAGTAAACATCTGTATTTTGCAACGATGAAGCGATTTCATTGAATTTACGAGTGCTGGTAGCGCAAGTTGGTGTATCGATGCTCGGGAAGATGTTGAAAATCACGCGCTTGCCCGCGATGTCTTTATTGCTGATGTCTTGTAGCGCGCTTGTTGTGAGCGAAAACTTCGGCAATGCTTTGCCTGTTGCTGGCAATTTGCCGCTTACCGAAACAGGATTGCCGCCTAATGTGACAGTTGCACCAGATTTTTTGACGGCTTTTTTAGCAGCCTTCTTCTTGCCAGATTTTTTGACGGCTTTTTTAACAGATTTCTTTTTCGTTTTTTTCGCGTTTTTCTTTTTTGATGCCATGATGTCTCCGAGTCGTGAAGTTGTGGTTAAGTAGTTTTTGGTCGACCCTTGCGAGCCGATTGCAAAGTTGAGGCTATAAACAAACCGCCGACAACCCACCATTGATAGCGCTCGATATAGCTGAGAAAGTCGCGGATTTGCTCTTCGAACAATTTTCCACCGCGCCAGAGCACAGCGAGTTTTATCGCGATGCCCACCATCAATAACGGCACGAACTTTTTGGGTGCCATGCGCCGATGCCCAAGCAGTAGGCAGACGATATTGCTGCCAGGCATAAGCACGAGAATCGCAGGTCCTGCTTTGTCGAGGGCACGTTCTGTCCACTTATATATTGCCGGCAGTTCACCCATGTTGCCCTCGACCCAGCCGAGCGCTTTCGCGCCATACCAGCGACCGACAAAAAACAGCGCGACGCCGGCGATCAGCACGCGAGTGAAGCCAATGACTGAATAGCTCAACAGATCGATGTATGGCACCGAGCCAAACAGGTTACGGTTGCGCGAACTGAGCATCAACACGAGCCGTGGTCGTTCATCGACCAGTGCCGGCCCGATGTTGCTGCCGATCGTGCCGATCACAAACAACAATGTTGTAAGTGCAAGCACCGCTTTGCGCATTCGTAGAACGCTAGCCGACTTGCTAACTTTAATTTACTCAGCCTAAGACTTTCGGGGGATCGATGAAGGGTTTAATGCAGGACACACCACTAACAATGGTGCATCTTTTTGAGCGCGCCGAAAATTACCACGCCGAAAAGACGATCACGACGGCAACTGCTGTTGGCAAAGACCGCATGACTTATGGCGAGTGGGCTGCACGCACGCGCCAACTCGGTGGCTCGCTCGACAAACTGAAAATTACGCGAGACGGTCGCGTTGCAACTTTTGCTTGGAATACCGCGCGACATCTCGAACTTTATTTCGCCGCGCCTTGCACCGGTCGTGTATTGCACACTTTGAACATTCGTTTGTTTCCTGAGCAGTTGACTTATATTGCCAATCACGCCGAAGACGAAGTTGTTTTCGTCGACCGTTCGTTGTTCGCATTGCTCGCGCCGTTGCTGCCGACATTTAAAACGGTCAAACACCTCGTGATCATGGATGACGGCAAGGGCGATGTGCCAGATTCTGTACCTGGCATGCAGATGCACAACTACGAAGAATTGATCAAAGGCGTGTCAGGCGTCGAATTCAAAATCACCGACGAAAATTTGGCTGCCAGCATGTGTTACACGAGTGGCACCACGGGCAATCCGAAAGGCGTCGTTTATAGT
The DNA here is from genome assembly GCA_002737635.1 of Acidimicrobium sp. Classification (GTDB taxonomy): domain Bacteria; phylum Actinomycetota; class Acidimicrobiia; order Acidimicrobiales; family Ilumatobacteraceae; genus BACL27. Next base: position 24,482 of record NSIC01000009.1, read on the forward strand.
CACCGCTCGACTTATATGCACACGATGGGCGCGATGATGGTTGATTCGCTTGGCGCTCGCGAAAGTGATGTGATCTTGCCCGTCGTGCCAATGTTCCACGCCAACGCGTGGGGCTTGGCGCACGCCGCAGTCGCGTGTGGTGCGAGTCTTGTGTTACCTGGCCCCGATCTTTCTGGCAAGGCGATCGCAAATTTGATCGTTGAAGAAAAAGTAACCGTGGCTGCCGGAGTGCCAACAATTTGGATGGGAGTGCTTCCCGAACTCAAGGGTCGCGACACATCTTCGTTGCGAGTGATTCCGGTTGGTGGCAGTGCGGTACCAAAGGCATTGAGTGAGGCTTATCGCGAAACTGTTGGTTTGCCGATCTTGCAAGCCTGGGGTATGACCGAGACGAGTCCGATTGCCGCGACTTGCAATCTCTCGCTTGCCGATCAGAAAAAGTCAATCGAAGAACAGGCAGAGTTGCGCACAACTGTTGGCACGATTAATTTCGGTGTCGATTGTCGTGTTGTGTTGCCGGGCACGACCACACCTGTGCCGTGGGACGGCGAGACGAGTGGCGAGTTGCAATGTGCAGGCTCATGGATTGCATCCACTTATTACAACGATGCTCGCGCCGGCGAAAGTTTCACCGATGACGGCTGGTTGCGCACCGGTGATGTTGCAACTATGGATTCTTCTGGTCGCATTCGACTAGTTGATCGCACGAAAGACTTGATTAAGACAGGTGGCGAGTGGATCTCTTCAGTTGAAATCGAAAACGAACTGATGGCGCACCCGAAAATAAAAGAAGCTGCAGTTGTTGGTGTGCCGCACCCGAAATGGTCAGAGCGGCCACTGGCTTGTGTCGTTCTCAACCCTGGCGAGACTCTGACGAAAGATGAAGTGCTCGACTACATTCGACCAAGACTCGCCAAGTGGCAAGTGCCCGACGATGTGGTGTTCATCGACGAAGTGCCCAAGACCAGTGTGGGCAAATTTTCGAAAAAGACTTTGCGCGAGAAATTCGCCGATTATGTTTTGCCGACTATCTAAAAATTGACCCGTCGCAAAAACTGTTTGGTGCGCTCGTCACTCGGGTTCGCAAAAATCTGCTGTGGCTGACCCTGTTCGGCGATACGGCCAGCGTCAAGAAAGCACACGCGGTCACTGATTTCTTGAGCGAAGTTCATTTCGTGCGTGGCGATCAGCATCGTTATGCCGCTGCCTTTGAGTTCGCGCACGACATCGAGCACCTCGCCGACCAGTTCGGGGTCGAGCGCCGATGTTATTTCGTCGAGCAACAAAACCTCTGGGTTCATTGCCAGTGCGCGAACGATTGCGACTCGCTGTTGTTGACCGCCCGAAAGTTGATCTGGGTACGAGTCGATCTTTTCGACAAGAGCAAATCGGGCAAGCAGCGACTTTGCGGTTTCATGGGCCTCGTCTGCTGAGTTGCCGAGCACTTGAGTCAATGCCAGCGTGATATTGCGCTGAACGCTCATGTGCGGAAACAGATTAAAACTCTGAAAAACAATGCCGATGCGCCGACGAATCGGATTCGGGTCTCGACCAATCTTCGAGATCTCGTCACCGTCCAAAAGAATTTCGCCACCATCAATCGGTTCGAGCAGGTTGACGCAGCGCAGCAGAGTTGTTTTGCCAGAACCACTCGAGCCGATAAATGAAACGACTTCACCGGCTTGCACCTGCAAGTCGAGACCCGAGAGCACGGTGCGCGAGCCAAATGATTTGGAGACTTGGCGCAATTCGAGTTTCATCGCACCCTCGTCGCAGAAGTGCGCTTGCGCTCGCGGGCCAACAAATAATCAGTGGTTCGCGTCAAGGGGATCGTGATCATCAAGAAGACAATTGCTGCAGCAACATACGGTGTGAAGTTTGCGAACTTGGCTTTATCGATGCCGGCTTGACGCAGAATCTCGATCGGTCCGATCAAGCTGACGAGCGCGACATCTTTTTGCAGGCTGACCAAGTCGTTCATCAGCGGTGGCACCACGCGACGAATTGCCTGCGGCAAGATCACGAAGCGCATCGTTTGTGAATTTGAAAGACCCAAACTTCGCGAAGCCGCTCGCTGTGACTCGTGCACGCTGTCGATTCCGGCGCGAAAAACTTCGGCGATGTATGCGCCGTAAGTTAGAACCAAAGCCACTGAGCCCCAGAGAAGTGGCGAGTTGAAGGGCCTCTCGAGTCCGACGCCGGGCACGCCAAAACCGATTAGATAGATCCACAAAATTACGGGCACACCACGCATGATGTCGATGTATGCAATTACAAAAATGCGAATCGGAAACAGAGCAGGGTTGCGCGAACTGCGCGCAATTGCCAGCAACAGTGCCAAAGCAATTATTGCCGGCGTTGACCAAGCAAAAATTTTTATATCGAGAACGAAAGCATCCAGCAATCTTGGAAACGAGTCGAACAAACGCTCGCCATTAAAGAACGATTCTTTGACTCGTCCCCAGCGGGGAAGTCTGGGTATCGCAACGATTAAAAGCCCAACGACAACGACAGTGCTCAGCGCGGCAATAATGCTGCTGCGCTGGCGCTGTCGTCGTTCGAACTTCTGGCGTTGAGTTTTTGTTTCCGTATTGGGTGACAGTTATTAGTCGAGGGTTATGACTGGCGCGTTTGTCTTATCGGCGAGCCATGTCTTTTCAATCTCTGCCAATTTGCCCGACTCTTTGAGCGCACCAAGAGCAGTGTTGACACAGTCAACGAGCTTGTTGTCTTTGTCGAACAGCAAGCCGAAGTTGTCGGCGGCGACTGCATCGCTCAATGGAAACTGTCCAATGACTTTTGAGCCCTCAATTTCTACGGCGCTGATGTAAAAAGCTGTCGGCAAGTCGACGACAATCGCATCGATTTGTTTTGCTTCAAGTGCGGCCTTGGCACCAGCGTTGTCGTCATAAACGAACGGCTCATTGGTTGGCTGAATCACGTTGTTGATGAAGTCGAGGCTGGTTGTGCCTGACTGTGCGCCAAACTTCAGTTCTTTAAGTTCTGAAAGTTTTGTCGCGCTGGCAACAGGCGAGTCAGCAAAGCCGACCACTGCTTGATTCGTCGAGTAGTACGGGTCGCTGAAACTTACAGTGGCTTTGCGCTCGTCTGTGATCGAGTATTGCTGCAAGTTGAAGTCAAAGTTTTTTGCGCCAGGTTGAATCGCCTCGTCGAAGCCGGTTCGCACCCAAACTATATTTTCATTCGTGTAACCAAGTTCGCCAGCCACTGCATATGCAACTGCGGCTTCAAAACCTTCGCCAGATTCTGGTGCGTCACCAACAACCCAAGGCTCGAAAGCCGGGGTGCCAGTTGCAATGGTCAATTTGCCAGACTCGACTGTCGGGCAGGCTGAACTCGAATCGTCACTGCCACAACTGGCAAGGCCGAGTGTCGCCATGCTGCCGAGGATTATCGCCAGGCGCATGAAGCGTGATTTGGTGGTCATTTTGGTGTTCCTTTCTAGAGAACGACTTGTTATTTAAAGCCAAAACTAGCACTACTTGACACAGAGACAGTTATAGTCTTATTGTCTCACTATGGCTGTTGCTGAAATCACAAACCCGGCGTTGCTAACTGAGGTTGAGACGCGTGTGCTGGACGCCACGAAATTATCGATCGAAAAGTGGGGAGTCTCGCGGTTTACCGTCGCTGATGTTTGCAATCTGGCAAATGTCTCGCGCGCAACTGTTTATCGAATGTTTCCGGGTGGTAAAGAAGTTTTGCTCGAAGCACTGCATGTGCGGTCACTTGATGAATTTTTCACGACGCTGTTATCTCGTGCCGATGGCGCAAAGTCGCTCGAAGATCTGCTCGTGCGCTGCATCGTTTCGGCAACCACCGAGTTGCGCAATGATCAACACTTGGCGATGATGCTGGCCACCGAGCCGGGTACGACTCTGATGCAGTTCACGATCGACGGCTTGTCGCGCATCGTGCGTGTCGCCGCTTCATATTTGGCGCCGCTGGTTGCGGACTTTTTGCCTAAGCGCGAAGCCGATGCACTGGTTGAAGTTTTAGCTCGTCTCGTAATTTCTTACTTCTTGACGCCCTCAGAGCGTTACGACTTCACCAATGAAGCGAGCACTGCCAAGTTTTTGAATACGCACATCAATATTCACGAATTTAAAAAGTAAAAAGTAGCAACCAAACAAGCAAATAGAAAGCAAAGGAAATTATGTCAATCACAGAAAAGCAAAACCAAGACATCATCGGTCGAGATCAAATCAACAATATTGAAGCGATCCTCAGTATTCCGGTGACGCCGACAAACGAAATCGAGCATGTTGTCAAAAACAACGCCGACACAATTTTCACTTGGGATTATTCGTTATCCCGACCGCCATTGCGCAAACTCTATGAGAAAGCCAAGACGAGTCAGTGGAATGGCACCACCGATTTGCCTTGGGAAACACCAGTTGACATCGAGAAGACTGTTGCAGCCGATCAGGCTGCGATCGGCAACGGCGTTGACCCAAGCTGGTACGCCGATACAAAACTTGCAACTTGGGGTGACAAAGAATGGCTTGAGTTCGGTATTCAAAGTCGTAAGTGGATGCTTTCGCAATTTCTTCACGGCGAGCAGGGCGCACTCATTTGTACTGCCAAGATCGTTGAGACAGTGCCCTGGTACGACGCAAAGTTGTATGCCAGCACCCAAGTCGTAGACGAAGCACGACATGTTGAAGTGTTTGCAAGATACCTAGATGAGAAACTCGAAGGTGGATACCCAATTAATGCTCACCTTGGTTTATTGCTTGACGACATCGTTA